>NZ_CP045324.1:2400000-2710669 GCF_009363275.1 Marinobacter sp. THAF197a
CGCGCTTCGCAACAGGTTCACCTCTTCCACGAACACCCCCAGCACTTCGGCTTTGCGCGCATGGGCAATGTCCGCCGCGGCTTCCAGAGCCGCCAAACTTAACCTTGAACCATCCAACAGAATCAGCACCCGGCCCACTGGCTCAACCGGTAGCTGTTGCTCAGCGGTCACCGTTCTTGCCTCCGCTGTCGTTATCCTGGGCGTCTTCCTTCTTTTGCCCTACCTTTGCATACTCAGCCAAACGATCAGCCACGCGACGGTTGAAGCTCCCTTCCGGATAACCACCCTCATCGTCAGGCGAGCCTGGCGCCATGCCGGTCATCAGCTCAATGGCCTGATCAATGTGGGTCATCGGATAAATGGCAAACACGCCCTCCCGAACCGCCGTGCGCACCTCTTCATTCAACATCAGGCGCTCAATGTTACTGGCGGGCAGCAACACGCCGTGGCCATTTACCCCACCGTTTTTCTTGCAGACATTGAAGAAACCCTCGATTTTCTCATTCACCCCTCCCACTGCCTGAACCTCACCGTGCTGGTTCATGGAGCCGGTCACCGCCAACGACTGTTTCAGCGCCACGCCGGTAATGGCAGACAACAGCACACAGGTTTCCGCTACCGAGGCAGAATCCCCTTCCACGCCACCGTAGGATTGCTCGAAGGCGAGGCTCGCAGACAGGGATAAATCCCCCATGGGCGCATAGCGGCCTGCCAGAAAGCGGGACAAGATCATTACCGCCTTACTGTGAATGGGCCCGCCAAGTTTCGCCTCACGCTCAATATCCACCACCTGGCCTTTGCCAGGCCGGGCGGTGGCCGTGATGCGGGTAGGCTGACCAAAACGGGTGGCACCTATCTGCAACACAGACAGGCCATTCACCTGCCCCGCCTGCTCACCGTCTGTGGCAATCATCACCACACCCCGGTAGATCTGCTCCAGGCTACGTTCCCGAATACGGCTGGCGCGAAACTCCCGCTCATCAATCGCCTGTTGAATATGCCCGATGCCGATGTGTTTGCTGTCGGCACGGGCAGCCCAGTGATTTGCCTCGCTGAGCAGGTCTTTCAAGACCCGGTCATGGGCGGTCAGTTTTTTCTGGTCACCAGCCAGGCGACTGGCATGCTCAATCAAACGCCCCACGGCGGGCTTGTCCATTGGCCGGGCCTTTACAGATTTGGCCATGGTGGCAAGCATTCTGGCGTAGAGCTGATAGCTCGCCCCGTCCCGGTCCAGATCATCCTCGAAATCTGCTTCAACCTTGAACAGGTCCAGGAAGTCCGGGTCGTAGTGTGCTAACAGGTAATACAGGGTCCGGTCGCCCACCAGCACCACTTTCACTTTCAGCGGGATCGGTTCAGGCTGCTGACTGACGGTAGTGGCAAGGCCATAGAGGCGCTCGAGGGATTCAATACGAATTTCATTGGAAAACAGAATACGCTTCAGGCTTTCCCAGGCCATGGGCTGGGTCAGAATGCGGCGGGCATCCAGGATCAGAAAACCGCCGTTGGCCCGATGCAGCGAACCGGCCCGGATCAATGTGAAGTCGGTGTACAGGTTACCCTGGTGAGCACGATGCTCAATCTGACCAGTCAGGTGCTGGTGATTGGGCAGGTCCTCATACACCACCGGGGCGCCCTGCGTTTCCGAATTATCCACCAACAGGTTCACCCGGTAACGATTGAGCAACCCGGCAGGGGCGCCGTTCTCACTATCCTGGAAGGCTTCCGCGTGCTCTACCACGTCTTCCCGAACCGCATCCAGGTAGGCAACCACCTCCGACAGGTGCGACCACTTCTCGCGCAATTCGCCAATGGGGCCGCCCAGGGTCAGCTGAACCATCTCTTCGTTCAGAGCGTGGATACGCTCCCGCACTTCCTTGCGCAGCCGCGGCACTTGCTGGATAGCCTGCTGCAGTTTCTTCTGCAGGTCTTCAACCTTGGCCTCCACCAGCGCCTTCTCATCATCAGAGAAGGTCTTGTATTCCTCCGGCTCAATCACTTCGCCGTTACGCATGGGCGCAAAGGTAAAGCCGGCGGGGGTTGTCAGCATGGCTATATTGTTCGCGTTGGCCTCTTCCTGGATGGCGAACAGGCCCTTCTGCTGACGACGAGTCACCTCTTCCTGAAGCTCCTGAATGCGAGCCTGGTACTCCTCACTTTCAAAGGTAGCCGGAATGGCGGTTTTCAGCTCCGCTGCCAGGTCACTCATATCACGCTTGAATACCCTGCCTTCACCCGGCGGCAGCTCAATGGCCTTTGGTTTGTCGGATTGCTGAAAGTTGAACACGTGGCACCAGTCGGATGGCACCGGCTGGCCTTCGGCGTGCTTGTCGAGGAATTGCCTGACCAGTTCGTGCTTACCCGCTCCGGATGGCCCCAGCACAAACAGGTTAAAGCCACTGGCCTCCATGCTGGCGCCAAACTCCATCGCGCGCAGCAGGCGCTCCTGCCCAAAAGGAAGTTCCAGTTCTTCCAGCGTTGCCGTTGTCTCAAAGTTCAACTTGTCCAACGGGCAACGGTGATAAATCTGGTCTTCGGTTAACGCTGCAGGTAGCGCCATTGTTCCTCCTTATTTTTCACCGTCCAGCTTGTCCTGAGTACGCAAATCAAAGTCACTGGCATCATGCCGCTCGTGCAGCTGGGAAGACGGCTCACCCCAGGCCCGGTTTACCATGCGGCCACGTTGCACCGCGGGGCGCTTGGCCAGCTCATCTGTCCAACGCAAAATGTTCTTGTAGGTGTGGGCTTCCAGGAACTCCGCCGCCTCGTACACCGTGTTCTTCACCAGCGAACCATACCAGGGCCAGATTGCCATATCGGCAATGGTGTATTCGTCACCGGCGATGTACTGGTTGTCCGCCAACTGGCGATCCAGCACATCCAGTTGCCGCTTCACCTCCATGGTGTAACGGTTGATCGGGTACTCGTATTTTTCCGGGGCATAGGCATAAAAATGCCCGAAACCACCACCCAGGATCGGTGCACTGGCCATCTGCCAGAATAGCCAGTTCATCGTCTCTGTGCGCCGGGCCCGGTCGGTTGGTAAAAAGGCACCGAACTTTTCCGCCAGATAGACAAGAATAGATCCGGATTCAAACACCCGCACGGCCGGGTTCTCGCTGCGGTCCAGCAACGCCGGAATCTTGGAGTTCGGGTTTACCTCAACAAACCCGCTGCTGAACTGATCTCCTTCCATGATGTTGATCAGCCAGGCATCGTACTCTGCCTCCTTGATACCCTTCTCCAGCAACTCCTCAAACATCACCGTCGCTTTTACGCCATTGGGCGTGGCCAGGGAATACAGCTGGAATGGATGCTCCCCCACCGGCAACGCTTTGTCGTGGGTAGGCCCGGCAACGGGACGATTAATGTTGGCAAACCTGCCTCCGTTACTGCTGTCCCATTTCCAGACCTTTGGAGGCGTATAGGTTGAATCACTCATGTTTGGTCTCCGATTGACGGCGAGTAAGCTATTTACCGACTTTACCTGATTGCCCCGGCCGTTAGCACCCGTGTTCGCATTGAGAATGCGCCGGATCAAATCCGGGAGATTCCAACAGGCTATACTGGTCGTGATCTGTTGTTTACGAAGGGAGTCGTATTATGGCTGCATCCGCGCTATCAGGCGCTCCGGTATTTCACACCCGCGGCCTCACCAAAACCTACCAGCAGGGCGAAGTGCAGGTGCACGCCCTGCGCGGAGTGGATCTCGACCTTTACGCCGGTGAACTGGTGGTGATGCTGGGTGCCTCCGGCTCTGGCAAATCCACTCTGCTGAACATTCTCGGCGGCCTGGATGTGCCGACCAGCGGTGAAGTCAGGTATCTGGATACCGACCTTGCCCGGGCCACCGATAAGGAACTCACCCGCTACCGCCGGGATTACGTAGGCTTCGTGTTCCAGTTCTACAACCTGATCCCCAGCCTGACCGCCCGGGAGAACGTCGTCGCCGTTACCGAAATCGCCCGTAACCCCATGGAGCCGGACCTGGCGCTGGAACTGGTTGGGCTGGCCAACCGGGCCGATCATTTCCCGGCCCAGTTGTCTGGCGGCGAACAACAACGGGTTGCTATTGCCCGGGCCATCGCCAAGCAGCCCAACGTGTTGCTGTGCGATGAGCCCACAGGCGCCCTCGATTCCGCTACAGGTGTTCTGGTACTCGAGGCTCTGGAGAAAGCCAACCGGGAAACCGGCACCACCACGGTAATCATCACCCACAACGCCTCTATTGCCCTGATGGCAGACCGGGTGATCACCCTCTCAGATGGTCTGATCAGCGGTGAGCAGCGCAATGCCCACCGGCAAGACCCGAAAACCCTGAGCTGGTAGCGCCATGGTTCCCTTTGGTACCAGCATCCTCCACACCAAGCTGCGCCGCGAAATCTGGCAGATGCGCGGCCAGATGCTGGCCATCGCCCTGGTGATTGCCGGCGGCATCGCGGTTTGCCTGTTGTCGTTGGTGAATTACGCATCGCTCAGTGCCACCCGGGACCAGTATTACCAGGAACACCAGTTTGCCGACGTCTTCGTAAACCTCAAACGAGCGCCCAAACAGGTGCTGGCGCAGGTTGCCGACATCCCCGGTGTTACACGCCTGAGCGCACGGGTGGAAGGCGTAGCCAAACTCGACGTGGCCGGTTTTCAAGACCCGGTATCCGCACGGCTGGTTTCAGTGCCTGCCACCGGTCAACCCGCCGTCAATCAGCTCTACCTGCGCCAAGGACGGTTGCCGGATGCCAGCCGCACCGACGAAGCGGCGATTATCGGGAGCTTTGCCGATGCCCACGACTTGCAACTGGACGATCGGATAACCGGCATTATCAACGGCCGACAACAACAGCTGACCATCGTGGGCATCGCGGAATCACCGGAATTCATCTATGTCATTCCACCCGGTGGGATGTTGCCGGACTACGAGCGATACGGAGTTATCTGGATGCCCGAGGAGGCACTGGCCTCCGCCATGGACATGCGTGGAGCCTTCAACAGCCTGGTTCTGCAAACAGCCCCTGATCACCCGGTTGAGGATGTGATCGACCGCCTGGATCGGTTACTGAACCGCTACGGCAGTGCCGGTGCCTTCAGCCGTGAAGACCAATTCTCTCATCGTTTTCTGAGTGATGAGCTTGAGCAGCTCAAAGCCATGGCCACTATCTTCCCTGCTATTTTCCTGGGCGTTGCCATGTTCCTGCTGAACGTGGTGGTCAGCCGGTTGATCAGCACTCAACGAGAAATCATCGCGGTGCTCAAGGCCTTTGGCTACAGCAACCGGCAGATTGGCTGGCACTACAGCCAGCTGGTACTCGTTATTGCCTTGATCGGATTGGTTATCGGCACATTGGCGGGGCTTTGGCTCGGCCGGGCGTTGGGTGAACTCTATATGGAGTTTTACCGCTTCCCCGAACTGCTGTTCCGAATCAACCCGTTGTGGGTTTTGCTGCTCGCCGGCATCAGCCTGGGCGTCGCCTGGCTTGGTGGATGGCGCGCTATTCGCGCGGCTGCCATGCTGCCTCCAGCCCAGGCCATGCAGCCGGAAGGCCCGGCCCGCTTTCAAATCAGCGCACCGGAACGCCTGCTGGGCTGGGTCCGGTTCACTCAGCCGTCTCGCATGATCGTTCGGCACCTGTCACGGCGGCCCGGCCGAACCCTGCTTTCGATCACCGGCATTGCCATGGCCACTGCAATCGTGGTGGTGGGTAACTTTCAGTTCAGTTCCGTCTCGCTGATGGTGCACACCCAGTTTGCCAAGGTTCAGAAACAGGACCTCACCGTCAGCCTGACAGACCCGGTAAGACAGTCAGCTATGTACGGCTTAGCACGGCTTCCCGGCATCTGGTACACCGAAGGCCGTCGGGTTACGGCGGTAGAGCTGATTAACGGCCACCGGCGCTGGCGAACCGGGCTGACGGGCATCCCTGACGACGCCAAACTGCAATTTGTGGTCGACCACCAGCTTCAGAACGTCAACATCCCCCAGGCCGGCATACTGCTGACCGATTTCCTGGCAGACTCCCTGGGCCTGCGCCCGGGTGACACCGTCACCGTGCGTGTACTGGAAGGCCAACGCCCTACCCTCAAGCTGCCTGTTTCCGGTGTCACCAGCGAATTTCTCGGCGTGGGTGCCTATATGAACCTGGACGCCATGAACCGGACGTTAAGGGAAGGCCCCGTCATCAACCAGATACTGATGAACCTGGACCCAGACCTCACCGAAACGGTTTACCAGGAACTGCGCGATACACCCAAAGTGATGGCCCTTAATCTACGCCAGGCCATGCTCGACAGCTTCTTTGAAACCCTGGCCAAAACCTTCCTGACCTATACCTTCATTATCAGCTTGCTGGGCGGCATCATCGCGTTTGGCGTGATCTACAACACCGCCCGAATCTCACTGGCAGAGCGAGCGCGAGATCTGGCCAGCCTGCGTGTGCTGGGATATAGCCATAACGAAGTGTCCCACATACTGTTGGGGGAGCTTGCGGTATTGTTGATCGTGGGCATACCACTGGGCTGGGCCATCGGCACTGGGCTTGGCCAGCTCGTGGTAACAGCCATGCAAACCGAATTATACCGGGTGCCACTGATCATCACCGGTAAAACCCTGGCACTGGCAGCCAACGTAGTGATCGCCTCTGCCGTGATCTCCGGCTTCATCACCTGGCGCAGGCTCCGTAAACTGGACCTTGTGGCCGTACTGAAAACCCGTGAATAAACTCAACTTGCAGGGAACACCCCATGGCCGTGCGTAACCACATCACCGGCAAAAGACTTTTCTGGTCACTGATGGCAGCACTGATCGTGGTGACTTTCGCGTTTATCCTGAGGCCAGAGCCGGTTTGGGTGGATCTGTCTACCGCGCAACGGGGGCCGCTGGAGGTCACTGTGCTGGAAGAAGGAAAAACCCGGGTGAAAGACCGCTACCTGGTCTCTTCTCCGGTAACCGGCTTTGTGCACCGGCTTGAACTGGACGTGGGTGACACCGTTATCCCCGGCGAGTTACTCACCCTGATAGACCCCATGCCCGCCAGCATCCTGGATGCCCGCAGCCGCGCCGAAGCAGAAGCCAGGGTGGCTGCCGCCCGCTCCGCGCTCCAATCCATCCGCCAGAAGGCCGCCGCGGCCGAGGCCGACGCAGACTTCAGCCAACAGGAATACCAGCGATTACTGGCACTGAAGCCCTCCAGCTTCGTTTCCGACGAACAGCTACAACAGGCTCGAACCACCGCCGCCCGTGCCCAGGCTATTTTGCGCTCTGCCAGGTTTGATGAAGAAGTGGCCAGCCACGAACTGGCGGCTGCCCAAACCCGGCTGCAGGTGTCCAGCGCCGCCAACGGAGGCAAACCGGCCGAACGCGTTGCCGTGCGCTCGCCCATTCACGGTGCGGTACTCGGGCTGGTCAGAAAAAGTGAAGGCATTGTCCAGGCCGGAGAACCATTGCTGGAATTGGGCGATCCGGGCACCCTGGAAGTGGTGGTAGACGTTCTGAGTTTCGATGCGGTGAAACTGGAGCCCGGGCTGGCCACCCGCCTTACGGGCTGGGGTGGCCCCACCCTCGATGCCGTAATCCGGCGAGTAGAGCCGGTCGGCTTCCAGGATGTCTCGGCGCTTGGCGTTGAGGAACAACGGGTAAAAGTCATTGCGGATATGCTCAGCCCCCACGAGCACTGGCAACTGCTGGGCGATGGCTACCGCGTGGATGCTGAATTCATCCTTTGGCAAGCGGAGGACACCCTGCAAGTCCCCGCCTCCGCCCTGTTCCGCCATAACAACGGGTACGCGGTATTCAAGGTGACCGGAGACCGCGCCAACATCCAGCCCGTGGAGACAGGCCCAGGTAACGGACTAAGCACCGTCATCCTGTCGGGGCTCAATGAAGGCGACCGCGTTGTGCGGCATCCGGGGCGTGGCCTGGATGACGGGGATCGAATCCGGGTTCGTTGAGCCGCTCAGAGGCCAATCAACCCTCCCCGATCACCGCCTCACGCTCCCGCTTGTACTCTTCGTATGTCTTACTGGAACGCTCTATACATTCCTCATATTGGGCAGGCGGGGCACTGTTACATTCCTGGCGATTATTGTGCTGTATATTGTCATACACAGCCTTGCTGCTGCACCCAGTCGTCACAACAAAGACGGCAGAAACAAGCCAGATTTTCCTCACGATGTATTGCTCCTTCTCTGCATAGCGCGCGGCGGAAAGCCGTCACCGCGCTGCCATTCGTTGGCATCTATGTTTTTCTAGCAACTAAGAATATCGATTCATGACTGGTTTGCCACTCTCGTTCAATAGTAAAACCTGATTTCAGTAGCTTGGAAGTAAGCTGACTCCTGGTAAGTCGGCTGACATAAGGAGCCAGACCAAACAACTGCATGCCAGAGATCAACAACCGATAAGCCAAGTTGATTTCTGCTATTAGCGATGTGCTGGAAACAAAAACACCACCTTCTTTCAGAAGTCGACGAATGTTAATAATGGCACCATCAACATCCTCCAAAAGATGCAACACATTAAGCCCCAAAACAGCGTCGAAGCTTTCATCCTGAAATTCGAGGGTGTCTAGAGTGCCTTGCTGAAACGTTACATTTTCAGCACCCGCCTCGACGGCCTTTCGCCGGGCCGCCTCTATCATCTTGTCGGATATATCCGTCGCGACGACGTGTTTCACATACGCGGAATGCCAAATAGCGGTGGCGCCACTGCCGCATCCGAACTCGAGTACCTTCCAGTCCGATTTCAGGAACGCTTGAGTAATGGCCAACTTCTGCTGATACGTAGCTTCATCTTTGATAGGGCTTTTTATGTATTTCTCTGCACAGTTGTCCCAAAATTTCTTTGAATCTTTCATGACGCTTGTACCCCAGTCGCGATCCGGCCCATATGACATGCTAAGTGTTTACGTATCGCAACCAACGTAAATTTCACGACCATGTATTTCGCCGAACCAAAAAGGTTCGTGGTCCTCAGGACCAAAGAATTGAATCAGGATGAAGTTCGGATTTTGGAAAACAACATCCTTTGGCTGTAACTCTTCGATTTCAGGATGCCTGTTCTCGGGGTACTGAGCTCTAGCTACTGATTTAATTCTGGAAACTGTGTTTTCAAGAAAGCCTGGTTGCTTGAGGGTTTGAGTGACGAACTGTGCCAAATCCTCTTTTGGCTTGGCGAGACCATCGTATGCAACGCTTATTGTTGTTCCGCTGAGCGTACCAATCCAATACTTCGAATCGGCATCCCAGTCTAAAGAACCGGCCCCTTCAATGGTGACTGTAGGTTCGGGCACTTCCTTTTTGCCGAACAGATTTTTAAAAAATTGCACTGTATTTCCTCAGTCACTTAACACCGTGGTAATTGGCGGCAACGGAGCGCAGCGGATTACTTGTCCGACCGAAGAACATTTTCAGGATTGATACTCCATGATCAGTTCAGGGTGACCAGTATGCTCGTCGACTTGCTCATCAAGGAAAATAAACCCATGTTTTTCATAGAAATTGAGACCAGGAACATTCTCTTTGTAAACGGAGAGCCGCAAGCTGTCTCGCCTATTTTTAGCGTCATCAAGCAATGCGGTTCCCATTCCCTTGCCCTGTAAATCTGGAGCCACAAAGATCGCAGCCAGAGTGTTTCCGTGTAGGCTATAGAATCCGTTAATCTTCTTCTCAAATTCCAGTACAAATGTCTCCGATGCAGGAATGTATACATCCCGCATCTCACTGACCTTTGACTCCCAAAATTGAGGTTCGATGAAATTATGAGCTTCGATCGAAGCAGTAAGCCAAATCGCTAAGACTTGATCAATATCGGCTTTCCTATACTCGCGAATCATCTGACTATTTCCTATTACTCACACCATCTGGCTCATTTGCGCCACTTTGCGCTCAAATGGAGCTACTTGTTAATCGCTTTCACGTAGCACGGAATGAAGTAAATCAGGAATCCACTCTGGCTTGAACTGAGACGCTTTTTCTTCTCGCATTTCAGCTAAACTCCACCATCTCCATTTTTGAATGGTACTCTTTTCCTCATCCGTCCATTTCGCTGCGAATACATCTGCACCTGAGGGCCATTTAACTAAGAAGTATTTTTCGAGCCAGCGAGCTGGTACCGACCTCGCTACTGCGTATACTTCATCACGATCTCTTAGCACCTCTCCAACGTCCTGTATTAGCCCCGTTTCCTCATACAGCTCTCGATTAGCAGCATCGAAATAGCCTTCACCAGGCAACAGCTCTCCTCCCACTGTTGCCCAAAACGGAGACTCGTGCTCGTCATTGTATAAAAACAGCAATAACCGTCCTGATTCGTCAACGATTATGAGCCGTGATGATTTTCTTGTTTCCATTGCCTAAAGCCCCGTGGCCGCTTCGGACGTTTAACGCCCGGCTCACGCTGTGCAGCCGATTGTTATGTTCTCTTTGAAGTGCTAGATTGTGTATAGAAATCGAACCTTATACACATAGGTGCCCTATGAGAACGAACATCGTCATAGACGACCAGTTGATGGCCGAAGCCCTTAAAGCCTCCGGCTACAAAACCAAAAAAGAAGCCGTTGAGCAAGGCCTGAAACTTCTGGTCCAGCTGAGCAAGCAGCAGGAAATTCGAAAGTTGCGAGGCAAGATCAAGTGGGAAGGCGACTTGGATGAAATGCGGAGTGCCCGATGATACTGGTGGACACCAGCGTCTGGATCGACTATTTCAACGGAGTCAAAAATCCTCAAACTGATCTGCTGGATGCCTCGATAGTCCAAGGTAGTGTCGCCATCGGCGACCTCATCTTTCTAGAAATCCTGCAAGGCATTCGCAACGACAAACAATACCGTCAAACCAAACAAAGCCTGCTCGCGCTGGAACAGTATGAAATGTTGGGCAAAGACATGGCAGTTGTTTGCGCTGACAATTATCGAGCGCTTCGTAAAAAAGGCATTACCATCAGAAAAACTGCCGACGTGATCATCGCGACCTTCTGCATAGAGAAAGAGCTACCACTGCTGTTTCTAGATCGCGACTTTATCCCTTTTGTCGATCACCTTGGACTTGAGCCTGCTCTGAGAGAAGCCTAACGCGGAGCGGACCGGCGTGCCGGAGCGCCAGCGTAGGCGCGTCCGACAACAGCCACTGGTTAAATACTTGAATGCGCATTGCCGTGCGCATAAACTAAGGCCGGGGACTAAACAGCCACTTGGAGGCTCCGATGGCCGAACTCTACAACGCAGCCGCACCCAAAAAAGCGACGAACCTCTCCATCAATAGCGATCTGCTGCGTAAGACTCGGGAACTAAACATTAACTTGTCTGCTACCCTGGAACGAGCCCTGAAAGAGGAGCTCTCCAAACGCGAAGCCGCACAATGGATTGAAGAAAATCGCGCTGCGATAAAAAGTTACAACAATTTTGTCGAACAACATGGATGCTTCGGCGACGAATTCAGGGAGTTCTGATGGCGCAGTTCGATGTGTACCCCAATCTAAGCAAAACCAGCAAGGTACAATACCTTTACCTTGTCGATATTCAGAGCAGCCTGCTGAGCGAACTGGCAACTCGCATCGTCATCCCTTTAGGAAAACGCTCCGCCTTTGGTGGTGAAGCCATGCAAGGGCTCACGCCGGAAATCAGTTTTGCCGACCAGGAACTGCTGCTGTTAACCCCGCAAATTTCCTCTGTGCCTGAAAAGTATCTCAAGCGCCCCATTGGCTCCCTCTCCCACTTTAGAGACCAGATTGTCGGAGCTCTGGACCTCGCCATCACCGGCCTTTAACGCCCGCCATCACCGGTGGCAAAACCGGAGCGAAGCGGAGGTTTTGGCATCCGGTGCATGGCCTGGTTACACCTCACGTTGGTCAATGAAGCTGACTAAAAACTTCCGGATGTTGCTCAGCAATACGCAGAAGCGCAACCGCAGGGCCCTGCGGCTCACGCCGCCCCTGTTCCCAGTCCTGAAGGGTTCGTATACTCACGCCCATAAGACCGGCAAATGCTGACTGCGACATGTGCAATTTCAACCTGATCACTTTGGGCGGTGAAGGTTCTGAAAGCTCATGCGTTCGCAGGGCCAATTTACCCTTCTTGAATTGTTTGATTTCATTGATACCGTCAAGAATCTCTGCCCCAAGGTTTCTGTCACCCATTTTTGATTGCCTCCGCTATCTGCTTGAGCGTGTGGCCAGGAATACTGGCGCGCTCTGATTTACTGTACAGCGTGAGCATCCATATCTCGTGGTCAGATTTCTTCCAGTAGTAAATGGCTCTGATACCACCGCTCTTTCCCGAACCCGCTGGTGCCCATCGAACTTTACGAACACCTCCCGAACCTTTAATCAGATCCCCTGCATCTGGCTTCTGCAGAAGGTAGGTTTGAAGCCCACGGTATTCCTCATCCGTGAGGTAGTTCGGCAATAACCTGGTGAACGTTGAGGTTTCAATGAATAGCATTGCCAAAATATACGGCGTTGCCGTACTATCGTCAAGGCCGGATCAGTGAGGTGTAATCGGGATAGGGAGGCACCTCACGATGCCCCTCCTCCCACATCACCGGGCATACGGATCACGTACCACGGCGATTCAGTGACTTGATTCAACCCGTTACCGTACTGCCAGTTCCGGCAGTCCATAGCTCCGGAACAACCGGGCCGGTAAGGCTTGCCGCAGTGCCGGCGAATGACTCAGCCGCCACGGGCCGTGGGCTGATTTTGCGGTGTTCCAGGCCAACTTGACCGAGACACCCCGCTTTCTCAGCTCACGATACCCCCTTCTGCCCCATTGCTTCCACACGTAACTTCTCATTCTCCGCCGTATCCACTTGTCCAGGTCCCGCAGCGGGCTCAGTACTTCGGCTGCGTCGAAGTACGCTTTCCAACCAAGCAGGGTCTCTTTCAGATCTGCGATCACCTGGGCCAATGAGTGGCCCCGTGTTCGGCGGCTCAGGTTCCGGATCTGGGTTTTCAGCTTGGTGATGGCTTTGTCAGCCACTTTCAGTCGCTGCCCTTTCCGGCTGAGGGTGAAGCCCAGAAAACTGCGATTCCAAGGCCGATCTACCGCGCTCTTTCGTGTATTCACTGTGAGCCTCAGCGAGTCCTCGATAAAGCGCGTCAGACTCACCATTACCCGTTCTCCTGCGCAGCGACTGCCAACGTAGATCTGGCAATCGTCCGCGTAGCGGGCAAATTTCAGGTTGCGCCGTTCCAGCTCCCAGTCCAGTTCGTCCAGCACCACGTTCGCCAACACCGGAGACAGTGGCCCGCCTTGCGGTACGCCTTCGGGTGTGAGCTCTTTGTGATGGTCAATCTGGACACCTGCCTTCAGGTACCGGTTGATCAACCTGAGCAGCGGCTTGTCCGGCGTATGCCGTTTCAGCCGCGCCATCAAACGGTCGTGGTTTACCCGGTCAAAGAAGGCTTCCAGGTCCAGATCCACTACCCAATTACGGCCTTCCCGAGCGCACTGTTGTCCGTATCGGACCGCTTGATGCGCAGAGCGCCCCGGACGAAAACCGTAGCTGCGGGGATGGAAGCCGAGTTCCCAGTCCTGTTGGATAACTTGAGCAATCGCCTGCTGGATAAAGCGATCCAGCACCGTCGGGATACCCAGAGGTCGGGAACCGCCGTTGGCTTTGGGGATGGTGACCCGCCGAACCGGTTTTGGTCGGTAGGTCTGCTGGAGCAACTGTTGCCGTATCTCTGGCCAGTGTCGGCACAGGTAATCCGGCAGTTCATCCACGGTCATGCCGTCGATGCCCGGCGCTCCCTTGTTACGTCGAACCTGTTTCAGGGCGCGATTGAGGTTGTCCTTGCTCAATACACGCGCCATCCACGGTGAGGGTTGAACGGAGTGCGAGCTTTCCAGATTTCCGGCAACGGGTTCATCCCCTGGTTGCTCCAGGGGCAGCGCAAGCTGCTTTGCGGATGCCATCCCGTTTCCCTGCACGGACACTCGACTCCTGTCTCTGTTCGGGCCTTCGGTTCACGGGCGAACCTACTACGCCCTCGGCTGATTTCTGCCACGCGGTCAGAGGCGATCGCTCGTCTCTCAGTGGGTCCGTCCACACGTGGCAGACCTCCCGGGGTAAGGCACAGAGCTTTCACGGCGTAGACGCCCGATTTATAAAGCACATCCCAGTCGCAGAAGGAGGGCTTCGCGGTCACGTGCCCGCTCGCCCCGGATGTACCACACCTCGTATCGGGTTCCTGTTCGTCGCCCCGCCGCTTTGGATTGGGCTTACTTCCGGCCGGCGCTCCGGAGACCCCACCTCGCGATGACGCCCTTGCCCTTCTCCTAGCCTTCGGCTCTGCGAACACCTGGCAGGAGGACTTTCACCTCCCTAGTTCTGTGCCATGCCCGGCACACACGCCAATATTCAGCGGCGCCCTGACAAGGGCGTCCGGTGGAGGCCCATCAGGGCCGGAGCGAACTGGAATGACTGGTTAGGCATTTGCATGGAGCTTGGCCCTAAGACGTTCTTTCCCAGCTTCACCTAGGCTATCCCAATCGTCGAAGAGCCCGAACCAATACAGCCGTTCGTTCACTGTCATGCCGCCAAGCCCATCGATGGCCTGCTGCTTAAAGGACTGCAAATTAGCCCAGAACCCATCTTGCGCTGCTTGATCGACGAACCAAGTATTACCGTGCCATTTAGCAATTAATTCATAAAGCCGGTTCACATCGGACGAATCTTTCTTCCATTCATCAACCCACTGAGAAAGCTCGGCTTTGAGATCGGCTTCAGGGATAGATGTGACCAGTTCGTCGAGATTCATAAATGCCTAACGCGGAGCGCAGCGGCGGCCCGTCAGGGACGTCCGGCGGCCATCGGCCGCGTACTGACGCGGTTGGTTAGGTGGTGACAACAGCCTGACTCCGACTAAAGGCATAGTCTAGACTACTCAGTGGACGGTTAAACCGCTCTAGAATGTATTTGCTCCACAGCCACTCACCAGCATTACTCGCAACACGGACGTGGCCATTGAAATAGCTCTCTGATAAAAAGTAGACGTTCAGTGAGTCATCATATTCGGACTCATTTTTTGTGCCGAATGTATCCATCAGGAGTGTGCAATACGCTCGTTCTTTGACCGCCACCAAAGCAAAGGTGCACTCGCTATTCTCCAATAACGAGAAAGCGATGCCTATATCCCTACTGCCTAGCTGCTCGACACCGTTCCTGATAACAAGCGTCCGCCCGAAAAGAGCGAAATCATCGTAGGGCAACCATTGAACCGGCTCGTAGATTCCTTTCTGCCTGAGACGAGCGAGGAATTGAGTTTCGGCCTGATCATAGTCGCGCATACAAACCACCTAACGCTAGTGGTAATGGGCGCCAACGGAGCGCAGCGTAGTTGGCGTCCCGTTGACCACCTGGTTAGGAATCACGATGCTCGCCCCTGTCAACAGTACCGAAGTTTGACCGCTTTTCATCAACCTAGATTGTCCGGTTTTCATCAGTTTTCAGTGTCCGGTTTTTGAGCGTCAGTGTCGTCAGAGTCCTCCTGTTGTTGGCTAGTACCGGGAACGAGGCCGGCCTTGCGTTTGTCCTTCAGCCGGTAGCTCTCGCCTTTGATGTTCAGAGTGGTTGAGTGGTGCAGCAGCCGATCCAGTATCGCAGTGGCGATGACCTGATCGCCGAACACCTCGCCCCAGTCCATAAAGCTCTTGTTTGAGGTCAGGATGGTGCTGGCCCGCTCGTAGCGCCGGTTGATCAGGCGGAAGAACAAGCTGGCTTCCTCGCGGGTCATGGGCAGGTAACCGATCTCATCGAGTACCAGCACTTTCGGATACGTCAGTTGTTGGAGTTGCCTATCCAACCGGTTTTCCTGGCGGGCTTTGACCAGCGTGCTCACTAGACGGTCCAAGGTCATGAACAGAACCCGGTGGCCGGCCTCCGCAGCCTTTACGCCGAGGGCGACCGCCAGGTGGGTTTTGCCCACGCCAGGGGGTCCCAGCAGGATCACGTTCTCGTTGCGTTCCACGAACCCAAGGCCGGAGAGTTCTCGCACCAGCTTGCGGTCAATGCTCGGCTGGAAGCTGAAGTCGAACTGCTCCAGGGTTTTGATCCAGGGTAGCCGAGCCTGTTTGAGACGCGTGTCCAGGCCTTTCTGGTGCCGACCACCCCACTCCTGGGCCAGGGCCTGTTCCAGGAATTCCCGGTAGTTCAGGTCCTTCTTGCTGGCATGCTCGCACAGGGTATCCAGAGAGGCTTGCAGGTGGTCCATCTTGAGCCGGTCGAGGAGTTGGTCCAGATTCATTGGAGCACCTCCTCATACACAGCCAGGCTCCGGTGTTGCACCGGCATCACCTCTTGCCACAAGGGCTCGTGGTGTTCAGCCACCGTTTGCCAGCCTTGCTGACGATGGGCCATTCGGTGGCGGGCGACTTCCTGTCCCCGGAGGTCGTAGACGGTGAGTTCACCGTCCAGACTGATGCGGATGTTGACCCGTTGACCACAACACTCGGCCGGTACGCTGTAACGGTTGCCTCGCACATCGATGTAGGCATCCCAGCCCACATGGCGGATGTCGTAATAGCGGGTATCGAAGTCCGTTGCCGGACAAGGGCTGAGTTGATGGCGCTCTTCCTCGAAGCGCTGAGCCGGAGATTGCTGGAACTGGCGTAATGTCCGCTGACTGGCATAGCTGCTCAGCCACTGCTCCAATAACTGATTCAGGTGCGCGTAGCTGTCGAAGCTGCGATACCGCTGGAAGAAGTGGTGCTTCACATAGCCCACCATGCGCTCGGTCTTGCCTTTGGTTCTGGGGCGCTGGGGCCGACAGGCCCGGGCGGCGAAGCCATAGTGATTCGCCAGTTCCAGGAAACCTGCGTTGAACACCACACGACCACCGCTGTCATGCCTGATGACGGCCGCTTTCTGGTTATCTACCAGGACACGCTTGGGTACGCCATCAAAGTACCGGAAAGCCTGTACCAGGGACTCGTAGGTATGCTCCGCGTCCTGGCTGGGTCCAGCCCAGACATGGAAGTGGCGGGAGTACCCGAGGATGTTGACCGCGAAGTTGACAGTGCACAGGCGACCAGCGACCTCAGTCCGGATCTGGCCCCAGTCGTGCTGGAGTTGCTCTCCCGGGATCGTTTCATAGCGCACCGTTTGTTTACTTGCCCTCAGGCTGCGCTTGGGCTGAACGTAGCGACGAATCAGGGTCACACAGCCGTCGTAGCCCCGTTCCTGGAGCAGCTGACGGATGACCTCTGCGTTCCAGACTTCCTGGCCCAGAAGTTCATCAATGTATGGCTTGAAGGGATCCAGCTTGCTGCCACGTGGGGTCTTGGGTTTACCAGTCAATGGTGCCGGCAGGGCCAGGTAACGGCGTACGGTGCGCTCGGAACAGCCAATCTGGTGCGCGATGTCCACGATGTACGCCCCCTGACTGCGAAGTTGTTTTATCATGTGAAAGTCCTCTCGGCTTTGCATGATTCGATTCCTGTTCGGTTTGGTCACCTTCAAGAAAAGATCATGCGGGTCGGGAGGACAATCTACGTTGCTGATTTAAGGTCTTTTAGCAGTACTGTCGACACCCCGTTGACCGGTTTTAGCGATCTCCCCACGACACAGCCGGTAGAGAAAGAATGCGACAGCTGTAGCTAGGCAAGCCCAAACAAGTGGATCCCATCGAAGGTTGGGGTACCTGACTACTTTTTCCGTGCTATCTGGCAGTGGCTCGAACGAGTACACCGCAAAGACATTCATCGAAAATTCATATACCTGATAGGTCGCAACTACAACTGCCAGGGCCGTTCCAATTCCCAGTAAGACGGCCATGACTGATTCCGTTCTCATGTAATTTCCTAACGCCAAAATTCAGCGGCGGCCTTTGCGTAGCGAAGCGGAGAAAAGGCCGTCCGGTGGAGGCCCTTCAGGGCCGGAACGAACTGGAATGACTGGTTAGCGATTTCGCGCGGTCTGAATTGCACCACGAACCCCTACGCCTAAAAGAATTACACCCGTGAGGCAGCTCAGAACTCCAACACTGAACCAAATGCGCTTCATGGTTTGAAAATGCTGTGTCAGCCGCATCGTTTTCTGACTTTCAACCATTGCCTGGTGCGCCCGGGTATTCCACTCTCTAGACTCCGGCTCGAGAGTCAGAACCTCGTCTCTCATTTTTTCACGATCGCAGTCAGAGCCTTCTTTCAGGCATGAATTATATAGCTCTATTTGACGATTAACCCTGCGAGCATATTCGCCATAAGCGAATGCAAACTTTTCAGTCTCAGCCTTGAACTCAATGGCTTGAAGCTCAGCTTCATGGTAGGCCGTCCAAGGCTGATTAAAACCGTAAGCGAGCAACGAAAGGCCTACAGCAATGAGAATTTCGTTTAGATATTTCAATAGTTTCCTATATCGCTAACGCTGAGCTTAGCGGCGGCCTTGTAATGGAGGCGTAGCCGCAATGAAAAGGCCGTCCGGCGGCCATCGGCCGCGTACTACAGCGGCTGGTTATATTTTCTTGATTCGCTGTACAAACTTTCGCCCCACACCGCAACGATGCACGTTGCCATCAGTGACGGGAAGACTGGTCTCCCCATTTTCCTTGGCCACTTTTAACCGTATGCCAAACAACAGTGATCGTGATTCTCTGAGCAAATCCAGAAGAATCTCGGTTCCAATTTGGTGTTTGGGAGCCGGATTTTGGCCGGTAATGGTAGCTTTATTGTTATGCGCAATTACTAGGTTGCGGTACTCCTTAACGTTGATCTTTTGTTTCAATTGCGAAATTTTATTCCGCTGCTCGTGCAACTCCTGATCAATGTGCTCTTCATAATTGCACACCAAGTTGTACAGACTGAGATTTTCGTATGTGGTCCCGGACGACTCAAAGCCTTTACCGTCGAATAACAGGCGTGCAGTTGATAGAACGATGTCGTTGTGAACGGAAAGCTGAATTATCTTTGCAGCTTCCAAGGACAAGCTGCTAATCGCATTAACACCTTCGTTGTTACAGTAAACCTCGTCGTAGAAATGGACTGTCGTGATTAGTCGATCCAATTCAACGATAAACCTATCAAGATCTAGCACTTAATGCTCCCGTTCGGGGAAATATAACGCTCCGCTAATGTGCGCCGCCTGCGGCGTCACCATTGAGCGGCTTGTTAGCAGATTCTGCCTGAAGACGCTCCACCAGCCACACCTTGATGATCGATTGGCGGGTAACGCCAATGCGCGCAGCCTCACGATCCAGCGACTCCACAACCCAAGCCGGGAAATCGACGTTGATTCGCTTCTGTTCCTGATTAACGCGACGAGCAGAGGACAGATCCAGGTCATCAACAATATCTTCCTGACCTTCCTCAAATTTTTTATCGAAGTCTTTAGCTTTCATAGAGCTCAACCTCCTTCTTCCGGGAACGCCTGACTGAAATCAGACGAATACGAGCATCCCTGTAGGTGACGACAGCCGACCAGTGCTTTTCACCAATCTTGCCTACTAGCAAAAACCTCGGCTCATCCTCTGATTTTGCGCGGATCTCCAGCAGGTACGGATCTTTCCACAGCCTTTGGGCAGCAACGAAATCGATACCGTGCTTATCCAGATTAGCCTGGCTTTTGGCATCGTCGAATTCAAATTCATCCATGAGTACAAATTATTCCTTTTTTACTCACGCCGCAAGATCTGAAAGGAGGCTATAGCAACTAACGCGGAGCTTTTCGGCAATTTTGGAACCGCGCAGCGGTGGAAGAATTGTCCGGCAACAGTAGTGGCTCCAGAGACTGAAAACTTTCAGCGCTCGACCTGTAATGTGGGTATGTTCTCACCATCCTCATCCACATAATGAATCGCTTCAGAAACCATTTGATTCCAGAAAACAGACCAGTACCCACTCAAAAACAGCGCCGGCGCGATAAAGACTGCAAGGAATGCGGCAATAAAGAACGAATCTGACCCCACACCAGACTCGAACCGAAGGAAGCTACTGAGCGGAATTGCCACAAATACAATGAGAGAGGCTCGCCGAACAAACGCCAGCTTCACGGATCGAGCCAAAGACAGTTTCTTCCCGAAAATCCCCCGCACCACGGCACCCAGAACATAAAGTACCAGGGAGATTTTCGCCACGACCGAGAGCGCAGCTTGCACGCCACCTACGTCGTTGTCGCCCCGCGGGATTTGGTCGGTACCGAAAACCAACAGTCCACCTTCTTTCATCGGCGAAAAGACATCACCACCCCATTCCACAAAGACTTCCAGAATGACGATGACAGCGTTTTGCGAGAACAGAGCAACGACAAACATACCGAGAGCCATCCAGACAGCGGCGGCCATCGCAGTCATAAAATAGCCTGTGTAGCCAATAAACTGCTTCAACAATATCCGCATAGCTGCTGACTTGGGCACGCTAAACGTGAAGTCAAAACGGAAACTAGCCAAAAGTGCTTCTCCTCGGTGTGCCGGTAATTCACCGCATAACGCTAGTGGTAGTGGGCGACAACGGAGCGCAGCGTAGTTGGCGTCCCGTTGACCACCTGGTTATGCCAATTGCTGCAGCCAATCACAAAACCACTCCGTAGGCATTTTTTCTTCTTCAAAATTTTTTGCCCGAAGTTCCTCAAGTGAATAGGTGTTCGCCAAATATAGGTCCCACTGGGTTTCAACATCAGTGAGCACTGGCATCAAGGACTCAATCTCCGGCTCCGCGTCAACATCAAGGTATTGGCACCAAAATCTGTCGCACCACTCCGCAATTTGTTTGTGGGAGTATGGAGACTTTTCCGGCTCTGCACCCCACCTCAGCATTTTGATCGCGGCTTCCCGCGTAAATGGCATATCTACCGGAGCGCTCAATTCCATATCAGATATCCTCGCCTACGAGGGCATAACGCCGGCCAGCATGCGCGGCTACGGAATGGAGGCGAAGCCGCAATGCAGTAGCCGTCGCCGTGCCTGGCTTGGTTATAAATCAGTTACTCCGGTGCTCATGAGAGCACTATTTCCAGAGAATCCAAACCGCTCATACAGACCGTGCGCATCGCGGGTTTGCAACACCATTTGGGTTCCCTTGGTGGCCGGATGCTCTAGCAAACATTTCATGATCCAGGTCCCCAGCCCGATACCCCGGAACTCAGGCTCAACAACAATATCCGCCACCCAAGTAAACGTAGCACTATCGGTGACTGCCCGCCCAAAACCGATCTGTGTAGGACCCCGGTAAAGACTAAAGCAGATAGAGCCTGCAACCATGCGCTCTACGATTTCTCGCGGACGGCGGCCACCCCAATAGGTTGCCGCAAGCAGGCGGTGGACAACATCCAATTGCACTTTGGATGGGTCATCGGTGATTAGGTAATCGTCCTTGCGCCATTCCATTGATGGCTACTCCCTGATTTATAACGCCAAAATTCAGCGGCGGCCTTTGCGTAGCGAAGCGGAGAAAAGGCCGTCCGGTGGAGGCCCGTCAGGGCCGGAACGTACTGGAATGATTTGTTATGCATTTACCAGTTTACGAGAACATCTTTAACTTTGTGCGTTGCGGCATCAAAACCAACGGCCCAAAAAACTTCATCCTCACTGGCAGAGTATTTCGCCTTCCAAAGGGTAAGCTGGGAACCAGCTCTTCGAAGGCAATCTATAAACTCAACCTCACTCAACTCTCCCAGTTCATGTTGAATGCTTTCGCACGATGAAATGTAGGCATGTTCAGTAATAGTACCGTCGCTCTCTTCGCGAAGTGATGGGGCCGACATTTCCTGCAAGAGAGCAAAACTCTTCCCGTCATGCAGCTCTATTACCTGCTTCGCAAGCTTCCTTTCCATATCTGAAATCATGTTTCCTCCTTAGTGCATAACGCAGAGCGCACCGGTGGCCTTTACAGAGCGGAGCGGCGTAAAGGACATCCGAGTGACGCGTATTGTTATGCACTGTCAAATATCCCGCCGTTGCCCGATACACAGCAGTGCTGTTGGCTCCAAGTCTGAGGGTAACCTCAATGCTTGCTTGACCATTGAATCATCAAACCCAGCCACCAGAACACAACCAACCCCGAGAGCCGTACTCTGGAGATGAACATTTTGAGCTAAAGCCCCAGTTTCCATATAAACATAGCGAGCACCGCGCTTTCCCTGAGGTAACTGAAATTCAAAGTGGCGAACCACATCTCTGAGTTTCGCTGAAACCCCGATGACAACGGCCGCGTCTTTCAACCACGGTTGATCACCAATCCCTAGCTCGTGCATTGCCCCTTCCGGAATACAGCCACCGACTAGCTTCAACGAATGGCTATCAGCGTCATACTCATAAGTACCGGGCTCAAGCTCCGATACCCGCTGCACCACAATTTTTAGATGCAGCGGGTATAACTCACCCGCCGATGGAGTGGATCTTTTCTGTTCGGCACCAGTTACGCCTTGAGCCGACCAAAGCAATTGGGACAAAGCACCTAAAGGTAGCGGTGCCTTCGAATATTTTCTTGAGCTGCGCCGAGACTCAATACAGCCAACCAATGACTCAGAGCTTTGCAATTCCGGTGCAGGTAGCTCGAAAACCATGCATTTACTCCCTATGCATAACGCTAGCGGCAGCGGCGCGACGCAAGGAGCGTCCGTTGGCCGTATTGGTTAGGCTAAGTATTGCTGCGGAATTGATCCAACTCGTCGCGATACGTTATGAAAACATCACGAACTATGGATAGCATCTCATTGAAGCATGCAACCACCTCAACCCAGCTATCTTCAGGAAAACCAAAGCCCTCTCTTGTTACAGCAAATTCAATCGTTTCTAATCCTTCAGACCCTATCGACTGAATCGAGTCAAAGACTTGCCTCTCCGAAAAATGAACATAGCCAGAAGTATACTGATAGACATTTTTCACCCATGGATACTGCTCAGTCATTCGATCGATAAGATATCCATCACGAAGGTTCTTTCCGTCTCTGCACTTAAACTTATTCAAAGGTTTCCCCGCCATGACCTGTTGTGCCACGTCTGAGGGGTTATCGACATACGTGTACGCCAGCAATCGACTTAGCGTATCCAACTGCATTCGGACCATGGCCCTCACACAGGTCATGTTCTTATTATCGACAAGAGTTTTGACCCCCATTGCGAGGCTCATCGAGCGCTTCAGCACACCAATGAAAATCAGGTCGAGGACGTACATGGGACGATTTCCGTGCCCCATTGTCTCTTTGCCCAAGTTTGGAAGATGGGCGATCCATTCCTCCAATTTGCTTAATTCAGACTCGAGTTTCATATCTGCCTAACGCCAGCGCACAACGGCGCCCTTGGAATGGAGGCGCAGCCGCAATGTAAAGGGCGTCCGGCGGCCGCAGGCCGCGAATTGATGCGCCTTGTTAGGCACAGTTACTTTCCTGCAAGCCAAGACCTTATACTCGATACTTGTTTTCGCGCCTCGGCCGCCTCGCTTTCTAACTTAGCAGCCCTCGCATTCTCTGCCTCTATAGTTCTAATGCTAAAAAATACATCAAGGGCTGCACCAACTGCCACAAGAGCACCGCCGATATACATCATGTTCGTTGACATAACATCACTAAACTCGAATCCGCGAAAAGTGACCCCTTCCGCGAACTCAGCGGTTATAGCTACAATCAAAAGCAAATACCCCAGCCACGAAGCCCTTTTTGCCGGGGATTTTTCCGCAAACCTCTCAGAGGCGGCGCTCAGGCTTTCGGCTCCTCGCTGAATCCCATCAATGGCCTTTTCGAGGCGAGCTGCTGCAGTATCGACCTGTTCGTGTAATGAATCCTCTGTTTCAATCTTCATTGGAGCTTCTCCTTGCTTACTGTTTTTTTGCCTAACGCTGAGGTAACCGGCGCCGGAGCGCCAGCGGAGGGAACCAAAAGCGGTACGCTTTTGGCGTCCGGTTGACCGACTGGTTAGAGCCTGATGATCTCAACGTCATTGCTGCCACCGCCCTCGACAACCCACATGCTAGCCATGTTCTGAACATTCTCCAGTGACTCATCCGCGTGGCTGGTCGTTGTTATATGATGCTCTCCGATACGATCAGGATCGGTTACAAACACGTCCATTGCTGACTCCCACTGCTCACAATGCGTTCCCCATGCGCAAAACAGCTCTATGCGCCGATTGAATAGTTCTTCCAACAGCGGCTCGTACTGCTCAGAGTATGGGCTGTTGGTGGCTAGAATAACCTTTCTCGGCTTCATGGTTCGTGAGCTCTAACGCGAGCAGCATGCGCACCCTTGGAATGGAGCCGAAGGCGCAATGGAAAGGGTGTCGCCGTGCCTGCTTTTGTTAACTCATTGTCTCGCCGCTTGCCTAAGCTCCACGGCATCTGAAAATTTTGACTTGAAAGCATTCGCAAGCTTCGAGTTCAAGCCTATTAAAATGGTTGCGCTGCTGTCCCAACAGGCGATTTCGAAATTCGCTCCTTCAAGCTGAGGCCTTGGGTCGGAACCATCCCAGTAATCAGGGTTACCCTCAACATAGGGGACCTCGTGCACCTCGGTCCTGATTCCTCTGGGAAATGCGCTAAACACTGCCCAGATGAACTGAATATTACCCCCTACGATATGAGATTCCAGTTCTTCACCCGAATGCCAACCCTCTTCAAATGGGTAACCGTTGGTCTCTACATCGCTCACGTACCAATCATAATCAGAACACTTGATGCCCAGCGCTTCTAGGACTTCACGCATGTTTGTGAAGAATGTTACTTGGCTCGTTTTTTCTAGGATTAAGTTCATAGGTGATCTACGAGTTAACGCTGAGGTAACCGGCGCCGTAGCGCAGCGGAGGGAACCAAAAGCGGTACGCTTTTGGCGTCCGGTTGACCGACTGGTTAAGGGCCGGTTACCCGTTGTTTTGTTTTGGCAGTCAATACCGAATGCCGGCTCCCGATACCTTGTACCAACTTGACCCATTGCGCCAGGAACCGGAGCACTGAGTGGGCGGGCTTGGTCCGAGGTTAAACCGGATGGCCCCGCGACCTCTACACCAGATTACCGGCCAAAACCGTTGCCCGACTGAGGGCTGTTTTCCGCCTGCGGGCAACCACTGAAACCGAAGCCAAACACCATACCCAAGAACACGACAGCCAGGCCTTTAACGCAGAGCTTTGCGGCAATTTTGGAGCCGCGAAGCGGTGGAAAAATTGTCCGCCAACAGCGTCTTGTTAGGCATTGTTGGGCTCACATAAATCGTGTTCTTTGAATAAAATAGCCAACTTTTCGAAAGATACCTGATAGCGGACATCGCCGTTATCCAACATTGCTCGGACATTATCTATGAAGTCCCATAACACTCGCCTCCAGCTAAAAGAGCTGTGATTCAATGAATCCTGAAGAATCAGCGTAGAGGTCAAAATAGTGTTCGAGATTACCGTGATCTGCGAGGGAAACCTCGGCGATGGCTGAAGCTTTGTAATGGTGTAAAAGTCTTGCTCACCATCATTGGCCATAGGATGGACGTGACTTGAGGCATAGTCGTAGCCGTATTTGTAAAGAAATTCCATTCCCATATCTTTAGCGACATCCTCCGCCCTCGGACGCCGCCACTTAGGCTTGTTTTTTTCGAGGGCTTTGATGCGTGCCTTTTTCTCCTCACTAATTTCATATACCCAGCCGACAGCCTGATCCTTAAAGATGGCATCGCTTTTTACACGGTTTTGGCTCTTAAATTGTTCGAAAAAAGACCAGTCATCGAAAGCTTGAAAGTCGTCATTCACTCCGAGGCTGTGCAAATGAAACATTCTATCGACCAAGGCTCGATGAATAACCCAAGCATTTTGAGTGTCGCCGTTATCCCAAAGAGAAAAAACGCTTTTAAGCGTCATGGCTGAGCGGGCAACGAAATTCCTGATAATTATGTTCTTAGTGTCACAATCGTGTTTGGCGAATGAGAAAAGCAGCATTCCACTGACCGCATAGAGCGCATCTGCGGCAGCTCGGTACACCTCAATGGTTTGAGACTGCTTCTCAGCCATGATTTTGCCTAACGCTGATGGTAACCGGCGCCGGAACGCAGCGGAGGGAACCAAAAGCGGTACGCTTTTGGCGTCCGGTTGACCGACTGGTTAGAGCCTGATGATCTCAACGTCATTGCTGCCACTGCCACCGCCCTCGACAACCCACATGCTAGCCATGTTCTGAACATCTTCCAGTGACTCATCCGAGTGGCTGGTAGTGGTGATATGATGCTCTTCCATACGATCAGTATCCGTTGCAAACAGGTCCATTGCCGACTCCCACTGCTCACAATGCGCTCCCCATGCGCAAAACAACTCTATGCGCCGGTTGAATAAATCTTCCAACAGTGGCTCGTACTGATCAGAGTATGGTCTGTTGGTGGCTAAAATAACCTTTCTGGGCTTCATGGTTTGTCAGCTCTAACGCCCGGCTCACGCGCCGGTTTGGAGCCGCGAAGCGGCGGAAAATCGGTCGCTGTGCAGCCGATTGTTAGAGATTACTGTCATCCCTGTTTAGCTTCCCATGCGGACAGGAGACAACAAACAAAGATGCAACCAACGCTAAAAAGCAAAGCCATCGCCAAAATAAGGAAATTTGGAAGTGTTGGCTCAATCATCACCGCGGGAATCATGAGAAATGCAGAAAAGCCTGCGGCAGAGCGATAGATGCCATGCAATGACTTACTGGCCTCTTTGGCTGCATCTTGAAAACGAGTCCTTGGCGTGGAGTCCTCCAGGCTATCATCGGGCACTTGAAGGACGAGAAACCCGACTGCAGATGGCAACAACAAGAGCCCGATAAAATAGAGCATGAGCGCCCATGACGGATTTAAAGCATCTGCTGCTAGCATTACAGCCTCTATGCTTCCGTACTTTGCGATCAACGCACAAGGCACGCTGCCTACTAAAACAGAGCAGATTACCTCACGGGTGTAGAAACGCTTGATGAATTGCACCTAAAAGACCACCTCTAACGCCAGCCAGCATGCGCGGCTGCGGAATGGAGGCGAAGCCGCAATGCAGTAGGCGTCGCGTGCCTGGCCTTGTTATACCTGACCCAAGACACAATCGATCTCCGTTTCTACGAGCCAGTCCAGATTGATGAAGCGGCTTACTTCAACAAACGTACACGCGGGCCTTATTGCAGAAAATAGCTCACCATGTGCTTTGGCGGCTTCCTCCCAACGAGAAATGTCAGTGAGCATGATGCGAGTTCTGATTATATCTGTCGGTTTTCCTCCAGCCTCTTCAATAGCCCGAATAGACAGTTCCAGGCAATACTTGGTCTGCCCATAAACATCCCCAACGCAGGTAGTTTCACCATTCTCTATGGGTGCCGTGCCGGAGACAGAAATCATGTTTCCAACTCTGCATGCTCTGGAAAACCCAATCGGTTCTTCCAACGGAGACCCTGAACTTACCAGCTTTCTCATATGCTCCTCCTTGAGGTATAACGCAGAGCTTTGCGGCAATTTTGGAGCCGCGCAGCGGTGGAAAAATTGTCCGGCAACAGCGACTTGTTATAAATTTGCTCGATTTTCGCTCCTGATTTTCTTCACCATTCTTTGCATCCGCCAAGGAGCGAGTAACACGTGTAGGTAGCCGAGAAAACAGATTAGAAACCCCAAACCAAAAGTTAAAGACAAGCCTCCAAACGTAAAGGTGCCAAAGTTTTTCAACCCCCTATCAAAATGAACCTCATTGAATCCTGCCTTGATGAACATGTAGCTAATGATCGCACAAGCTATGGTGCCAATGAGACAGAATGCACCTTTAAGGTGAAGCTTTAGCCGAGCTTTTACCATTTATCAGGTTTACCTCAATTTATAACGCCAATATTAAGCGGCCGGTTTGGAGTGCAACGGAAAACCGGTCCGGTGGAGGCCCGCCAGGGCCGGAACGTACTTGAATGACTGGTTAAGTGTTTTTGAAGTTTGACTGCCCTCTGAGTTCTGAACAGCTACGGTATTGGCTAGAGTCGCTACTAGCACTAACAGTGTGGCTATTGATACACCTAACAACCAACGATGCCGTTTTTGCGCCCTTTTGGAAGCGATCAGTTCACAGACATGCCGATGGGCCGAGTTGAAGGTATCTAGGAGGGCTCGATTCTCC
This sequence comes from Marinobacter sp. THAF197a, assembly GCF_009363275.1. NCBI lineage: Bacteria > Pseudomonadati > Pseudomonadota > Gammaproteobacteria > Pseudomonadales > Marinobacteraceae > Marinobacter > Marinobacter sp. THAF197a. The sequence continues at coordinate 2,428,000 of NZ_CP045324.1, forward strand.
ATTGGCTCGTACCCGCCCTCTCCATTTTCAGTTTTCGGAAAGTGTCGGGAGAGCATTTTCAGGAAGCTCTTCAGCTCCTTTTCCGAGGCATCCAATAGGTCAGGCGAAAAGGCGTAACAGATGACATCTGCCTGCTGCTTCACCGATCCATCGTACTCATACTTTCTCATGCAACTCCCTTCACACTTAACGCTAGTGGTAATGGGCGCCAACGGAGCGCAGCGTAGTTGGCGTCCCGTTGACCACCTGGTTAGGAATCACGATGCTCGCCCCGTTGACCGGTTTTAGCGATCTCCCCACGACACAGCCGGTAGAGAAAGAATGCGACAGCTGTAGCTAGGCAAGCCCAAACAAGTGGATCCCATCGAAGGTTGGGGTACCTGACTACTTTTTCCGTGCTATCTGGCAGTGGCTCGAACGAGTACACCGCAAAGACATTCATCGAAAATTCATATACCTGATAGGTCGCAACTACAACTGCCAGGGCCGTTCCAATTCCCAGTAAGACGGCCATGACTGATTCCGTTCTCATGTAATTTCCTAACGCGGAGCGCAGCGGCGGCCCGTCAGGGACGTCCGGCGGCCATAGGCCGCGTACTGACGCGAATTGTTATATGCGGCATCAATCACCAAGCTCCTGACCCCAAATATTGAATTTACTAGCAACGGGAGGATCGGGGTGTCGAACCCAGTTATCTGGATCTGCCTCACAGTACAAGATTTCATTTACCCAACGGTAAGAAAAGGTACCGAATGCATCTGCGCACGCAGACTCGTATTTCTCGCTGCTATAGAACGGAGGCAAATGAATCACTAAGGCATAAATAATTGCCAGAATACCCACAAGGGCTAGAGTGCTTTTTATTGACTCAGCAGCGCTATCTTTCAAAGATTATTCTCCAAAAACTGACCGATGGCTGACCATATAACGCTGAAGCACAGCGGCGACCTTGGAGTGGCTACGAAGGAGCCACGGAAAGGGCGTCCGGCGGCCACCGGCCGCGAACTGCTGCGCCTTGTTAAATGGCCCTGGGCACACGGTCCGCTTGAGCCACTGTTTGATTGAGTTGCCGGAGTTTGTTGAGAGAGACTTGAAACTGGCCATTACTCGGGAGCCGTTTACCTTTGAATTGCTCCCAAACAAGGGCTCCTGGCCCGTTATAGATTTCCTCGAATGTGCCGTCACGCAGGATCTGATGATGATCGTATGCTGCGGCTGACTCCGAAACGCAACGGAGTTGGATTGCGTAGCCTTGATCTCAACTTCTAAGCCGGTTTCGGTGACAGCGTCAAAACCTTTGTTGGACGCTGCCTTCAACTCCAAATTGTATGCGTCAGCTACGAGGCATTCACCCAAACTGCCAACCATATGACCATCCGGGGTAAAGTGCCTCCCCGGGAACATGGCTTCCAACTCATTGACCGTTGCATAGAGCTGCTTGACCAAGGCACGGAATTTATCGTGATCGATCATAGACATTTAACGCTTTTGTTCAGCGGCGACCTTTTTGCAGCGAAGCGGAGAAAAGGGCGTCCGGTGGAGGGCCGTCAGGCCCGGAACGAACTGGAACTATTGGTTAGGCCCATGCTCAGCAGTAAGCACAAAGCCACCAACCTTCCCCGCGAGTCTTGGCAGCAATCTACCTAGCCAAGCCTCGTGATCATCCGGATGCTCTTTCTTTACTTCTGTAAACCAAGGCCGCTGTGTGTCGCCGAATTTTTCGATTACTTCTTTGCTGAGGCGTGCTTCCAGTTGGTGAGCACAATTATTCCGGATGTCGTTCAGTTTCCGGATGCCTGCCACAGTTTTTTCGTCAAGAATCTCGAATGACTCGACTAGCAGCAATTTTTGATTAAATGTCAGTCGAGCCTTCGTGAGAAGCTTTTCCGGCTGAGGAAGCCGAGCACGAATAATCCGCTCAAGCCCTTGTTCTATGAACAAATGCGTTCGCAAAAGGGCTGACAGTGGATCTCGAACATCGGCCAGGGATTTTTGAAATTTTTCCTTCTCGACTTTTGCAATTTCCTGAACGTCCAAAGGGGCTTCCTTCTATGCCTAACGCTGAGCGCAGAGGCGCCCTGAACAGGGCGTCCTGCGGCCTTTGGCCGCGTACTGACGCGACTGGTTAGCTGGGGGTAATTGCGATGCCTGTTCCCTGGCTAACAACATGACGGCCTTCTGCGCTGACCTGGCACCGGCAAACGCCGATGCACTTTGATGAAATCACCGCCGTCGATGCGGTGAAAGAACCTGAACCTCAGACTAGCAGATCACAACCGAGTTATCGGCGGATTGCCCCGCACGGCGAACACAGGTGTTGCCAAAAATGCCAATAATCGATTTGGCTGCGATTATGACGCCGCTTTGAAACCCATGGGCACACAGCCAACAAAAAATTACGCCAAACCAAACAGATAACGCCGAAGCACAGCGGCGACCTTGGAGTGGCGACGAAGGAGCCACGGAAAGGGCGTCCGGCGGCCATCGGCCGCGTACTGCTGCGACTTGTTAAAAATTGGTCCAACTCCGAGGGTAGCGCAAACGAAAGATTACCGAAGTAACTTCAGCTAACCTCAAACGGCCAAGTAAAACCAGAGACAAAAAAGCTCCCTGGACGCAAACGATTAGCGCCGCTACCAACAGCAAAACCATTGCACCTGCAAAGAACGCGGTCGGATCGCCAGGTTGGGCAGAGCCAGCAAGATCAATTCCTACCGAAGCGGCTAAGATGGGAACCAAAGCGAAGTACCAGATGCCGATGCCTATCCCTACGCCCAACCCCGTGGCTACATTTGAACATACTCTGTAGTAGGGCTTTAGCCTTGCCGCGTCATGAAAGAATTTCCGTATATGCCCCATACTCTCCCGATTTTTAACGCCCGCCATAAACGGCGCGAGGAACGAGCGTCCGGCGACCGAAGGGAGCGAATTTAATGGCCTGGTTATATGTTGGCATGTTGCAGCTCCAGAATACCGAAAGCCGCTAGCGCCGAGATACCCACGCTGCAACCCAGGCCAAGGATGATAATTTGAATCTGCCATCTCTTGAACGTTGACACCTGATAAACAGATGGCACCAGACATGCAGCTGACAGAGAAACTACCAATGTCAAAAAAATAAAAGGATACTGAATTTTCGTGCCATCGCCATAAACCTGCATTACAAGGGAGACCGCAATGGCCGATAGCGCGATCAATGACAATTCCACACAATGCCAGACGCGCTTCCATTTCCTGCCTTCAGGTTCTCTGTACCACTGGATCTTTTCAGGCAACGTCTTCATGGCTCACTCTGCACATATAACGCTGAGCGCAGAGGCGCCCTGTCAAGGGCGTCCTGCGGCCTTTGGCCGCGTACTGACGCGACTGGTTAGCTGGGGGTAATTGCGATGCCTGTTCCCTGGCTAACAACATGACGGCCTACTGCGCTGCCCTGGCACCGGCAGCCGCCGATGCACTTTGATGAATCCACCACAGTCGATGCGGTGAGCGAACCTGAACTTCAGACTAGCAGATCACAACCGAGTTATTGGCGGATTGCCCCACGCGGCGAACACCGGAGTTGCCAAAAATGCCGATGATCGAGTTGCTGCGATTATGACGCCGCTTTGAAACCAATGGGCACACAGCCAACAAAAAACTACGCCAAACCAAACAGATAACGCCAATGATAAGCGGCGCCCGACTAGGGCGTCCGGTGGACGGCCGCAAGGCCGGGAACGTACTTAATTGACTTGTTAACTTTTCTCACTTGCTATGCAAGATTTAGTTAGCTTGCTAAAACCCATTACGAGTGACAAGAACGCCAGTGAGGCCACAATTTCTATACACGCAACAATCAGATCTAGCGAGTTGAAAACCATGAAATTCTCAGTGTAAGCAGAGAGCACCGAAAATGAGACATACAGCATGAGAGAGATAAATATCTGCTTACTCCCAGGGCGATGGGAACCAACAAAAAGCCTTAAGGAGCAGTAGGAGAAATACAAAAAACCCGCAACAACCAACAGCATCGAAAAGTAGTAAACCACCATTTCGATATCAACACCCACCATATGCCCCCTCTAAGTTAACGCCTGCATAAACGGCGCCCGACTAGGGCGTCCGGTGGAGGCCCATCGGGCCGGAACGAATTTAATGCACTGGTTATGTGATGGTTCACGTTGGCAGACCCTCGAACTTCGGTACCTCCGCCAACTGCTCATCCCAAACGGCTTTGCTGGATGAGAATATGTGCGCCGTTGGCAACATCGTTAATTGAGAATCCAAACACCCTGCGGGGACAACGACTAAACCCGCGACTGTTGAATTCGGCAATGCTGAACCACACAACTTACAAAAGCTCCGGCTATGACGGGTACCTGGAAGCGTAAAGGAAGCCACGGCATCTGCACCCGATTGCCAAACCAATTCAGCAGAATGCGAGAATAAATTTGCCGCATGGGCCGAACCCGTATCTTTTTGGCAATGCCGACAATGGCAGAGGTAGAAGCTATCGAATTCACCTTTGACCTGAAAGCTCACCGTGCCGCACAGACAAGAACCGAAATGATCAGTCATGAGAACCTCTTCCGTGCCCTAGAGGTGAAATGCACATAACGCTGAGGTAACCGGCACCGGAGCGCAGCGGAGGGAACCAAAAGCGGTACGCTTTTGGCGTCCGGTTGACCGCCTGGTTAATCGCCGTTCACCACCATGGTTAAGCCTGGAAACCCAGGCCGCATGCCCTCTCCCGAACAACTTGCACCAACTCAACGGATGCGACAGGGACCAGAACGCAAAAGCCGCCGGCCCGATTACCGTTTAAGACGGACGGCCCCGAGACTGGGGCACGCCATGAATACCAATACCGCAGACTATTTTGGCAACCAAACCCGACAGCGAATTTTCCGGCCTTGGCGATCACCAGCATGAGCGGGCTTTGCACCAAACCTGATGCCAAGGCCTTTGCACCGCACCCGCCAAAAACCCACAAAAGCCGGGCCATTAACGCTGCCAGCATGCGCGGTTACGAAATGGAGGCGAAGCCGCAATGTAGTAGGCGTCGCCGTGCCTGGCCTTGTTATGGCTTGATGAATTTAGATTCTTCGAACCCACAGCCAGAACATTTATAATCTCTTTCCTTAGCGCCCATGTCACCAAACGTCGGATGGGGGCGAGTAGATACAATTTGAAATGTCCTATTATTGCACTTGGGACACGACTCGCCAGTGGCGCTCGTAAGGGAGTCCAATTTTTCTTTCATTTCCGCGTTTTCAGATATCAGATCAGCCATCTTCATCTTGGCATCTGCTAGCTCAAGGTTCAGATCTGCAAGAAGATTCTTGAACTCAGCATCTTCAATATTCTTGCTTATTTCTCTGAGTCTTGTCGCCAAGCTTATAGCGGTGGAGACGGTTGTTACCAGATCTGTCATTTTAGATACCCTCTATCGATTACAGCCATAACGCTTTTGTTCAGCGGCGACCTTTTTGCAGCGAAGCGGAGAAAAGGGCGTCCGGTGGAGGGCCGTAGGCCCGGAACAAACTGAAACAAATTGTTAAAACAGCACTCCCACCAATGTTACGGATTCTTGGAAAAAAGCTGCTTGAACAGTCGCTCTGATGCCTGAAGTCCGTCCTCTGTCAAAACAACTGACTTCGCTTTGTTGACGGGATCAGTGATAAATCCTTTTTCGTGAAGCCTATTCATCGAATCCCAATCAAAAGACTTCCATGCGCGAGCACCATCATGCAACGTCAGGTAGAGCAGAGCCAAAACAGTCTCGTCGATTTTGTTCTCATCGATCTCCACGGTGTCACCCCCACTTATGCTAAATCCCAGCGACCAGTTTAGGAAAGGAACTAAACCTCCGCTATAGCTCTTTCAATACGCGCACTGAAGCGGGTGAGTGCTTCTGAATCCAGCTCAACTTTGAATGCTTGAGTCAAAACGAGGGCAACTGCGTCCCGTACGGGCTTCTTGGCTATTGAGGCCGTGGAGATGATGTCCATAGCCTCGTACCTGTAACCCTCGAGGTCGCTCATTGACGACGTGCTTTCTCCTAGTGGATTCCACTGCTGGAGAATTTCTGCGACAGATTCGATTACATGCTCTTTCATAGTACGATTAGTGACTTTTTAACGCTGAGGTAACCGGCGCCGGAGCGCAGCGGAGGGAACCAAAAGCGGTACGCTTTTGGCGTCCGGTTGACCGCCTTGTTAATGGCCGTTCACCACCGTGGTTGAGTCTGGAATCAAAGGCCGCATGCCCTCTCCCGCACAACTTGCACCAACTCGACGGATGGCGAAAGGAACCAGAACGCAAAAGCCGCCAACCCGATTACCGTTTGAGACGGACGACCCCACAACTGGGGCACGCCATGAATACCAACACCGCTCGCCATTGTGGCAACCAAACCAGACAGCGCATTTTCCGGCCTTGGCGATCACCAGAGTGAGCGGGCTTGGCAGCCAACCCCGGTGCCAAGGCCTTTGCACCGCACCAGCAAAAAACTCACAAGCGCCTGGCCGTTAACGCCAGCCAGCATGCGCGGCTACGGAATGGAGGCGAAGCCGCAATGCAGTAGGCGTCGCGTGCCTGGCCTTGTTATGGGCGGCCAACAAAGGTAACCCTGATAATTCCACCGTCAATATCTTCACCCTCAATGGTCTCGATTGCACGGTGCGCTGTCTGATATACCAAAAAGGCATGGCCCATGCTGGGTACACCTCGTGAGACCCACATTAGGGAAACTTCGGCGTAAAAACTGTAAATGAGTGCCCATTTTTTCCCGAGCCAACCAGTGTTTTGCCTAAGCATGATGAGAGACCTTTTCTGCCTCTGGATGTTTAGGGCAAACTGCTTTTTTCTGGCTGCGGGCATATCGAACGACAAACTTCCGCGACCACTGAGTGCAGCCAGAACTTCAGTGTGAGTTTTCGGAATGTCATCTCTCATACGAGAGCCCCATAACAGCTAATTCAATGACAAAAGACATCTATGCAAAATACGCTTATTACAAGCAACCCCAAACACCAACTTAGTTTTCTCTTTTGTCAACAACAAGTTATCTGGCACCAGCAATACCAGCCGGGAAATATGCGTCAAATGTCGCTGATCCCGCAAGGAGCTCGTTCGCTTATCTGCATTTCACTGATACCAACTCTTCCATATTTTTCAGTGGTTTGTAAGACCGTTATATCAAAAACACGAAATTTTGCGACAGATGTCGTATAGCACCACTTTTCATCGTGCAATTACACCAATCAAAATTTAGAGTACTGTATATCCAAACAGCACGGAGGCTATAAGCATGATTCTGGATGTACCACCAAAGCTACCAGAGAACCCAACCCGCTTCATGGATCAGCTTCGCTCTTTGATTCGAAGCCGGAACCTGGCCTACAAAACCGAACAAACCTATTGCCACTGGATCAAACGGTTTATCCGGTTTCATGGCATGCAACACCCCTCCACCTGCGCCACAAAAGAAGTGGAACAATTTCTCTCTCATCTCGCGGTTCAGCGCAACAGCAGTATTAGTACACAGCGAACAGCGCTGAATGCCATCGTATTTCTTTTTCGTGAATTCCTTCAACAACCTCTGGATGAGTTGTCTTTTGAACTAGCAAGAAAACCTCGGCGACTGCCAACGGTGTTTACGCACGACGAAGCCAAAGCTGTGATAAGCAATCTAGAAGGTGCCTCCCAACTAGTGGCACGCCTGATGTATGGCTCAGGACTCCGGATTAACGAAGTGTTGAGGCTTCGAGTAAAAGATATTGATTTTGGCATGCAGCAGATTATTGTTCGCAGCGGCAAAGGCAATAAGGACAGAACAACCCTGCTCCCGGAGTCATTGCTAAAACCACTGGAATTACAGATCGAGCTCTGCCTTGTACAACACAAGCAAGATTTGGCCAGTGGTCATGGTGAGGTTTACATGCCCTCTGCACTAAATCGCAAGTTTCCGGAGGCGGCCAAGGAACCAGCCTGGCAATACCTGTTTCCAGCTGGCAAGCTATCCAAAGATCCACGTAGCAATACCCTGCGTCGACACCATCTGTTGGATCGCAGTGTTCAAAGAGCCATTGGGGCGGCCATTCGAGAAGCCGGCATCTACAAGCAGGCAAACAGTCACGTCCTACGTCACAGCTTTGCAACCAGGCTGCTTGAAGCCGGCTACGACATTCGCACCATCCAGAAGCTACTCGGCCATTCCGATGTCCGTACCACCGAAATCTACACCCATGTTGTCCGTAAAGGCGGCTTTGGTGTGCGCAGCCCGGTGGACGAGGCCTTTTAATAAAGCTCGTCTGTTCTGGCGGCCATGATGAAATCATTTTTGTGCAAACCGCCGATTTTGTGGGTCCACCAGCGCACGGTGGCTTTGCCCCACTCCAGCAAAATCGCGGGGTGATGGTTTTCAGCCTCCGCCAGGTCCGCCACTTTGTTGGTGAAGGCTTGCGCTTCCACAAAGTTCTTGAAGGTGAAGACCCGGCGTAGCTGCTCCTCGCCGTCCACCATCACATCTTCCCAGTCTGGGATCACGCTCAGCAGTTCCTGCTTCTCCTGGCCGGTCACTTTCGGTGCGTCTGAACGGCAGGCTTCACAGGCATGTTGGCTTAGTTTTGTCATGGCTATTTCTCCTCTTCTGGTTACTGTGTCCAGCGTGGGTGGCGTGAGCGGTTTTATCAAGTGGGTAGTTGAAATTCCGCCCTCACAATAATACTGTATATATAAACAGTATTCAGAGATTTCCCCATGAGTGACCTTCTCAGCAGTCTTCTGCAGGATGCCCGCGTATGGCAGGGCCACAAGCATAGAAAAACTACGCAGCCAGCAGAGCCGACAGGCTATCAGGTTCTGGATAATCAACTGGGCGGCCTGGGTTGGCCCCGGGGCGCGTTGAGCGAATGCCTGCTGGATGCCCTCGGCATTGGTGAGTTGCACCTTGTTTTGCCATTAATGCAGCGCTTGTCTGAGCAGGGCAAGACCGTTTTCTGGCTGAACCCGCCACACACGCCCTATGCCCCTGCCCTGGCCCGGGAAGGCGTGAATCTGGACCATCTGGTGGTGATCAGCACAGACGATCAGGGCGATTTCCTGTGGACACTTGAAAACTGCCTGCGTTCACCGGTAACCGGTTTGGTGCTCGCCTGGCCTGGCAAGCTTGCCAGCCGGGATATCCGGCGGCTACAGCTGGCATCAGAAGCCGGCGGCAATGTGTGCGTGCTGTTCCGTAGCCGCCGGCAGGCGGATCAAAACTCACCTGCGGCTTTGCGCCTGGAACTGGTGCCAGGGGATCACCAGGACCTCAAAGTAAACATCATCAAGCGCCGTGGCAGCTGGCCTGGCCAGCGTTGTTCCCTGGCGTTAGGGCACCGGGCAGACATCACCACTCAGGATTCATCCCGTGTGGTTCAGGGGCCATGGCCCCGCTCGCAAGGGTAAGCTGCATGCTCTGGCTTTACCTGCACTTCCCGCATTTGCTGCTTGACCACATCCACCGGAATCAGCCATCCACAGGAGCCCTGGCGATTGTGGACGGTGCCGGGCATACCGTGGTTCAGGCCTGCCCAAACGCCAGGGATCTTGGTATTGAAGCTGGTATGCGCCTGAAGACTGCCCTGGGCCTGGCACCAGAACTGAGTATCATGCGTACCGAAGCCAGGCAGGAAGCCTGGCTTTTGGAAGACCAGGCGCGCTGGCTATATCGCTATGCAGCACACATTACCCTCTCACCGCCAGACGGTATCTGGGCAGAAGTCAGCAGCCTGCAGAAACTGTATGGCGGTTTGCCTTCTATCTGGCAAACCGTGGAGCAGGCGCTGGCCGAACGTAAACTGAACGCCTGGGTCGCCATTGGCCATACGCCCCTGGCCGCACAATTACTGGCCCGGGCCGGCAAAGGGGAATGCACGGCAGACAAACGCCACATTCTTACATCGGTGGGAAGCCTGCCCTTGCCAGCCACAGGGTTTGATGAAAAGTCCTGCACCCGTTTACAACGCCTGGGGCTGAACACCCTGGCAGAAGTGTTTGCCCTGCCCCCCACAGAGCTGGCCCGGCGACTGTCACCAGAACTGCTGGCCATGGTCCAGAAAATCCAGGGTACCCGGCCAGACCCAAAAGCCCCCTGGCAACCCCCCTACAGCTTCCGGCAAAAAGCCGACTTCATTCACGAAGTGGAGCACACCGAGGGGCTGCTGTTCTCACTACAGCGGATTCTGTCAGAACTGGAAGAAGACCTGTGCTGGCGCCAGCAAGACACGGATACCCTGTTACTGATTCTGCAACACCGGCATCAGCAAGCCACCCGTTTACGCATTCGCACCACCGGGCCAGAACACCGGGCCGAGACGTTTCTGAAACTGATACGCCTGAAGCTGGACCAACACCCCCTGAGCGCACCCGTCACCGGCCTGATTCTGGCAGTCAAACGCTTCACCGGCCGGGAGGCCCCCGTAGGCCGGGATCTGTTGGGCGAAACGGAAGACCTGGACGAAGCCTGGCACACGCTGATCAGCCGCCTGCAGGCACGCCTGGGCGAACAGTCCCTGAAACGGCTTGCGGCCAGGGCTGATCACCGGCCCGAGTGTGCCTGGTCTGCCAGCAATCCGGGCAAACCCGGTAAACCCCGGCCACAGGCTTCAGTGACCCTGCCCCGGCGCCCCTTGTGGCTCCTGAAGGCTCCCCGGCCTCTGGCTCAGCCCCCGGAGACCTGGCATTCCGGCCCGGAGCGCATCAGCGGTGGCTGGTGGGATGGCCAGCGGGTTCACCGGGATTACTACATCGCCCAGTTGCCGGGCGGCGAACTGGCCTGGGTGTTCCGGGACGTTCAGGGTGGCTGGTTCATACACGGATGGTTTGGCTGATGACTACCGGCTACGCAGAGTTGTTCTGCTTCAGCAATTTCACTTTTCTGACCGGGGCTTCACACCCCCACGAGCTGGCCGAACGTGCCCTGGAACTGGGCTACAACGCTATCGCCATCACCGATGCCTGCTCCGTTGCCGGCATTCCCAGAGCCTGGGCTGCTCTGAAAGACAGCCCGGTAAAGCTGATTACCGGCAGCTGGTTTGAACTGGAGGATGCTCCGGCCGGTGCGGCCACGCCCCGCTTCATCCTGCTGGCCCAGTCCCGCAAGGGCTACGGCCAGCTGTGCCAGTTGATCACCACCGGCCGGCGCCGGGCAGAGAAAGGCCAATATCAGCTGTTTACCCGGGATATCGAAACCCAAGAGCTGGATAACTGCCTCTGCCTGTGGCTACCACCGGCATCGTCGGCTGCCAGCTACGAGCAAGCCGAGGCTTGTGGCGAATGGTTGCAACGGTTGTTTGAGCAACGCCTGCGCATTGGCGCAACCCGCACCCTGGAAGCGGGCGAAGAGCAACAGCTGGCTCGTGTACGCAAGCTGGCCGATCAGCTCAAACTTGCCATTGCCGCAACCGGCGAAGTACACATGCATGCCAGGGAGCGCCAGCCCCTGCAAGATGTACTCACGGCACTGCGCCATCACTCCACGGTCGAAAACGCCGGCCACTGCCTGTTCCAGAACGGCGAGCGTTACCTGCGGCCGCTCCCGGTACTGCAACGCCTGTTCCCCCAAGCCTGGCTTCAGGAAACCGTCAACATTGCCAACAGCTGCCGTTTCGAGCCCGGCAGCCTGCGCTATGAATACCCGCCTGACCTTGTACCGAAGGGCGAAACCCCGGCGGCCTACCTCCAACGCCTGACCCGGGACGGCGAACGCCGCCGCTACCCCGAGGGCACGCCTATGAAGGTGCAGGCATTAATCCGCAAAGAGCTGGGTCTGATCTCGGAGCTCAACTATGAGCATTACTTCCTCACCATCCACGACATCGTGGCCTTTGCTCGCGGCCGCGGTATCTTGTGCCAGGGGCGAGGATCGGCCGCCAACTCGGCCGTCTGTTACTGCCTGGGCATCACCGAAGTGAACCCCGCCAAGGTGGAGCTGCTGTTCGAACGTTTCATCTCGAAAGACCGGGACGAGCCACCGGACATCGATGTGGATTTTGAGCACCAACGGCGGGAAGAAGTCATCCAGTACATCTATCAACGTTATGGCCGGGAACGGGCGGCCCTGGCGGCAACGGTTATCCGCTACCGCCCCCGCAGCGCCATCCGCGATGTCGGCAAGGCGCTGGGATTCGATACAGCTCTGGTAGAAAAACTGCTCGATGGCATCGACTGGCGCGACAAGGCCACCAACTGGCGGCAGCAGATTCTGGATAAAGGGCTCACCCGAAACCCGAAAGTAGCAGACCAATTCTTTACCCTGGTCAACACGATACTGGGTTTCCCCCGGCACCTGTCCCAGCATGTGGGTGGGTTTGTGATCAGTGCCGGACCATTGGCTGAATTGGTGCCGGTAGAAAACGCTGCCATGGAAGGTCGTACCGTGATCCAATGGGACAAAGACGACCTGGAAAGCCTGGGATTGATGAAGGTGGATGTACTGGCCCTGGGCATGCTCACCGCCATCCGCAAGGCGCTGGCATTGATCAGCGAGGAAAAGGGCCAAACCTTCACCATCCAGGATGTGCCCCAGGAAGATCCGGCCACCTACGCCATGCTACAAAAAGGCGACAGCATCGGCGTGTTCCAGGTGGAATCCCGGGCCCAGATCAACATGCTCCCGCGTCTGAAACCGGAAACCTATTATGACCTGGTGATCGAAGTCGCCATCGTCCGCCCCGGCCCTATTCAGGGCGACATGGTGCACCCTTACCTACGCCGAAAACACGGCCTGGAAGCGGTGGACTACCCGAACGACGCCGTCCGCCAGGTGCTGGAGCGCACCCTGGGCGTGCCGATCTTCCAGGAGCAGGTCATTAAACTGGCCATGGTGGCGGCAGGCTTCAGCGCCGGCGAAGCCGATAAACTGCGCCGCGCCATGGCCGCCTGGAAACCCCACGGCGACCTCACCCCGTTCCGGGACAAACTGATCAGCGGCATGCTGGAACGGGGGCACGACCCGGATTTTGCCGAGCGGTTATACCAGCAAATCTGCGGTTTCGGCGGCTACGGCTTTCCGGAATCCCATGCCGCCAGCTTCGCCTTGCTGGTGTACGTCTCCGCCTGGATCAAACGCCACCACCCAGCCGCCTTCTACTGCGCCCTACTCAACAGCCAGCCCATGGGGTTCTACACCCCAAGCCAGTTGGTACAGGATGCCCAGCGCCACCAGGTAACCGTGCTGCCACCGGATGTGAACCACAGCGCCTGGGAACATACCCTGCAAGGCAAGGAAAAACACCTGCGCCTCGGCCTCAGAATCATACAGGGCCTGTCGTCCAGCGGTGCCGAACGCATCCACCAGAACCGCCCCGCAAACGGCTACCAAAGCGCCGCCGAACTGCGCACCCGTGCCGGCCTCAACCAGCGCGACATGGAACTCCTCGCCGGCGCCAACGCCATGCCCAGCTTCACCAGCAACCGCCACCAGGCTTACTGGCAGTTACTCGAACACGAAGAACCGGCAGAACTCTTCGCCCACGAAGCCATGGCCGATTACACCCCGGAGCCCTGCCGCCTGCTCCCCGAACCCACCGAAGGCCAGAATGTACTGGCCGACTACAGCAGCCAGGGCCTGACCCTGCAAAGACATCCCCTAGCCCTGCTCCGCGAACAAGGCCACCTGCGCTACTGCCTCACCGCCGACCAACTCAAAACCACCCGCCCCGGCATCCCCGTACAAGTAGCCGGCCTGGTCACCGGCCGCCAACGCCCCGGCACCGCCTCCGGCGTTACCTTCGTCACCCTCGAAGACGAAACCGGCAACGTCAACGTCGTCGTCTGGCTAGACACCGCCCGCCGCCAACGCAAACCGTTACTCACCGCCCGGTTGTTACATGTGAAGGGAATTATCGAAAAAGAGGGGGATATCGTGCACGTGATGGCCGGAAAGCTGTCTGACCTGAGCCACCTGATTAACGCGTTACCGGTTAGTTCCAGAGATTTTCACTGAACAGCCAAAACACCAAAAAGCACATTTTTCGCCATTCTTGATGCTGACAACTCGGAGCTTGGAGGCAGCGGTGGGGTGGGGCCTTCCAAAAATGTGCGGAGCCATGGATGGCGGAGCAGAAGCGCCACAGGGACGTGCCGAAGGAGCGGTTTTTGGAAGGCCCCACCCCACCGCTGCCCGCCCTAAAACTAGCAGGCTAAAAAAAGAAAACCCCGCCGAAGCAGGGTTCTCTCAATACAGCAGTGAACAACAATCAGCCAAGCAGCTTGATCATCACACCCGCTGCCACCGCAGAGCCGATAACACCAGCCACGTTCGGGCCCATAGCGTGCATCAGCAGGAAGTTCTGCGGGTTTGCCTCCAGGCCAACCTTGTTGGATACCCGCGCCGCCATCGGCACCGCAGACACCCCGGCAGAACCGATCAACGGGTTGATCGCTTCCTTGGTCACCTTATTCATCAACTTGGCCATCAAAATACCGGCAGCTGTACCAACCGCAAAGGCCACCATGCCCAGCACCAGGATACCCAGAGTCTGGCCATCCAGGAACTTGTCCGCTACCAGCTTGGCGCCAACAGACAGACCCAGGAAGATGGTCACAATGTTGATCAGCGCGTTCTGGGCCGTGTCGCTCAAACGCTCAACCACGCCACACTCACGCATCAGGTTACCGAAGCAGAACATACCCAGCAGCGGAGCCGCATCCGGCAGGAACAGAACCACCGCGATCAGTACCACGATCGGGAAGATGATCTTCTCTTTCTTGCTCACCGGGCGCAGCTGCGACATCTTGATGGCGCGCTCTTTCTGAGTGGTCAAAGCCTTCATGATCGGCGGCTGGATCATCGGCACCAGCGCCATGTAGGCGTAGGCAGAGACCGCGATAGCACCCAGCAGATGCGGAGCCAGAACGCTTGATACGTAGATCGACGTCGGGCCGTCCGCACCACCAATGATACCGATGGCTGCTGCTTCAAGAATGGTGAACTCCAGAACACCGGTCCAGTCCAGCAGCGCCGCGCCGATCACGGTACCGAAGATACCGAACTGAGCGGCAGCGCCAAGCAGCAGCGTCTTCGGGTTAGCCAGCAGCGGGCCAAAATCGGTCATCGCGCCAACACCCATGAAGATCAGCAGCGGGCCAACGGTAGAACCGATAATCACCATGTAGAAGCTGTGCAGCATCCCGTGGCTGTAACCAAGGCTCTGAGCAATGGAATCCGCGGCACTCACCGTGCCGTAGCCAGCGGACTCATAAGCTTCCTTGAAGGCCGCTTTCACCTCGGGGGTGACAGTCTGGCCAGCCTGATAGGCCACATCCAGAGTGCTCGCCAAAGCCGCATACACTTCCGGCTTCGCAAAATGGATGGCGTTCTCAGCCGCAGACAAAGCAAGCCCTGCCTCCGGAATATTCGCCAAAATGCCGCCGAACCCGATGGGTACCAGAAGCAATGGCTCAAACTTCTTGTTGATCGCAAGATAGAGAAGCACAAGGCCGACGATGATCATCACCAGCTGGCCCGGCTCTATGTTGAACAGGCCACTACCTGTCCACAACGTCAATAACTTTTCCATGGAATGCTGGCCCTTATCCGATTGTCAGCATTTCATCATCAACGGAGACGGCGTCCCCCTCCTTGATGAAGACTTCACCGATGGTACCGGCCTTGGGTGCGCGAACCTCGGTTTCCATTTTCATGGCTTCGAGGATAATCAGCACATCGCCCTCTTCCACGGTGTCACCCGGAGAAACGTGAACCTTCCAGATGTTGCCGCCCAAAGGTGCCACCACAGGCTCGCCCTCACCGGCAGCCGGAGCTGCAGCAGCGGCAGGCGCAGAAGCGCCACCCTGGCCTTCAATCTGGCTGATCTCGCCACCTTCGTTAACAGCAACCACGTACTTCTTGCCGTTAACTTCCACGGTGTAAGTCTCAGGGCCAGCGGCCTTTTTGGCGGGGGCAACGTCATCGGCACTCGGTACCGGCTCAAACGCATCCGGGTTACCGCGGTTTTCCAGGAACTTCAGGCCAATCTGCGGGAACAGGGCGTAGGTCAGAACGTCGTCAACTTCCTGCCCGGCCAGTTTGATGCCCTTCTCTTTGGCGATGTCCTTCAGCTCAGCGGTCAGCTTGTCCATTTCCGGTTCAAGCACATCCGCCGGGCGGCAAGTCATCACTTCCTTGCCATCCAGAACGCGATCCTGCAATTCTTTGTTCATGGGTGCCGGCGCTGCGCCGTACTCACCCTTCAGGATTGCAGCCGTTTCCTTGGAGATGGACTTGTAACGCTCGCCGGTCAGAACATTCAGTACCGCCTGAGTACCGACAATCTGAGAGGTTGGGGTCACCAGCGGGATGAAGCCCAGGTCTTCGCGAACCTTGGGAATTTCTTCCAGAACCTGGTCAAACTTGTCGCTGGCGTTCTGCTCACGCAACTGGTTTTCCATGTTGGTCAGCATGCCGCCCGGAACCTGGGCAATCAGGATACGGGAATCGGTTCCACGGAGGCTGCCTTCAAATTTGGCGTACTTCTTACGCACTTCGCGGAAATAAGCGGCAATTTCTTCCAGCAGGTTCAGGTCCAGGCCGGTGTCACGGTCGGTACCTTCCAGAATGGCCACCACTGCCTCAGTGGGCGAGTGGCCGTAGGTCATACTCATGGAGGAGATCGCCGTATCCACGTTATCAATACCGGCTTCCGCAGCCTTGATAGCGGTGGCGGTAGACATACCGGTGGTGGCGTGGCACTGCATGTGGATCGGGATATCCAGCTCTTTCTTCAGACGACTGACCAGCTCATACGCTACGTAAGGCTTGAGAATGCCCGCCATGTCTTTGATGGCGATGGAATCGGCACCCATATCCGCGACTTCTTTCGCCAGCTCAACCCACATGTCGATGGTGTGCACCGGGCTGGTGGTGTAGGCAATGGTACCCTGGGCATGCTTGCCGGTTTTACGAACCGCCTTGATGGCGCGGTCCATGTTACGAGGATCATTCATCGCGTCGAAAATACGGAATACGTCAACACCGTTTTCGGCCGCACGCTCACAGAAACGGTCAACCACATCATCCGCGTAATGGCGATAGCCCAACAGGTTCTGACCACGCAACAGCATCTGCTGTTGGGTATTGGGCATGGCTTTTTTCAGCTCGCGGATGCGCTCCCATGGGTCTTCGCCCAGGTAACGGATACAGGAATCAAAGGTAGCACCACCCCAGGATTCCAGTGACCAGAAACCGACTTTGTCGAGTTTCTCGGCAATGGGCAGCATGTCATCAAGCCGCATACGGGTGGCAAGCAGGGATTGGTGGGCGTCACGCAGAATTACGTCCGTAATCCCCAGCGGTTTCTTGGTATCAGTCATCGTGTCAGCCTTCTGTTAAAAGGTTCTAATCGTGCAACGGGTCACTTCTTGTGGCGTGCCCGGTATTGTGCAATCGCCTTCTTGATGGCCTCGGCGGTGTCAGGATCAACCGACGCGGGCGCCTTCGGCTTGGCACGTGGCGTTTTGGCCGGGGTTGCCGGCTCTGGCGGCGCAAACCGTCCAATGAGTTTGGACATGAGCAGTGTCGCGAATACCAGAATAACCAGGAATGCGAACACAAAGCCCATACCAGCAATCATCAACTCGACGGCTTGTGACATCAGCTCATTCATATCGAATAGCTACCTGTATTGATTTGTGTGATTTCCCCGCTTCGCCGCCTTCAGCCGTCAGACCAAAGTCTAATGGCTGGAACGAACAAATCGGGAGGCAAAATCCTGCGTAATTTACCGTTTTCATTGATCAGGAGCAACCTGAAGTAAACATTTCTATAGGGACTTTCCGAGCTTCCTGGCCTGATCTGACACTCACCCGACCGGTCTTCAACAACCGGAATCAAGCATAACGAACCCTGATTTTGCGGCCTTTGACCTTACCTTTCTCAAGCCGGGCCAAAGCTTTATCTGCCCAGGCTTCATCAACGGCCACAAAACACTGGAAATCGAACAGATCTATTTTTCCCACTGCCGTACCCGGAATACCCGCATCCCCGGTCAAGGCGCCCAGCACGTCGCCCGGGCGCACTTTGTCTTTTCGGCCACCGGCCAGGCACAGGGTTTTCATTGCAGGGCGTACCGGGCGTAATGTTTGCGCCAGCAGACTTTCGGAATCACCCCAGACAACAGACTCCCCCCGAGCAGCTTCAAGCCGCGAGACTTTATGGCCCTGGCTGGGCGCGCACAGAGTAATCGCGTGCCCCTGTTCACCGGCACGCCCGGTACGGCCAATGCGATGGGTGTGTACTTCCGGGTCGCGGGCAGGCTCCGCATTGATCACCAGGGGCAACGCTTTGATATCCAGACCACGAGCAGCCACATCGGTGGCGACCATGACCGTGCAGCTCTGATTGGCGAATTTGACCAACGTGCTGTCCCTGTCTTTCTGCTCGAGATCCCCATGCAGTGACATAGCAGCAAAGCCGAGCGCCTCAAGCGCCTGCGCCAGCTCGTCGCAATCCCGCTTGGTCGTGCAGAAAACCAGAGAAGATACTGGCTGATACTCAGACAACAAGGCTGCCACTGCCCGAACTTTCTGGTCTGGCGATATTTCGTAGAACACCTCTGAAATACTGCTGGTAGCCTCTTCTGCCTCGATCCTGACATCCACTGGCTCAACCTGGAAGCGCTCGCTCATGGCCCGGATCGGTTCTGGCCAGGTTGCGGAAAACAGGAGGGTTTGCCGGGCTTTCGGTGTTTGCTCAAGAATGGACAACACCACCTCTTCAAACCCCATATCCAGCATTCGGTCTGCTTCGTCCAACACCAGCGTGTTCACGCGGTCCAGGGTCAGCGTGCCCTTGCGCAGGTGGTCATCAACCCTGCCCGGCGTGCCCACCACGATATGGGCGCCATGGCTGAGCGAGCCGATCTGGGGCCCTATGGGAACACCCCCACAAAGCGTGAGTACTTTTACGTTGTCTTGCGCCCGCGCCAGCTCTCTCAGAGCCTTGGCCACCTGATCAGCCAGCTCCCGGGTCGGGCACAGCACCAACGCCTGCACCGCAAACTGCTTTGGCTTCAGGCGCTCCACCAGTGGAATGCCGAAAGCAGCCGTTTTGCCACTGCCTGTCTGCGCCATGGCAATCACATCCTTGCCGGCCAGGGCTGGCGGCAATGCCTTGACCTGTATGCCAGTTGGCTGCTCAAAACCCAACCGCTGCAGATTTGCCTGCATGGCCTGAGAAAGCCCCAGCTCTTTAAAAGAAGACATAGAAAAATCCACGAGGTAAATGTTTGTGGGTTATTGCGGGAATAACGTCGGCGTATACTAGAGGTTCATAATATGCAGTTTATCACGAATCCACGGAGTCACTGATGGCGTCTTTGCAGGAACAACTACTCAAGGCCGGGCTGGCCGACGAAAAGAAAGCCAAAAGCATACGAAACGAAAAACGCAAGCAACGCAAGCAGCAACCCAAAGGTGCGGTCCAGGTGAATGAAGCCGAGGAACGCGCTCGCCAGGCTCGCCTTGAAAAGGCCGAGCGTGACCGCCAGCTGAACCTGGAACGGCAAAAGGAGGCGGAAAAGAAAGCTATTCAGGCACAGATCCGACAGCTGATTGAAACCAACCGACTGGATCGCAGCCGGGGCGAAACGTCTTACCAGTTTGTCGACGGAAAGAAGATCAAGAAAATCCTGGTGGATGACACCATGGTCGACCAGCTCTCCCGCGGCCGGCTTGCGATTGTGGCAATTGACGACAACTACGAAGTGGTCCCAGACAAAGTAGCCCGTAAGATTATGGAGCGAGACGAAACCGCCGTGATTTCGATGCACGATCGCAAGCAGGATGATGCCGGAGAGGACGACCCTTACGCAGGGTATGAGATTCCGGATGATTTGATGTGGTAACAGAAATAAAAAACCCCGCTCAAAGCGGGGTTTTTTATTTAATATGGCGCGGCTGGGAGGATTAGGCGGGCCTTCGGCCCTTCCCCTTCGGGGCCGCCGTCGCGTTGCTCCGGCGTTCCTTACCCCACTTCGTGGGGTTCGGTCGAACCTCTATCGGTTCAAATCCTCCCAGCCATACAACGCAAAACGCCCCAGCTGTGGGGTGCACAAACTGAGGCGTTTTGACTTTAATATGGCGCGGCTGGGAGGATTCGAACCTCCGACCGCCTGGTTCGTAGCCAGGTACTCTATCCAGCTGAGCTACAGCCGCTTAAAACAGGTTTGCGATAGTGGCGCGGCTGGGAGGATTCGAACCTCCGACCGCCTGGTTCGTAGCCAGGTACTCTATCCAGCTGAGCTACAGCCGCGCATCTTTCGCATTGGTTGAATGCTGATTCAACCTGTTCTCGTTTCCCAAAAGGAAATGGCGGAGAGGGAGGGATTCGAACCCTCGGTACGATTGCTCGTACGGTTCCTTAGCAGGGAACTGGTTTCAGCCACTCACCCACCTCTCCTTGAGAACGGGGCGTATACTACCATAATTTTTCTGTTTTCATAGGGTTGACACGAGTTTTTTCTACTCGATTTTCCCCACCATCAAAAAAGCCGCTCAGGTTTCCCGTGAGCGGCTTTTTATTGATCAACGATTGCCCGGTTCCGGCTCGTCTGAGCCTTTTTCGGACTGAATCCGCTGATAGATTTCTTCACGGTGAACCGCGACGTCTTTGGGCGCGTTAACACCGATACGTACCTGGTTCCCCTTCACTCCCAGAACGGTAACGGTAATCTCGTCACCGATCATCAGAGTTTCGCCAACACGGCGGGTCAAAATCAACATATCCCTTTCTCCCTATTCCAAACCAACCTGTTCCGACAACAGAATGTTGTACTTATAGCTTTTATAAAGAGATCACCGATCATACTAAAGACGCAATAATACTTATACCCCTTCGCATCTCGATAGCTATTATCAATGACTCAAAAAGGCGCGCTTGCGAGCATCCTGCTGTTAAGCGCCCTCGTCCACCCCGGCCTGATCCAGCTCGAATGCACTGTGCAGTGCACGAACCGCCAGCTCGAGATACTTCTCATCGATCACCACCGAAATCTTGATTTCCGAGGTGGAGATCATCTGAATATTAATACCTTCTTTGGACAGCGCCTCAAACATTTTAGTTGCCACGCCAGCATGCGAGCGCATGCCTACGCCCACAATGCTCACTTTCGCAATCTTGCTGTCGCCACCCACTTCGCCAGCGCCAATTTCGCTGGAGATACCACGCAGAACTTCCTGGGCCCGTTTGAAGTCGTTACGGTGAACAGTGAAGGTGAACGCGGTTTTATTATCTTCGCCCACGTTCTGCACAATCATGTCCACTTCAATATTGGCATCGCTGACCGGCTTCAGAATCCGCAGGGCGCTGCCCGGGGTATCGGGTACACCGGAAATGGTCAGTTTGGCTTCATCACGATTGAAAGCAATGCCGGAAACAACCGGTTGTTCCATGGCGTTCTCATCCTCAAAAGTAATCAGGGTGCCCTCACCTTCCTGGAAGCTGGAAAGCACTCTTAATGGAACATTGTATTTACCTGCAAATTCGACGGCGCGAATCTGGAGCACTTTCGAGCCCAGGCTGGCCATCTCGAGCATTTCTTCAAATGTAATACGATCGAGCCGGCGAGCGCTGTCTACCACCCGCGGGTCGGTTGTATAAACACCGTCCACATCCGTGTAGATCTGACACTCGTCAGCCTTCAGGGCAGCCGCCAGTGCCACCGCGGTAGTGTCTGAACCACCGCGACCGAGCGTAGTGATGTTGCCGTGCTCATCAATACCCTGGAAGCCCGCAACAACCACTACCCGGCCGGCTTCCAGATCTTCACGCATGCGCTGCTCATCAATCTGCTTGATCCGCGCCTTGGTGTGACTGCTATCCGTCAGGATCCGCACCTGTGAGCCGGTGTAAGACCGGGCATCACAGCCACGCTTCTGCAGCGCCATAGACAACAACGCGATGGTCACCTGCTCACCGGTAGACACCAGTACGTCCATTTCCCGGGGTACCGGATCTTCCATAATGTCGTTGGCCAGGGCGATCAGCCGGTTGGTTTCTCCGCTCATGGCCGAGACCACAACCACCACATCGTGCCCGTCTTTACGGAACTGACACACTTTGTCAGCCACCGCCTCAATCCGCTCGGTTGTACCAACGGACGTACCACCAAATTTCTGAACCAACAGAGCCATGTTTTGCCAAACTCCGAACCGGGGACTCAAAGCGGAACACCGATTGCCCGCCCATCAAATAAAGCGGGCGGAATTATAAACCTCCGCCCGCGTCCAAAAACAGTTGCTTAACCGATATTTTGTTCAACCCAGGCCGGAACACCTGCCAGGGCATCCGCCAGCTTGGACGGGTCGTTACCGCCACCCTGTGCCATATCCGGGCGGCCACCACCTTTACCGTCCACTTGCGCCGCCAGATGCTTCATCAGATCACCCGCTTTAATACGACCAGTGGCAGACTTGGTAACCCCGGCAACCAGGGTAACCTTGCCGTCGTCAACAGTGGCCAGAACCACCACACCTTCGCCCAGCTTATTCTTCAACTGGTCGGCGGTTTCCATCAGCGCCTTGCGATCAGCACCTTCCAGCTCTGCCGCGACGACTTTTAGTCCCGCCACCTCTACAGCATTTCCAGCAAGATCACTGCCTGCGGAACTGGCGAGCTTGGCTTTCAGAGTATCAACGTTTTTTTCAAGCTGGCGGTTGCGGTCGAGGACCTGCTGAACCTTGTCCACGACGGTCTCACGGGTGCCTTTAACCAGGCGGGCCGTTTCGCGCAGGGTTCGTTCAGTGGCGTCCAGCCATTCCAACGCGCCAAACCCGGTCACCGCCTCAATGCGGCGAACACCGGAGGAGATACCGCTCTCCGAGGTAATCCTGAACAGACCAATATCACCGGTGCGAGACACGTGAGTGCCACCACAAAGCTCAACGGAGTAGCTGTCGATCCCCATGCTCAACACGCGCACCACATCGCCATACTTCTCACCGAACAGAGCCATGGCACCTTTCTCTTTGGCGGACTCCATGTCGGTCACGTCAACCTGAACCGGCGTATTCTCCAGAACCTGTTCGTTTACCTGACGCTCAATCTCTTTCAACTGTTCCGGTGTAACGGCTTCAAAATGGGAAAAATCGAAACGCAATTTGTCCGGGTCAACCAGTGAGCCCTTCTGGGTGACATGCTCCCCCAGAACCTTGCGCAGCGCTGCGTGCAGGAGGTGCGTGGCGGAATGGTTGCGTTTGGTGCGCTCACGGCGGGCGTGATCAATGCGGGCGTCTACCTCTAGGCCCGGGAACAACTCGCCCTCTACCAGTGTGCCCACGTGCAGGTGGTTGTCGCCTTCCTTGCGGGTATCGGTTACCTGGAAGCGACCACCGCTCCAGGTCAGCAGGCCGGTGTCACCCACCTGGCCGCCGGATTCCGCATAGAACGGCGTGCGCTCCAGCACCACCACACACTCGTCTCCAGCCTCGGCGGTTTTCTCTTCACCGTTGACCAGAACCGTACGGATGCGCTCATGGCCGTCAATATGGTCGTAGCCGGTGAACTCGGTCTTGCCGTCAATGGTGATGCCGGCGGCGTTATAATCGATGCCGAACTTGCTAGCCGCACGGGCACGGTCACGCTGTGCGTCCATGGCCTTTTCGTAGCCTTCGTAGTCCAGGGTCAAGCCACGCTCACGGGCGATGTCGTTGGTCAGGTCTACCGGGAAACCGTAGGTGTCGTACAACGTAAACACGGTTTCACCAGGAATTTCCGTACCCTTCAGTTCGGCAATGTCCTGCTCAAGCAATCGCAGGCCTTTATCCAGAGTCTTGGCAAACTGCTCCTCTTCCTGCAGCAGCACCTTCTCGATCTGCTTGCGGCTGCTGACCAGTTGCGGGTAGGCCTCGCCCATCAATTCCACCAGGGCGCCAGTCAGTTTGTAGAAGAACGGCTGGGTTGCGCCCAGCTTGTTACCGTGGCGGGCTGCACGGCGGATGATCCGGCGCAGCACAAAACCACGACCTTCGTTTGACGGCATCACACCATCGGCAATCAGGAAGGCACAGGAGCGAATATGGTCCGCCACCACTCGCAGAGACGCTTCGGTGGTCGCCGCACCGCCCAGAATCTCGGAAGCCGCCTTGAGCAAATCCTGGAACAGGTCAATCTCATAGTTGCTGTGAACGCCCTGCAGCACAGCCGCAATCCGCTCCAGCCCCATGCCTGTGTCTACCGAAGGCTTGGGCAGGTTCAACATCTCGCCATCGGCGGTGCGGTTGTATTGCATGAACACCACGTTCCAGATCTCGATGTAGCGGTCGCCGTCTTCTTCGGGGCTTCCGGGAGGTCCGCCCGCCACATCCGGGCCGTGGTCGTAGAAAATTTCGGTGCAAGGACCACAAGGGCCAGTATCGCCCATCTGCCAGAAGTTGTCGGAAGCGTAGCGGCCGCCTTTGTTGTCACCAATGCGAATAATCCGCTCAGCCGGAACACCTACTTCTTTGTTCCAGATATCAAAGGCTTCGTCGTCTTCCGCGTACACAGTTACCCAGAGCTTTTCCTGGGGCAGGTTCAGGTGCTGCTCACCGGTCAGGAAGGTCCAGGCAAAATTGATGGCTTCACGCTTGAAGTAATCGCCAAAGCTGAAGTTACCCAGCATTTCGAAGAACGTGTGGTGGCGGGCGGTGTAGCCAACGTTTTCCAGGTCGTTGTGTTTACCACCGGCGCGCACACACTTCTGGGATGAGGTCGCCCGGGTGTAGTCGCGTTCTTCCCGGCCAAGGAAGGCATCCTTGAACTGGTTCATGCCAGCGTTGGTAAACAGCAGTGTGGGATCGCCTGCCGGCACCAGTGAACTGCTCGGCACAATGGTGTGACCCTGCTGCTTGAAATATTCCAGAAACGCCTGTCGCAACTCTGCGGTTTTCATAGACCTTTGATACCTTTCGACCTTTAACACCTTGCCTGAAACCCGCCGGAATAGCCGGCAAGTCCGCGATTGAAATACGAATACTTACATGCGTGTGCAAATCCGCTACTCTAGCACACGCCGAGAACAGGAAAAACGTGAAACCTCACAGGAGACTCCATGCCCCGACGCTTTCATAACGCCGAGGAACTTTTACCGCCAGCCACCGCACTGAAGCGAGCCCTGGCCATTATCTACGATGGATTGATCAGTATCGCCGTGCTGCTGGTAGCCACCTGGGCTTACACCATGATTGCAGGCTGGATAACCGGCTGGGAACAGTACGAACAGATGGCCGAGGCAGGCGAACTCGAGGGCGGCCCGGGCCTCACCTTCACCCTGTTCCTGGTGCTCTACCTGTTCTTCGCCTATTTCTGGACCCGTATCGGCCAAACCCTGGGCATGCAGGTGTGGCGCATTCGAATCGAGAACCTGGATGGCACGTCCGTCAGTTGGACCCAGGCCTTGCTCCGTTATGGCAGCGCTGCGGCAGTCATCGTGTTGACCATGATCGCCGCCTACTACGTAGGCTCCCTTACGCTCCTGCTCACCGTGCCCGCTGTGATTGCCCTGTTCTACCCGATCAACGGTTTGTCGCTGACCGATCGCGCATCCAACAGCGTGGTTGTGGCTGTGCCCGCACCAGACAAATCAAAAACCGCCAAAAACAAAAAGTAATGCGCCCGGGCCGGCCATCTCAGCCGGCCCGCCGCATCAACACGGCCCCCACCAAAGCGTTCACCAGAATCGGCACCAGTACCGCCAAGAGCGGATTAAACCCGTATACCATGCTCATGGGCCCCAACAAATCCTGCATGTACTTGAACAACAGGCCCACCAGCAGGCCGGTGAACACGCGGAACCCCATGGTCACAGAGCGCAACGGGCCGAAGATGAAGGAAATGGCCACCAACACCATCACCGCCGTACCCAGCGGCATCAACGCCTTTTTCCAGAACGCAAGCCAATAACGGGCAGCCGTCAACCCCTGCTCTCCCAGATAGGTGGCATAAGTGTACAGGCCGGCCATGGAAAGATTTTCTGGTTTGACGATCAACACACTCAGCACTTCCGGAGACAGCCCGGTCTCCCAGCGCAAAACGGCATGCTCATTGCGAAGGGTGCGTTCTTCCTCAATGCGCGTGGACACCACCTTCTCCAGCAACCAGTGATCGCCCTGGAAAATCGCCCTTTCTGCAAAGCTGGACACCTCCAGCTGCCGGTCGTCTCCAAAACGGAACAAAGATACGCCGTGCAATACGCCGTTTGGTTGAACGGCATTCAGGTGCATAAACGTGTTCCCCTCCCGGTGCCAGACACCATGGGCCGACGCGACATTCCTGCTCGCCCCCAGAGCCACCGCTTTGTCGCTCTGCGCCATGCGCTCCGTGGTCGGCGCAACGTATTCACCGATGGCCAGCCCCAGCACCACAACAACCAGGGCCGGCTTCATCGCCGACCAGACAATCCGGCGAATGGAAACACCGGCAGCCCGGATAACCGTCAGCTCCGAAGAACTGGCCATGGCACCCAACCCAACCAGGCACCCCATGAAAGCACCCAGCGGCAGGTAATCGTAAATTCGCCTTGGCAAGGTCAGAAATACATACCAGAGCGCCTGCAGGGTCTGGTAATCGTTGCGGGTATCGTCCAGTTCCGCAATAAAGGCGAAGATCACGTCCAGTGACAACACCACCATCATTACCAGGAACATCGCACCGCCCACGGTGCGCATGACGTAGCCATCAATTCTACGCATGGGCACGGGCCTCCTTTTCCAGGCGCCGCTTATAAAGCCAGGCTGGGCCAAACTGCAACCAAAGCCCGAGCGCCAGGAAAATCACATGCACCCATAACATGCCTATCCACTCCGGCACCTTGCCATCCGCCAGGGCGTCCCGCGCAACGATCAGCAACCCGAGGTAGGTGATATAAACCAGCATCGCCGGTAGTAGATGGAAGAAACGGCCCTGGCGGGGGTTGACCCGACTCAACCGAACCGCCAGCAGGGTCACGATGGGTACAATCAATGGCAGTGAAAAACGCCAATGCAACAGCGCTCGGTCTTCCGGATCGTCCGATTGCCAAAGCGCCTTCGTGCTGATGCCTTCCTCCAGTTCCCGGCTACCTGCCTCACCGCCCATCACCTTCAGGCCATAAGCCTCAAACCGGGTAACGTTGTAATCCAGGTTACCCGGCCGCCCCTGAAAACGCCCGCCATTCTCCAGAATCAGAAACCGACTGCCGGTTTCCTGGTCAATCAGCTGAGAGCCAGACTCGGCGGTAATCAAGGTTACACCTTGGCCATCTCGGTCGTACTCAGCAATAAACACTCCCTGGAGCTGTCGCTTGTCATCGCTCAAAGCCTCGGTATAGGTGACCCGGCTACCGGATGTAAAATCCTGGAAACGCCCCGGCGCCAGCATCTCGAACTCTGTGGCGGTGCGCGCTTCGTTGAAGATAGCCTCCACCTGCTTCATACCCCACGGCGACACATAAAGGCTCATGCTGGCCACAACCAGCATCACCGGTAAACAGCCAATCAGGGTCTTCGCCAGCAACTGCCTGTCGCTGACACCGCAGGCAAACAACACCGTCATTTCACTTTCAAGGTACATCCGCCCGTAAGCCAGCAGAATGCCGATAAACAACCCCAGAGGCAGAATCAGCTCCAGGAATCCCGGAAAGCGGTAGGCCATGATGGAAAACAGAACGCCGGCGGGAATCTCGCCTTCTGCGGCATTGCCCAGGTACTTGATAAAGCGCCCACTCATAAACACCAGCAACAGGATGCCGGAAACGGCAACCATGCTGACCATGATCTGGCGAATGAGGTAACGGAAAACGATGTTCAAATCAGTCTCTCTGGCAGCGCCGAAGCGTGAGATGGTCGATAACGGAAACTGCGGGTATTCTATGTAACCTTGGCGATGAATGACAGTATAAGCCTGATACGATAAAGCCATCGTAACGATACAAGCCTGCCGCTTGATTAATAGAGCTTTTGCCCCAATCCTATTGGCATCGGATGAATAACGCCTACCACATTCAACAAAGCACAACCTGACAACGGGAGTTGCCATGAATTTCAGCCTGAGCAGCAAAGCCATCACCGCCACCAAAACCGATTGCCTGGTTATCGCGGTGCCTGAGAAGGGCGAGTGGCCGGAAACCACAAAAGCAGCAGACGAAGCACTGGGAGGGCTGATCAAGCAACTTGAAAAAGCAGGCGACCTGACTGGCAAGAACGCGTCTGTAAACACCCTGCCCCTGGTCGACCAACCATGGCAGCGTGTGGTTGTGGTCGGCACCGGCAAAGACAGCGACCGCACGCCAGCCAACTTTCGCAAGGCACTG
This sequence comes from Marinobacter sp. THAF197a, assembly GCF_009363275.1. Classification (NCBI taxonomy): domain Bacteria; kingdom Pseudomonadati; phylum Pseudomonadota; class Gammaproteobacteria; order Pseudomonadales; family Marinobacteraceae; genus Marinobacter; species Marinobacter sp. THAF197a. The sequence continues at coordinate 2,456,296 of NZ_CP045324.1, forward strand.
ATCGCCATGATGGGCGCCCTGAAAGACGGCCCATCCAAAAGCGCACTGATCTGCCTGGCCGACACCAGCCTGCAGGGCGAGGACGCCGTCAGCTCCGAAGAAGCCCGCCTGAACCTGATCGGGCGTATTCTGGAAGACCAGCTCTACACCTTCACCGAGTTCAAGAGTGAAAAGCCAGCTGCCCGTAAACTCAAAAAGGTGGTGGTGCAGGCCTCCGGTTCCGCCAAAGCCTTGAAAGACGCCTTCAACCAGGGCCTGGCGACCGGGCGCGGCATGAACTACACCAAAGATCTGGGCAACACCCCACCCAACATCTGCCATCCGGTCTGGCTGGCCGAGCAGGCCAAGAACATGGCCAAGGAATACGACTGCATCAAGACCGAAGTGCTTGATGAAAAGCAGATGGAAAAGCTGGGCATGAACACCATCCTGGCCGTGGGCAAAGGCTCCAAACAGCCCCCGCGCCTGATCGTGATGGAATACCGTGGCGGCAAAGCCAAAGACAAACCCTACGTATTGGTGGGTAAAGGCATCACCTTCGACACCGGTGGCATCAGCCTCAAGCCCGGCGAAGGCATGGATGAAATGAAATACGACATGGGCGGTTCCGCCAGCGTATTCGGCACCATGAAAGTGCTGGCCGAAACCAAACCCAAGATCAACGTGGTTGCCGTAATCGCCGCTGCCGAAAACATGCCGGACGGCGGCGCCTCCCGCCCCGGCGACATTGTCACCACCCTGAGCGGCATGACCGTTGAAATCCTCAACACCGACGCCGAAGGCCGCCTGGTGCTGTGCGACGCCCTCACCTACGTGAAAAAATTCGACCCGGAAGCCGTAGTCGACATGGCCACCCTCACCGGCGCCTGCATCATTGCTTTGGGTAACCAGGCCACCGGCCTGCTGTCCAATAACGACGAACTGGCGCACGAACTGCTGGCCGCTGGCGAGCGCACCGGCGACCGCGCCTGGCGCCTGCCGCTGTGGGACGAATACCAGAGCCAGCTCGACAGCAACTTTGCCGACATGGCTAACATCGGTGGCCGCCCCGCCGGCACCATCACCGCCGCCTGCTTCCTCAGCCGCTTCGCCAAAGACTACCGCTGGGCACACCTGGATATCGCCGGCACCGCCTGGAACTCCGGCAAAGCCAAAGGCGCCACCGGCCGCCCGGTCCCCCTGCTTGTCGACTACCTGATGACCCATGCAGGATAACCAGCCAACCCCACCGGAACCCGGCAGCCCAGCTGCCGGCCCCTCCGGCCAGGACGACCAGAACCAGCGCTACTGGTTCCACATCCTCGCCCAGAACACCCCAGCCGCCCGCAACCTCCACGCCGCCAAACTCGTGGACAAAGCCTGGCAGCAGGGCGACCGCGTATGCATCCTCTGCGACACCGAAGACCAGGCCCAAGACCTCGACGACCTGCTGTGGAACCACGCCCCCGATGCCTTCATCCCCCACAGCATCGCCCAAGACCCAACCACCCCCTGCCCCGACCCAGTAGGCATCCTGCTCTACCCACCGGCCGCTGTAGACTGGGATACCGTCATCGTCCTGTCCGCCAACCTGCCAGACGATGCCACTCAATATAGCCGCCTGGCCCTGGTCGCCCACAACGACCCGGCCGTATTGAACCAGGCTCGCGGACACTACAAGCAACTGCGGGCAATGGGGATTGAAGCGCGGGTACACGACTTGCGAAAGCGTTAATTGTTCTTTTAGCCCCATACACTCATGGCTAACACGGACAAAAAGCAGATTTGGGAACTAATGGAAGCAAAGAGTTGAGGGGCGGACAGCACAAGGTCAGATCTGTGGGGTTGGGGGTAGGCTTTCCAAAAATCTCGTAGGCCATGGATGGCCGAAGCGAAGCGCCACAGGGATGTGCCGCAAGGAGCGTTTTTTGGAAAGCCTACCCACAACCCCACACGGCACCAAATCAGCAGGCTAGGTTTCACAGAGGTTCGCCGCATCAACAGCGACCATGTATAATCGGCCAATTCAAAATTTCCCTATGTGAATCAACCAAAACGGTCACTGCATAATCCCATGGAAAAAACCTACCAGCCAGAAAACATCGAGCGCCAGTGGTACGAAAACTGGGAATCCAAAGGCTATTTCCGCCCCAGCGGCGAAGGCGACTCCTACAGCATCGCCATCCCGCCACCCAACGTGACCGGCAGCCTGCACATGGGCCATGCGTTCCAGCACACCATCATGGACACCCTCACCCGCTTCAAACGCATGCAGGGCCGTAACGCACTGTGGACCGTCGGCACCGACCACGCCGGCATCGCCACCCAGATGGTCGTCGAGCGCAAACTGGCCGCAGAAGAAGACAAAACCCGCCACGACCTGGGCCGGGAAGAATTCATCAAGCGCATCTGGGACTGGAAAGAACACTCCGGCGGCACCATCACCCGCCAGATCCGCCGCCTCGGCAACTCCGTCGACTGGGACAACGAACGCTTCACCATGGACGACGGCTTCTACAAAGCCGTGCAGGAAGTGTTTATCCGCCTGTACGACGAAGGCCTGGTGTACCGCGGCAAACGGCTGGTGAATTGGGACCCGAAACTGCACACCGCCATCTCCGACCTTGAAGTAGAGAACAAGGAAGAAAAAGGCTACTTCTGGCACCTGCGCTACCCACTGGCGGATGGCCAGAAAACCCAGGACGGCAAAGACTACGTGATCGTGGCCACCACGCGCCCAGAAACCATGCTGGGCGACACCGCCGTGGCCGTCCACCCGGACGACGAACGCTACCAGCACCTGATCGGCCAGCACGTACTGTTGCCGCTGGTAAACCGCCGCATCCCCATCGTGGCCGACCACCACGCGGACCCGGAAAAAGGCTCCGGCTGCGTGAAGATCACCCCGGCCCACGACTTCAACGACTACGCCGTAGGCAAGCGCAACAACCTGCCAATGATCAACGTCCTGACCCAGGATGCCAACATCCGCGATGTGGCCGAAGTCTTCAATGCCGACGGCACCGAGAATTCCGAAATCAACAGCGCCCTGCCGGCCGCCTACGCCGGCCTCAGCCGGGAAGCGGCCCGCAAGCAGATTGTCGCCGACATGGAACTGGCGGGCCTGGTCGAGAAGATCGAAGACCACGTACTGAGCGTGCCCCGCGGCGATCGCTCCGGCCTGATCATTGAACCGATGCTGACCGACCAGTGGTTTGCCGATGCCAAGACCCTGGCCAAACCGGCTATTGAAGCGGTGGAAGATGGCCGCATCCAGTTCGTGCCCAAACAGTACGAAAACATGTACTTCGCCTGGATGCGCGACATCCAGGACTGGTGTATCTCCCGTCAGCTCTGGTGGGGCCACCGGATTCCGGCCTGGTATGACGCCGACGGCAATATTTACGTAGGCCGGAGCGAGGCTGAGGTGCGCAGCAAGCACCAGCTTTCGGACACACTGGAACTCAAGCAGGACGACGATGTACTCGACACCTGGTTTAGCTCCGCCCTGTGGACTTTCGGCACCCTGGGCTGGCCGGAAATCACCGAACGCCTGAAAACCTTCCACCCCACCGACGTGCTGGTGACCGGTTTCGACATCATCTTCTTCTGGGTTGCCCGGATGATCATGATGACCATGCACTTCATGAAGAACGAAGACGGCACCCCACAGGTACCCTTTAAAACCGTTTACGTGACCGGCCTGATCCGGGACGAGCACGGCGACAAGATGTCCAAGTCCAAGGGCAACGTGATCGACCCGCTGGATATGATCGACGGCATTAGCCTGCCGGATCTGCTGGAAAAACGTACCGGCAACCTGATGCAGCCGAAGCTGGCCGAGAAAATCGGCAAGCGCACCGAGAAAGAATTCCCGGAAGGTATCGCGGCCCATGGCACCGACGCCCTGCGCTTTACCCTGGCGGCCATGGCCACCACCGGCCGAGACATCAACTGGGACATGAAGCGCCTGGAAGGCTACCGCAACTTCTGTAACAAACTGTGGAACGCTGCCCGCTACGTACTGATGAACACCGAAGGCGAAGACTGCGGCGTGAACGACGAGCCGGTGGAGCTGTCCCTGGCCGACCGCTGGATCATCAGCCAGCTGCAGCACTGCGAGCAGGAAGTGATCCGCCACCTGGACCAGTACCGCTTCGACCTGGCCGCCTACGCCCTGTACGAGTTCATCTGGAACGAATACTGTGACTGGTACCTGGAACTGTCCAAGCCGGCCCTGAGCGACGACAACGCCAGTGCCGAGGCCAAGCGCGGCACCCGCCGCACCCTGGTTCGCGTGCTGGAAGCTGTACTTCGCCTGGCACACCCGATGATGCCGTTCATCACCGAGGAAATCTGGCAGCGCATTGCCCCGCTGACCGGCAAACAGGGCGACAGCATCATGCTGCAGCCGTACCCGCAGCCGGATACCAGCAAGCAGGATGCCGCCGTGGCCGCCGATATCGAATGGCTCAAGGGCGTGATCGTGGCCGTACGCAACATCCGTGGCGAGATGAACATCTCCCCGGCCAAACAGGTTCCGGTGCTGCTGAAAGGCGGCAATGCTGATGATGAACGCCGCCTGAACGACAACCGCCAATTCCTGATGTCCCTGGCCAAGCTGGAGAAACTGGAATGGTTTGAAGGCGACAAGGCCCCCATGAGCGCCACCCAGCTGGTGGGCGAAATGGAAGTGCTGGTGCCCATGGCCGGCCTGATTGACAAGGATGCCGAACTCAAGCGCCTGGACAAGGAACTGGAACGCCTGAACAAGGAAATCGGCCGCCTGGAAGGCAAGCTGAATAACGAGAAGTTTACCGCCAAGGCCCCGGCTGAAGTGGTCGAGAAAGAGCAGGAGAAGCTGAAGGATGCGCAAGGCAGCCTGCAACGGCTCAGCGCACAACGGGCTGAAATCGAGGCCATGTAAGGCCATGATTGCCATCCTCGGCGCCGGCTCTCTGGGCCGGCTCTGGGCCGCAACGCTACCTGCCGGGCAGGTAGCGTTTGTGCCCCGCCCGGGCCAGGCGCCCGAACCCGCCCGCTACCGTTTTCAACCCCTCGTAGGCGAATCCTTCAGCGTCACTGTTCCCTGGCTGCAGCGCGGTCAGTCACCTGAATTGTTGTTGGTGACCACCAAAGCCGGCGATACCCTCGAAGCCCTCAAAGCTGCCCTGCCCTCTATTGCCAGTTCGACACCCATTGTGTTGTTCCAGAACGGCCTGGGCAGCCAACAGCAGGTTGCCGCAACCTGGCCGCAACGCCCGGTGCTGGCAGCCTCCACCACCGAAGGCGCCAACCGGCCCGAGCAAGGCCTGACCGTTCACGCGGGCTGCGGCGCTACCTGGGTAGGTGCTTTAAACCCTACCGGGCAACCCCTGGTGAACCGGGTTGCGCAGCAGCTTGCCGAGAGCCGCCTTGAGGTTCACCCTGAACAGGACATACTTGGCCGACTCTGGCAGAAACTGGTAATCAATGCCGGCATCAACGCCTTTACCGCCGTACTGGATTGCCCCAACGGCGAGATACTGGAGCGACCGTTTTACCAACGGTGGATTACCCCCTTGTGCAGGGAAATCAGCCACCTGCTGGCTGCCGTCGGGCAACCGGAACACACGCCGGAAGCCCTGCGCGAAAGCATTGAGGCGGTCGCCCGCAGAACCGCCACCAACACCTCCTCCATGCGCGCGGATGTGCTGGCAGGTCGCCCCACGGAAATCGACTTCATCAACGGTTACCTGGCCAGGCTTGGCCAACTGCACGGCATTGCAACACCGGTGAACCAAATGCTCACCGAACGGGTACAACAACTGAACTGATCACTTATTCAGGGAGCAAACACATGGGCAACCGCCTGTCGAAAATCTACACTCGCACCGGTGACGACGGCTCTACCGGGCTGGCCGATGGCAACCGCATCGCCAAGAATGCCCAGCGCGTGGAAGCCATGGGCATGGCGGATGAACTCAACTGCCACATCGGAGTGTTGATTGAAACGCTACCAGCCGGTGACGGCCTGATCGAGACGTTCCGGCGGATTCAGCACCACCTGTTTGATCTTGGCGGCGAGTTCGCAATTCCTGGCAGCAAGGTCATCAGCGACGACCACATTGATTGGCTGGAACAGACCCTGGATGAGCATAATGCCGACTTGCCGCCATTGAAGAACTTCATTCTGCCCGGAGGTTGCCCTGCCGCCGCACAATGCCATCTGGCCCGGGCCGTTTGCCGTCGCGCAGAGCGCGTGGTGGTAGCGCTGGGCCACGAAGATTCCATCAATACTGCGTCCCGCCACTATCTGAACCGGCTGTCTGACCTGCTGTTTGTCATTGCCCGCGTGCTGGCCCGCCGGGATGGCAGCCAGGAAATTCTCTGGGAACAAAAAAAATCCGGCCTCTGAGGGCCGGATTTTTCTGATCAAAGGCACCTGCCTTATACCTTGAACGCCTCTACCAGCCGCTGAAGCGATGCCGTCAACTCAGACATCTGGCGGGACGACGCAAGCGTCTCCTCGGCGTTGGAAGCGGTGCTCTGCCCCAACTCGCCGATACGCTCCACGTTGGCGTTGACGTTCTTGGCCACCGCAGACTGCTCTTCTGCAGCCTGGGCAATCTGGTGGCTCATATCCACAATCTCAGAGATGCCCGAAGCAATGCGGTCCAGCGCTTCTGTCACCTCACCGGATTTCTGAACCGTTTGCTCCGTGGCATCGTGGCTGGAGGTCATGGCCGAGACCGCTTCCTTAACGCCACCCTGCAGGCGGGAGATCATGCCTTCAATCTCTTCGGTCGATTTGTGGGTGCGCTGAGACAGTGAGCGCACCTCATCAGCCACCACCGCAAAACCGCGCCCCTGTTCACCGGCCCGGGCCGCTTCAATGGCAGCGTTCAGCGCTAACAGGTTGGTCTGCTCGGCGATGGCCTTGATCTCCACCAACACCTGGCTGATGTTGTCGCTGTCTGAACTGACCCGATTGATTACCTCTACCGCACCGGCGATTTCTGCCGCAAGACGGTTAATGGTTTGCACGGTAGCCGCCACAACCTGTCGGCCCGTCTCGGTATCACGCTCTGCACTACCGGCGCTGTCCGCTACCCGGTGGGCACTTTCAGTCACCTCGTTGACCGCCTCCACCATCTGCCCCATGGCTTCGTTGATCTGGCCGGTCTCTTCCATCTGGCGGGCCACCGCTTCACTGTTGGCTGCGGCAGTCTCGTTAACCCTCACCGCCTGACTGTCAACATCATTCGTGGTCCCGCTGACAGAGCGGATCAGTTCGGCAATCCGGTCTGTCATGTTATTGAATTCGGTGGTCAGCTCGCCCAGCTCATCACGATTGTTCAGCTGGATGTGCGCCGTCATGTCACCAGCGGCGACGCTGCGAGCCGCCTCACTGAACCGGTTGATGGCGGTTCTCACTGACATAAAGAAGCCAACGTATAGGTACACCACCAGAAGCATCACGCCGATCAGGGCACCTACAATCAACCTGCGCTGACCGGTCTCCCGCTGCAGGCGCTGTTCAAGGTTGCCGGAAACCACATTGAAAATGCTGTCATTGAGTGAATCGTAGTAGTCCAGCTGGTTGGAGACGGTGGCATCAAATTCCTGCCAGGGCTGCTCCAGGCGCATCGGGGTGATGATGTTCAGGTCCAGCTGCTCGCGCAGCGCCATCAGGCTTTCATCAACCCGCGTCACAGTGCCACCGGCTCTGCCTGACAGCTTGGGCGAGGTCTCAACCGCAACCGACAAGGCAGGCGACAGCAGGGAACTGCGGTTGGTCAGCTGGTCATAGATTTCATTCAGAATTTCACTCAGGTTATAACCCACCTGGCCATCCACCAGGGCAAAGATACCGTAAGATCGGGCCCTTCCAACAACCGTCCTCGCCTCAGGCAGCGCATTGCGCACCAGCCCAAGCAACAACAGATTCTCCCGGGAGGCATCCTGTCCCAGCCCCGAAATTTCAATAGTCGCCGGCAACAGCGCCAGCACCTTCTGGACAAACTCGTGGTAGTACTTGAACTGAGGGTCGATGTTGCCCTGGTAATTGTCATCCTGCTTCAGTTGTTCCCACTCCGCCTGCAGGGCCAGAACCTGATCCTTCCAGGAGCCAGAGGAATCGAACGAGCGGTTGTCCCCCACAAGGTCGGAAAACAGGCCATCAATCTGCTCCGCCGCCGCACCCGCCTTGCCCAGGAGTTCGTCTTCATCCTTCAGGACACCCGGTGCCTGATAGTCACGATAAGCCATAGACGCAGACAATAGCTGGTCTACCTTGCGAAGATCGGCAAGACCCTCGATACCGCGGGTCATGGTTTGAACGGATTGATTGAGGCTGGAAATAACCAACCACGACAGGACAATGATTGGGCCCAGGAACAAGATGCTGATTAGGCTGAACTTGTAGACCATGGGCAGCCGATTCATCAGGCTAACAGCTGGATTGATCAAATATTTCACGGTGCCCTCTCGCTGATTCTAATAACTGAATCTTTATTCTTTGTTTGATTATCGCCCAAGGTCGGAAAAACTTAATCACCTTTAAGTGTTATTCTGTAATGTTTTATGACACTCCTCAGACCACCCCGGCAATGACCAGCAATGCGGCAACGCAGATCCACACCAGCATGCTTCGGTTCAACAATCCCCGTATGGCCGCCAGGCTACGCCCGCCAAAACTTGTCCACTCGTCCGGGTGCAACCGCGCGAACTGGGCGGGATCAAGCGCATAACCGGTTAACGACCCGTTTGCGGAAATCATGAGGACTTCCGAGGTTTTTCTTCCAAAACCGGGCAGGACTTTCTTCGCTTCCCTCGACCAGCCCGCGAGATCACCGGCCAGCCCCAGCGTGCAGGACAGCAGGCGTGCAGGAATCCAGCTGGCCAGATTAGCCAGGGTGCGGAATCGGGCGCGGGCCGCTTGCTGCGGCCATTGCTCAGACAACGCCACCAGGCCACGGGCAACCAGGGCTGCACCTATTCCACCCACCACATACCAGAAAACCACCAGGAAGAACCGCTCGAAAACCCCGATCACCAGAGCCTTGGATAACGACAGATGCATGGCCTCTGGTGACAGCGCAGCGCCCCGCTCTTCCGGTGGCAACCGGTTCTGGATATGTCGCCAGGCAGCCTGCATGTCGCCCCGGCTCCAGGCTTCCGAATAGTCACGTAACTGGTGCCGCCAACCCGGCGCTCCCATCAGCAACACTAGCACGATCAGCTCCAGCGGATAGGCCGCCAGCCTGAACCCATACCATTCCAGCAGACACACAACGCCCACCAACGCCAGGCCGGGCAGCAGAACCCAGATCAGCCCGGAGGTAATGGCATCCTCCTTACCGGCCTGGATTTTCGCGCCCCGGTGAAACCAGACACGCCAAAGCACGTCGCCATCAAGCCGGTTCCGGCTATCCAGCTGACGCCGAATAAGGTAGGCCAAAAGAAACACGACAAACACCATTCAGGCGATCTCCTCATGGGCCAACAGCTGCGAAAAATACCGCCAGTCGAACGCTGGACCAGGGTCAGTCTTCCGGCCAGGCGCAATATCGCTGTGGCCGGTAATGCGCTCGGCGCTGATTTTGGGCCAGGCCATCATGGTCAACCGCGCCAAGTCTGCGAGTGTCCGGTACTGTTCGGGCGTATAGGGAATATCGTCTGCCCCCTCCAGTTCGATACCGATAGAGAAATCGTTGCACTCTTCCTGGCCGTCGAAACAGGACCGGCCGGCATGCCACGCCCGGTCCAAACAACTGACAAACTGCACAACGGAACCATCACGACGTACCAGGGCATGAGCGGAGACCTGCATGGCGGCGATGGTTTCAAAATAGGGATGGGCGGCTGGGTCAAGCCGGTTACAGAAAAAGTCTTCAATCTCCGTTCCCCCGAATTGCCCGGGAGGCAGGCTGATGTTGTGAACCACCAGCAGGGAAATGGCAGAGCCCTCTGGCCTTGCGCCAAAATTCGGCGAGGGCACCCATCGGCTGCCAGGGTAACGGCCGGTCAGCCTTAACTGTTCAGCCTGGCTGGAGAGGGAGTCGTTGTTATGCTTGCAGTCTTGATTGAAAGGGTCAGAGATTGGCAAGGCGTATCCACTGTCGCTTTATGATGTTCAATCGATTGAATCACAAAGCGACGGTGGATGCTATGGATGGAACGGTGCGGATTCGCGCCTTCAATCCTTTCGACTATGGCGGAGGTTATCGATGATGGATTCCAGCGCCCGGTCAAAAATCAGGCCGTCGTCGAGAAGCGTAATAACGCCTTCCTGCAGCGCCACCGCCAGATCATCCCGATGGTACTCTGCCACCTTGGCGCCGCTGCGATTGACAAAAATGTACTTGCCGGTTGCCTTGATGAAGGCCGCCAGTTTGCAGCGCACACGGGTATCATCGCGCACCATCTCGATCCACGAGCCAACCCGGAGCTGATCCGCCCGGGCCAGCCATTCCGCCGCAACAACCGGAGCAGACGGCGTTTCTTCAGCAGCCACCGGCGCTTCCGTTGCCGGCTGCGCGTCACTCTGAACGCTCTCCGCCACGACCGGTTCGATTTCAGGCTGCGCGACTTGCTCTGGGGCACCGGCATCCACCTGAGGTTCCGGAGGCGCCAGCATTTGTTCCGGCTGATCCAGCTCCTCTTCGGCCATGGCATGGTCTTCTGGCACCTTCTGGGCGTCGCTGACCGGTGCCGTTACCAGTTTCTGGAAAACATCAACGTGAGCCAGCTCCAGGTCACGAATGGCAGCGTCGGTTGAGAACGGGTCCCAGGAAATTTCCTGCAAAGCACTGCGAAGGTCCTCGACCACCTCCGGTATTGCCCGAAGCAGCTCAGAGCGGGTTTCATCCGATACCGGCCTTGGGTCCACACTCCAGATCAGGCGCTCGGTGACCGCGCAGGCGGATTGCCACTGCTCGCTTTCTTCGCCCTGACGCAGTACCACCCATTGCAGGTAACGAGTCCAGGGCTCGCTGAGAATCTGCATCACCGCAGCTGGTATATCACGGCCGGCTGTTTCTTCCTGAATGAGCTTGGTGGCCGCCTGGCTTGCACGTTCCTGGCGAGCCCGACCTTCCTCAGCGTCCCGAAGACGCTGCTCAACCAGCTCACGACGGCGCCGGTCCAGATCCATAAAGTGGCCGAAATCCTTAAGCAACTCCTCGAACAATTCGACATTGTCGGTGAACTCATTCAGGACACGATCAACCACTTCTTCAATTTTTTCCCGGAGCGGGTCCCGCATGCCCTGGCGCTTTTCGGACCAGCCTATCGCCGACAGTGCGAGTTCATTCAACAATTTGCGAACCGGATGACCGCCACGATTGAAGAAATTACGATCGCTCAGGGCAACCTTCAGGACCGGAATCTGCAAACGCCCGATCAGCGCCTTCATCACCGGATGCAATTGCCGATCTTCCAGTATGAAATCGAACAGCATTGATACGAGATTGACCACATCGCCGTCAACCTGGCCCAACGTCGCTTTCTTGCCGCCGGGCTCCTGCAGGACCGAGACAATCTGCTGGCGCAATGGCACCACTTCTACCCCGGATACCTGGGTGAGAGAACCTTGCAGATCACTGAGCCGGGCCATCAACCCGCCAGTATCAAGTGTCACGCCACCCGCGGGCAGACTGCCTGTGGCGGAAGATGTCTCTCCCTGATGCAGCAACGCACTCAATTCCGAAAACGTGGGAAAACTGGCAGCACCACTCCCCCCCTGCTCGGCACCTGCCTGTCCTGGCGACAAAGCCGGGGCTCCAGCCTGTGGCACCGGCCTCTTTGGCTGGGGCGACGAACCGCCGACAGGTGCCCGGCGCATATCGGGCAACACGCCTTCGGCTATCAGAGTTTTATTGGCCTGGTCATACAGGGCTGCGAGTTTGTCCACCAGCAGGCGCTCAAAAAGCTTGAGCACAACCAGCTTGGCACGAATATCGATATCCAGGTCAGAACAGGCCTCGGCGATTCCGCCACAGATAACCTCGGGGCTCAGGGGCATCTGATCATCAGACATCTGAATCTCGGGCATCAGGTGGCGCACCCGAGCGGCCAGCATCCGGACCGGCTCCTGGTAGCGATTGCGCAGCTTGGTCACCAGATTATCAATGGCGACCTGTTGCTCCAGTTCTGAGTGATCCAGAAGGCTCAGGGAATCCTGATCGACTTCCTCAAGGGCAGAGCCGGAGTGCGAGGGTTTGAAGCGCCCAAATTCATTGAAGGCCTGGCTGACATACTGAAGCATCGAGACCGCCATGGATTTGCGGCGCAGTCTGAGCTCCCGCATGGCATCGAAGTACGCTGTCTGGTCCTGATTAGAACCAGCCCGATCCGCAAGGGCGAACAGACTGTCGTCTGCCTGCTCGAAGAAAGACCCCAGCACAGATTTCAGAGACTGACCGGATGCGTCACGTAACCGTATAAGAGCAGGCGGAAGCGAAAACCGGCCCACCGGTTTCTGGCCGGATAAATGGACAACCTTGTTATCGTGCGCCATGGAGATGCTCCGGTGTTGATCGGCGATATCGCTAGGAATTTCTATTAATGACATGATACGGCCGATCATCGTCACCTTGTGTCAGAATTTGTCACCTTTTGTGTAACAACGACCTGCGTCACATTTTAGCAGTTATTGGCCAGGGCATTTTGCGAAACGGCAGGCTGGCAGTAGAATTGCCGGGCTCGCAGATTTCAACTCATCCAGACCGCCGGAAACCCGACATGATTGCCCCTGAACTGCTCCGCCAGGCCCTTATTGAATCCGTTGCCCAAAGCCTTCGCGAGGACATTGGTGATGGCGACATTACCGCCATGCTGATTCCGGCGGATAAAACCGCAACCGGCCGGGTGATCACTCGCGAACCGGCACGCCTGTCCGGACGAGCCTGGGTTGAAGAAGTATTCCGGCAGGTGGACCCGGCAGTTGAACTGACCTGGTTTTTCAAAGACGGCGATGATCTGGCGGCCGATGACGTTATCTTCCGGATGGCGGGCCGGGCCCGATCACTTCTGACCGCAGAGCGAGCCGCCCTTAACTGGCTACAAACACTGTCTGGCGTCGCCACCACCTGCGCAGCCTACGCGACGAAGGTCGCCCATACCGGAGTGCGATTACTGGATACCCGGAAAACCCTGCCGGGCATGCGACTGGCGCAAAAGTACGCAGTCACATGCGGGGATTGCCACAATCACCGCCTGGGCCTGTGGGATGCCTTTCTGATCAAGGAAAACCACATTGCCGCCTGCGGCTCAATTGCCAACGCCATCAGTGAAGCCCGGCGCATTGCACCGGGCCGCCCGGTGGAGGTAGAAACGGAATCGATGGACGAGCTAAATCAGGCCCTGAGCGCGGGCGCCGACATCATCATGCTGGATGAATTCTCGCTTGAGGACATGGTTGAAGCCGTGCGAATTACCGCCAGCAAGGCAAAACTGGAAGCTTCCGGCGGCATCAATGCCCAGACACTGGTACCAGTGGCGGAAACCGGGGTGGATTACATCTCCATCGGCGCCCTGACCAAAGACGTCAGGGCGATCGACCTCTCCATGCGGCTGGACTGATTCCACCGCCTGGAGTCGAACTCAACGACCAGACAACAACCGGTCCATCTCTTCCAGCGCCTCAACAAGGCGCTGGCCTGACTGCGCCCGCCCCCGGAAATGCTCTTCCGCCATGGGCGCAATGCCAGACACCGCGGGTAACGGTTGCCCCGCCTCCACCAGCGCCTTCATCTTCTGCAAGAAGACAAACTGCAGCCACTGGGTGAACTCCATAGTGTCGAGGCAAAACGGCTGGGTACTTTGGAATGCATGCTCCGGTGGTGGGCTCGCTTCCCAGACGTCCATCCGCCGGAGCTCAATCTCGATTCTCAACAGGCTATCGGTTACCTGATCCACTCGATTACTCATGGTCACCTGATCAGTCGGCCAAGGGCTCAAGTTCAACCGACTCTCCATGCAATACCCGGTACAGGTCTTCAAACTGGCGGGTCAAGGCGTGCTTGGGCGCCATGTGAATGAGCGGCTGCCGGCTTTGATGGGATTCTTTCATTTTTACCGAGCTGGATAGCCGCACCGGCAACACTGGCAACCCCTCCTCCGTGAGTTCTTTCACCAGCTGCTTGGGCAGGCTGGCACGCGGCTGGAACTGGTTGGCAATGATACCCTCCACCACCAACTCCTGATTGTGATCTTCCTGCAGCTCTTTGATTTCATGCAGAATGTTGTACAACGCCTGACGTGAGAAATCATCACAGTCGAAAGGAATCAAACACCGCTGAGCCGCAATCAAAGCCGAGCGGGTGTAGAAATTCAGGGCGGGCGCGGTATCGATGTAGATCTCATCGAAAGATTCGCTGAGCTTTTTCAGAAATTCACGGAGCTTGTAGATCTTGTGCTTGGCTTCGAGTTTGCGCTCCAGGAAGTCCAGCTCCGGGCTGGACGGCAGAACAAACAGATTATTGAAAGATGAGGCATGCACAAACTCATCCGGGCGGCGGGTGAACATACTGAAGGCAACGGTCTGCTCCAGAAGGTCCGCTGCGGTATCTTTCAGTTCAGACGCCGGCTTGCCCAGCAGATAGTGTGTTGAGTTGCCTTGCGGATCCAGATCCACCACCAGGGTGCGCTTGCCCCGGGCCGCGCTGATCGCCGCCAGGTTACAGGTGATGCTGGACTTACCCACACCGCCTTTCTGATTGAATACAACCCGTCTCATGTCGTCTCTCCAATGGCCTTTATCGTTATAAATCCGTCACTACCATCCCATTACCGACTTCACAAACGGAATGGTCAATCTCCGCTGGGCCTGCAGGGAGTTCTCATCCAGTGTGTCCAGAATCCCAAGCAGTTTACCAAGGCGGCGCGGAGCCCGGCGCATGATAAATCCGGCCACATCATCGCTCATCACCAGACCACGCTGCTCGGCCCTGGCCATCAAAATTCTTGACCGGTCTTCATCCCGGTAAACACCGAGCTGAACCAATAAGCCGTGTGCCAGCCGGGAACCAAGGTCAGCGAGACCAAACGGCAACGCCGCCGGCACCTCCGACAGGGTCACCATCAACAGCCCCTGGCGGTCCAGAATCCGGTTGTACAGATGGAAAACGGCCTCCTCCCAGTGAGCATCACCCGCGATCAAGTCAAGATCATCCAGGCAGACCACATCATGCCCTTCCAATCCCGCAAGCGCCTCCGGCCCAAACGGCATCAACTCACCGATACTGATGCACACAGCGCTCTGGCCCCGCTGCTCGGCAAAATGACAGACCGCTTGCAACAAATGGCTTTTGCCAGTGTCGGAGTCACCACAGATCACCACAACAGGTGCTCCGGCCGGCTGCGTGCAAACCGCCTCCAGCCGGAGCGCCGCATCTAGATTGCGATCGCCATGGAAGTTATCAAACCGGGCGTCGTCACGGAGCTTCACCCCGAGAACCATCTGTGACGTGGTCATGAGCGTTTGGCTCTCCAAGCGCGCGCACCCCAAATCAGAATGTAATGGCAGCCGCTGAATATGGCCGACAAGGCAACCAGCCATATACCAACGTCCATTACCCAGGGCTGCATTGGCAGGTCCGCCATCAGAATGATAATCGCCAACGCCACGAGAATCTGAATAAAGGTATTGATCTTGCCCGGAATACTCGGCTCCATCTCAAAACGGCCAACACCATAGTGATACATCAATGCACCGCCGACAATGACCAGATCGCGGCCAAGTACCAGTGCGAAGAGCCAAAGCGGAATAATTCCGGTGATGGTCAGCATCAGGTAAGCGGTGATCAGCAATGCCTTATCAGCCAGCGGATCGGCAATGGCTCCGAGCCGGGAACGCCAATTAAACTGCCGCGCCAGAAAGCCGTCCAAAGCATCAGTTGCGGCAGCAAGAAAGAAAATCAACAGCGACTGGCGATAATTCCCCTCCAGCAATGCCCACGCGAACGGAATAATGAGCAGTATCCGCAGGAATGTCAGGGCATTGGGAATCCATCGCCAACGCTGCAAAGTCACGCGCAGACCTCCGCCGTCGCCTAGCTGCCGCCACCACGGACAACCGGAGCCGGCTGCCAGCGATAGTAAAGCACCTGGTACAGGGATTCGAACGCCTGCTCGGCATCCTGTTCGTCGCCGTCATCGAGTGGCTGGTAAACGAACATGGCACCCTCCGGGTACTGGTCGCCGGCCTCGCCCGGTTCCTCAGCACCGTTCGGTTCGGCAACTGGCGCTACTGAGGTCGCACTACGCGGTGCAGGTGCAGTTTCCTCTGGCTGCCCCTCCATGACCACAAAGCGGGGATCAAGCGCAATGTACTCTTTCAGCTGGTCCAGTTCGCCTGTAAAGGTCACCTGAACGGTCATACGCTCGTTACGCACTCGGGAGGCACCGACAGACACCACTGGCGTAAAGCTGTTCAGCGCTTTTCCGACATTGCCGTAGTCGGCCAGGGAATTCACCCCCTCCAGAACGATATCCACACGCGGAGCCTCACCTACCTCGCCGGCAGCAACCGCGTAGCGGCTGGCATATGCATCGGCCCAGCGACCAACAGCACGCCGAGCGAGTTCTTCCGGGTCTGCCGCGGTCACCGACTGTTCAGAAGCATCCATGCTCATACCGTCGAAGACCCAGCCTGCGCGCCATTGGCCACCAGAGCGACTAACACGCATCAATGCCAGGGCATCATGAGACAGATCCGACGATGCTTCCTTAATGCGGCCCACAAACTGGCCCCAGAGATCCGACAGCAGCGCCCGGTCTCCCTGGACACTCTGCGGCGGGAAGGCCAGGGGCAAGCCGCGCTCTTCCGCTGCCGCCTGGAATGCCCTGCGCCAATCCGCAACGGCGCTGTCACCCTGTGCGCCGTCATCCGCTGCTGCCGTCAGCAGCTTGCGTTCACCGCGGTCTTCAATCGCAGCCCAAACCAGTGTGAGCGGGCGATTGGCGCCCCAGACCGGGGCATTAATCGAAGCCAGGGCGCGATTGACGCCAACCGCCCCGAAGCTCATCTGCAACCGGGACTCGCCACGCTCACGACGTACCTGGTAGGACAGCAGCAGGGATTCTGCGTCTTTGAGCACATCGTCTACGCCCTCAAGTTGCAGTACGTCCCGCGTGCCCGAAACCCTGACCAAAACCCGCCGCAAACCCTCGGCATAACCTGTCTGAAGATCATTTGGGCCAGTACCGTCGACCGCCACCTCAATATTATACAATCCCGACACCGTGACTGCCGACGCAGTCCCGGCCAACAGCATTGACAATGCCCCGGCCATTACCAGCCACAGAGTCATTGCCCGGAAAGTCCGAACGTCATTTTTTTCCGTTCCAGTCATGTAACACCCTGCCGTTCCCATGATTGGCGCACAGGATACACCATCACCACATGCGAGAGTAGCAAGGCCCCGTTGCAGGTTGGCAATGATGTACCCTGAATATTTGCACGCATTGCCGAATTCCGGTTGGAGCGCCCGTGCGCACCTGTTAAAATCCGCCGCCTGACCCACAGGCCAACGGTTACATTTCCATGAGCGAACAGAAGCCTTCCCTCACCTATCGCGATGCCGGCGTTGATATCGACGCAGGTAACGATCTGGTCAACCGCATCAAGAACACGGCAGCCCGTACCCGCCGCCCCGAAGTCCTCGGCGGGCTTGGCGGCTTCGGCGCCATGGTTTCCATCCCGGCCGGTTACCGGGAGCCGGTACTGGTCTCGGGCACCGACGGCGTTGGCACCAAACTGCGCCTGGCCATGCAACTCGAAAAGCACGACAGCATCGGCATTGATCTGGTCGCCATGTGCGTGAATGATCTGATCGTAGGCGGCGCAGAGCCCCTGTTTTTCCTCGATTACTACGCTACCGGCAAGCTGAACGTGGATATTGCCGCCCAGGTCGTGGATGGCATCGGCAAGGGCTGCGAGTTGTCCGGATGTGCACTGGTGGGTGGCGAAACCGCCGAAATGCCCGGCATGTACGAAGGCGAAGACTATGACCTGGCCGGTTTCTGTGTGGGCATTGTGGAGCGCAGCGAAGTCATCGATGGTAGCCGCACCCAGCCGGGTGATGTGATGCTGGCCCTGGGCTCTTCCGGCCCTCATTCCAACGGCTACTCACTGATTCGCAAGATCATTGAAGTCAGCGGTGCCGACCTGAGCCAGCCCATGGGCGACAGCACCCTGGCTGACGCGCTGATGGCGCCCACCCGCATTTACGTGAAGAACATACTGCAACTGATTCGTGAAGTGGACGTGCGGGCCCTGTCTCACATCACCGGCGGTGGCCTGCCTGAAAATATCCCCAGAGTGCTGCCGGCTGGCACCGTTGCAGCCATCGACACCCAGAGCTGGGAACTGCCACCGGTATTCCAGTGGCTGCAAAACTCCGGCGGTGTCGCCAGTGAGGAAATGTACCGCACCTTTAACTGCGGTATTGGCATGATTGTCTGCGTTCCCGCCGACCAGAAAGAGCTGGCCATGGATGCCCTTAACGCCATGGGCGAGAAAGTATGGCAGGTAGGCGTCATTGAAGCGGCCGGCTCAGCCGATGATGAGCCTAAAGTGCGCTACGCACCGGGATTACTCACGGCATGAAGGCTGATCCCGCGCCACTCCCGACCATCCTGGTACTGGCCTCCGGCAGCGGCACCAACCTGCAGGCGTTGATTGACGCCTCGCGGAACAGGGACTTCCCGGGCGACATTGTGGCCGTAGGCTGCAACAAACCCGGTGCCTTTGCCCTGGAACGGGCAGCCCAGGCGAACATCAAAACCTTTGTGATCAATCACAAGGACTACGGCAGCCGTGAGGAATTCGACGGTGCCCTGATGGCCGAGATCCGCCGCCACAACCCGGATCTGATTGTGCTGGCAGGCTTCATGCGGATTCTGACCAAAGACTTTGTTCGGGCCTTCCGCGGCAAGATGCTGAACATTCACCCATCCCTGCTGCCAGCTTATACCGGCCTGAACACGCACCAGAGGGTACTGGAGGCTGGCGACAGGGTGCATGGCGTGTCCATCCACTTCGTAACCGAAGAACTGGACGGCGGGCCGGTGATTGCCCAGGCCGAGGTAGCCGTGCTGGAAAACGATACGCCTGACTCACTGGCGGAGCGGGTTCAGCAACAGGAGCACGTGCTATACCCGATCGTGGTTCGCTGGTTCTGTGAAGGCCGGATTCAACTGGCGAGTGACGGCGTGCTCTTTGATGGCGCCCCCCTGTCACAACCCATGCGCTTACCCGCCAGCTGAACAGATTGTCATCCCCCTCGGGCTTTTGAAAAGCTACACTGTCGCAAACACCTACAGTGAAAGAGGCTCCGGATGAAGACACTCAGAGCATCCTCGCGCATCGTTACCTGGCTGGCCGGACTCTGGTTCGGCTTGGCCTCGTTAACGGTTGCCGCAGCCGATACTCAAGACACGACCCCAGCCCTCTTCCCCCACGAGGCCACCTACTCTGCGTCCATGTCAAAAGGCATCAGCCTCAGCGGTGCTGGTACGCGCACCCTGACCGATCAGGGCAATAATGTCTGGCTGTATCGCACACAGGTAAGGTCGTTTATTGCAGATATAGACGAATCGGTGGTCCTTCTCTGGGAAGATGACCGCGTGGTTCCGCTTCGCTACCGCTACAGCCTCAAAGGCCTGATGATTCGGAATCGGGAACAGTCCATAGATTTCGACTGGCAGACAGGTATTGCAACAGGGAAGTACCGGGGCAAATCCTTTGAACTGGAGCTCAAGGACGGGGCCCTGGACCCACTGGGCTTCCAGCTGCAGATGCACCAGGATCTGAAAGCCGGTGAACGGGACCTGACTTACAACATCATTGATAAAGGCCGTTATAACGAGGATCGTTTTGCGGTTGTTGACGACGACAGCACCATCAACACCAATGGCCAGACAACACAAACCCTGAAGGTGGAAAAGGTGCGAGGCGAGGACTCCAAGCGCCAGACGCTGATGTGGATAGATCCGAACCAGGGCCACCTGCTGCTCAGATTACTGCAGGTGGAGCCGGATGGCAGCGAATACGAGCTGAAGCTGAAAGACGCGACCATTCGGGACTGATTACCCCTCGGGCGGCTCCGGCCCTAGCGGCCGGTTTCCGCCCAGACCGCTTTTACCTCATCTGCGATAATCCTCAGCCCTTCTGCCACCTGTGCGTCGTCCTGAGAGTAGGTTACGCGCAGGCATTCGTGACGGTGGCGCCAGTCATCTTCCGGCAAGCCCGGGAAGAAATAGTGGCCAGACACCACCAGCACCCCTCTCTGCTTCAGCCGCTGATACAGCTCCAGGCTGGAAATCGGCAGATCAGGAAACCACAGCCACAGGAACATCGCGCCTTCTGGCTTATGGATGTACCAGCGGCAACTGTCCTCACCCATGGCGTCACGAAAAACCTCCACAGCCCGCTCCATCTTGGCTTTATAGAACGGACAAACCACATCACGGCTCAGTGACAGGATCTCACCGGACCGCACCAATGGCTCCGCCAGCATGGCACCAAAACTTCCGGTCGCCAGGTTCATGATGGCGTTGATGCCAGACAGCGCCTTGATGATCGGCTCCGCCGCGATCACGATACCCGTGCGAGCCGCCGGCAGACCCAGCTTGGACAAACTCAGGCAAAGAATGATCTGCTCGTTCCAGGTGGGCTGGGCGTCCACAAAAAGCAGGCTGGGGAACGGTGTGCCGTAGGCGCCGTCGACAATCAACGGAATATCGTGCTGCCGGGCCAAGCCTTCGAGCCTTGCCAGCTCTTCATCAGTGACCACATTGCCGGTCGGGTTGGTGGGCCGGGATACGCAGATAGCCCCGGTTTCACCGGTGACTTCCACGGCATCGAAATCGACCCTGTATTTGAACTCATGGGCGTCGGTGAAGGAAATGTCGGGCCTGACCGCCTGAAACAGACCGGGCTCGATACCAGCATCGGCATAGCCAATATATTCCGGCGCCAGGGGCAGCAGGATGTGTTTGCGCTGCCCATCGCCATAGTCGCCGCCAAACATATTGAACAGCATGAAGAACGCCGCCTGACTGCCATTGGTCAGCGCGATGTTCTCGGGCTTCAGCCCCCAGTTGTATTCCTTGTTCAGCAACTCCGCCAGCGAGGCGATAAACTGCTTCTCACCCTGGGGGGGATCATAAATCCCTACCAGCCGGCGCATCTGCCCCTCATCTGCCGCGATGCCCGCCAGAATTTCCTGCACCCGTTCCTGAATCTCGGGAATATGCCCGGGATTACCGCCTCCCATCATGATCATCCCCTCACCGGAGGCCATGGCGTTACCCAGGTCATCCATCAGGGAGGTGATACCGGCGTCGGCGGTGAACTTACGACCAAAAGCAGAGAGTTTCATGGCGCTTATCCGTTCAACAGGCAATTCAATAGGTAGCTGATAAGTGTAGCGTGAGCCGGAACGGCTCAGCTATCGAGGGAAATACCGAGATTGCTGACGCCGTCGTTGGCAGCATCCGCCTTGAGTTCGGCGATAAAGTCTTCCAGTGGCGTGCGCTGGCGCTTGAGCGCGAGTACGGTGTCACGCTGGAAGATTTTGTCTTCCTTGAGCAGCGGGTGCTGTTCAAAAAGGCGTACCAGCTGGTCTTCATCCAGCTCTTCACCCTCGGACATTTCGACGAAGTCCATAATGGTCCTGGTGGCCAGCTGGGATGCGTCAGTTGCCCGGTGTTTGTTGGGGTTCAGGCGGTTGAGCAGTGCCTGTTCCAGCAACTGGCAAAAGTCGAAGGCCGGGTACACACCGTAGGCGTCGTAGTCGTCAACGTTGGGGCTCAGGCTTTCGAGCTTGGTGAGCAGCTGGGGGATGGCCGCTTCGGTGGCCTCCTGCTGGAGCGTGTCCCAGGCAAGGTCAAGCAGCTGGCGCATTTTGCCACCGCTTTTCATGCCGACGGCATCAGCGAACAGGGCGTAGTTGGGAAAGGCCCGTTCGGCCAGGGCCAGCAGGAAGGCGCATTCGCGCCAGCCCTGCAGTTGTGAGACGGCTTTAAGAAACTGGTTGGCGTTCATGTCCTGGGCAGGGTCACGCCGGTCTGGCCAAGGTACTTGCCGCCGCGGTCTTTGTAGCTGGTTTCGCAGATTTCGTCGGATTCGAAGAACAGCATCTGGGCGACGCCTTCGTTGGCGTAGATTTTCGCTGGCAGGTTGGTGGTGTTGGAGAATTCCAGGGTGACCTGGCCTTCCCACTCCGGTTCCAGCGGGGTAACGTTCACGATGATGCCGCAGCGGGCGTAGGTGCTTTTGCCCAGGCAGATGGTGAGTACGCTTCTGGGGATGCGGAAGTATTCCACGGTGCGCGCCAGGGCGAAGCTGTTCGGCGGGATGATGCAGACGTCGCCGGTGTAGTTGACGAAGCTGTTTTCGTCGAAGTTCTTCGGGTCTACGGTGGCGCTGTGGACGTTGGTGAAGATTTTGAATTCGTTGCTGCAGCGTACGTCGTAGCCGTAGCTTGAGGTGCCGTAGGAGATGACTCGGCCTTTTTCGTTTTCGCGAACTTGCCCGGCTTCGAAGGGTTCGATCATGCCGTGCTGTTCGGACATCCGGCGGATCCACTTATCGGACTTGATGCTCATGGTGAATTCTCGTTTCCAGCTGGGAAAAATTGGGGCGTAGTTTACCTTGTACTTCGGTGACTGTCGAAGCCTCGGCGTTCGTGCTCGCTGTAGCCTGTGAGCTTGGAGTCAGAGGAAGTGAGGGGCGCTTTCCAAAAAACGCTACGAGCACATCCATGTGCGCTTCGCTCCGGCCATCCATGGCCTCCGAGATTTTTGGAAAGCGCCCCTCACTTCCTCTACGCAGACTGCTCAGGAATCGCCTTACGACGGGCCTGATTAATCAGACAGGCTTAGGGCAAGACTAACTGAACAGGCGGCTCAGTGTTCCGTGACAGAAACACTGGAGATAGTCCCACCAAGATTGCGCTCCCGGGTAGACAGCTCCGCCCCCACCCTTCTGGCGATATCCAGGTACCGTCTGGCCACTTCGGAATCCGGTTCAGCCGCGACGGTCGGGGCGCCGCTGTCGGTTTGTTCGCGGATGGTCATGTGCAGGGGGAGCTGGCCCAGGAGGGTGGTTTCGTATTCTTCTGCGATGCGTTCGCCGCCGCCGTGGCCGAAGAGGGGTTCTTCGTGGCCGCAGTTGGAGCATATGTGCACGCTCATGTTTTCGACCACGCCCAACACCGGGATGTCGACTTTGCGGAACATTTCGATGCCTTTTTTGCCGTCCAGCAGGGCGATGTCCTGGGGGGTGGTGACGATGACGGCGCCGGTGACCGGGACTTTCTGGGCCAGGGTGAGCTGGATGTCGCCGGTGCCGGGGGGCATGTCGATGATGAGGTAGTCGAGTTCATCCCACAGGGTTTGCTGGAGCAGCTGCATGACGGCGCCGCTGACCATGGGGCCGCGCCAGACCATGGGGGTTTTGTCGGTGGTGACGAAGGCCATGGAGTTGGCTTGCAGGCCGTGGGCCTGCATGGGGACGAAGTATTTGTTTTCTCGTACGTCCGGGCGTTTGCCTTCGGGTACGCCGAGCATCATGCCGATGCTGGGGCCGTAGATGTCGGCATCGAGGATGCCAACCCGGGCGCCTTCGGCCTGCAGGGCCAGGGCAAGGTTGACGGCGGTGGTGGATTTGCCGACGCCGCCTTTACCGGAGGCGACGGCGATGATGTTTTTTACGCCGGGTACGGCCGGGAGGTCTTTGTTGGTTTTGTAGCTGTGGATTTTCTGGGCTACGTGGACTTCGGCGCTTTCAACGCCATCCACAAATTCCAGGGCGTTGGCTACGATCTGTTTGAGGCCTCCAGCGATGCCTTTGGAGGGGTACGGCAGTTCCACCATCAGGGTGACCTTGCCGTTGTCGTCGACGGTCAGGTTTTTCACGGCACCCAGTGCGTACAGGTCCTTGTTGAGATAGGGGTCTCGGTATTCTTTGACGGCGGTTTCTAGGGCCTGTTGGGAAATCTGGGTCATCGGGGTCTCCGGAATAAGCTCATAAGCTTGAATGCAGGTGAAAAATGATGGCTTGGAAGGTATCATCTGTGCCCGTTTCTGACCATATGGGGTCTTTACCTGGAACAATCAATTGCGATTGTCGCCGGAACCCCGTTTTTGTCTTTCCAACCCGACTCAACATAAGGTTCGGACATCACCATGACGCAAGCGAGCAAGCAACAGCGCGATATCCTGGTTACCAGCGCCCTGCCCTACGCCAACGGGCCCATTCATCTGGGGCACCTGCTGGAATACATTCAGACCGATATCTGGGTGCGCTATCAGAATATGCGTGGCCACAACTGCTACTACGTTTGCGCCGACGATGCCCATGGCACCGCCATCATGTTGCGGGCCGAGCGTGAGGGGATTACCCCCGAGCAGCTGATTGACCGGATTCGTCAGGAGCACCAGGAAGACTTTGCCGGCTTCCATATCCGTTTCAACAACTACTATTCCACCCATTCGGAGGAGAACCAGTTTTTCTCCGAGTACATTTACCGCCAGATCCAGCAGAACGGGAATATCGCCACCCGCAATATCACCCAGTTCTATGATCCTGAAAAGCAGATGTTCCTGGCGGACCGTTTCATCAAGGGCACATGCCCCAAGTGCAAGGCGGAAGATCAGTACGGCGATAACTGCGAAGCCTGTGGCGCCACCTACACCCCTGCCGAGCTGATCAATCCGCGCTCTGCGGTGTCTGGTGCCACCCCGGTGGAAAAAGAATCCGAGCACTATTTCTTCAAGCTGCCGGAGTTCCACGATTTCCTGAGCAAGTGGACCCGCAGTGGTGCCCTGCAGCCGCAGGTGGCCAACAAGCTGGCCGAGTGGCTGGATGCGGGCCTTCAGGAGTGGGACATCAGCCGGGATGCGCCCTATTTCGGGTTCGAAATTCCGGACGCGCCCGGCAAGTATTTCTATGTCTGGCTGGACGCACCTATCGGTTACCTGGCCAGCTTCAAGAACCTGTGTAACCGCGAGGGCATTGATTTCGAGCATTTCTGGAAGAAGGATTCCACCGCCGAGGTGTACCACTTCATCGGCAAGGACATCATCAATTTCCACGCCCTGTTCTGGCCGTCGATGCTCCACGATGCCGGCTTCCGCACGCCAACGGCGGTCTGGGCCCATGGCTTTGTCACGGTCAACGGCAAGAAGATGTCCAAGTCCCGCGGCACCTTCATTATGGCCCGCACCTATCTGGACCATCTGGACCCGGAATACCTGCGCTATTACTTCGCCGCCAAGCTGACTGGCGGTGTGGATGATATGGACCTGAACCTGGAAGACTTTGCTGCCCGGGTGAACTCGGATCTGGTGGGCAAGGTGGTGAACATCGCCAGCCGCAGCGCCGGGTTCATCACCAAGCGCTTTGACGGCAAGCTGGGCAAGGTCACCGAACAGGACAAGCTGAAAGAGTTTATCGATGCGGGCGAACAGATCGCCGAGTTCTACGAAACCCGCGAGTTCGGCCGAGCGATGCGCCGGATCATGGAGTTGGCCGACATTGCCAACCAGTACGTGAACGACGAGCAGCCGTGGGTGATCGCCAAGCAGGAAGGCCAGGATGACAAGCTACAGGCCATCTGCACCAACGCCATCAACATGTTCCGCCTGCTGATCACCTACCTGGCACCGGTACTGCCCAAGATGGCCCAGGCCTCCGAGTCGTTCCTGAATGACCGGCTGAACTGGAATCGCCGCCATGAACTTCTGGAAGATCATGGTATCGACAAGTTCAAGCCGCTGATGAACCGGGTGGATATGGTTCAGATCGAGAAAATGCTGGATGCCTCTAAAGAAGAGCTGCCAGCGGCGCTGGGCGACACCAACAAACAACCTGCGCAGGATCTGGAGCCGGTTGCCGATGAAATTGAGTTCCCGGATTTCGCCAAAGTGGATCTTCGCGTGGCAAAGATTGTCAAAGCCGAACATGTGGAAGGCGCAGACAAGCTTCTTCGCCTGACTCTTGATGTGGGGCATGGCGAGCGCAATGTGTTTGCTGGTATCAAGTCAGCTTACAAACCGGAAGATCTGGAAGGCCGTATGACCGTGATGGTGGCCAACCTGAAACCCCGGAAGATGAAGTTCGGCATGTCCGAAGGCATGGTCCTGGCGGCAGGCCCCGGGGGTAAAGAGATTTTCATTCTGTCGCCCGATTCCGGTGCCACGCCCGGCATGCGGGTCATGTAAGCAGCAACAGGCAGAGACACTCCGATGACAGAGTATTTGCTGATACTGGTCAGTACCATTCTGGTGAACAACTTCGTACTGGTGCAGTTCCTGGGGCTATGTCCGTTCATGGGGGTTTCCGGCAAGCTGGAAACCGCCATGGGTATGTCCCTGGCCACCACGTTTGTGCTGACTCTTGCATCGGTGTGCAGTTACCTGGCTTACACCTATTTGCTGGAACCCCTTGATCTTGCGTTCCTGAGAACCATCACGTTTATCCTGGTGATTGCCGTGGTGGTTCAGTTCACCGAAATGGTGGTCCGCAAGACCAGTCCCCTGCTCTACCGCGTACTGGGCATTTTCCTGCCGCTGATCACTACCAACTGTGCGGTGCTTGGCGTGGCGCTGTTGAACATCAACAAGAACAACAACTTCGTTGAATCGGTTTTGTACGGCTTCGGCGCTGCTGCAGGCTTCTCGCTGGTGCTGGTGCTGTTTGCCGCCATGCGGGAGCGGATTGCCGTGTCGGATGTACCAGTGGCCTTCAGGGGGGCGTCTATCGGCTTGATCACCGCAGGCTTGATGGCGCTGGCATTCCTGGGTTTCACTGGCCTGGTTGCGGTCTGACGGAGCGGTTGATTTATGTGGACAAGTTTCCTGATTGCCGTTGTGGTACTGCTCGCCCTGGCCCTGGTGTTCGGCGGATTGCTGGGCTTTGCTTCGGAGCGTTTCAAGGTTGAAGGCAACCCCCTGGTCGAGCAGATAGATGCTCTGCTGCCTCAAACCCAATGCGGCCAATGCGGTTTCCCCGGCTGCCGCCCCTACGCCGAAGCCATTGCCAACGGTGATGCCATCAACAAATGCCCGCCAGGCGGTGAAACCACCATCAAGGCGCTGGCCGACCTGCTGGATGTGGAACCTCAGCCGCTGGACGCCGAACATGGTGTGGCTCAGGCCAAGCGGGTTGCGGTTATTCGCGAAGACGAATGCATTGGCTGCACCAAATGCATTCAGGCTTGCCCGGTGGACGCCATTCTTGGCTCCGCAAAACATATGCACACCGTTATTGAGAGCGAGTGCACAGGCTGTGACCTGTGTGTGGAGCCCTGCCCCGTGGACTGTATTGACATGGTCACCATTGAGCCAGACATCCGAAGCTGGACCTGGTCTCCTCCGGAACCAACCATTATTGCTACTGATCGCCAGGGAGCCCGTGCCTGATGACGCAACTATGGGATTTTTCCGGCGGCGTTCATCCGTCTGAAAACAAACACCAGTCCACCAGCCGCCCCATTCGCATGGCCGGCATACCCGAGCGGCTGGTACTTCCGTTACAACAGCACATCGGTGAGCCGGCTGAAGTCATTGTTGAGGTTGGCGAGCGTGTACTCAAAGGCCAGAAGATTGCCGATGTCACCACTGGCATGGGCGTGCCGGTGCATGCGTCTACATCTGGCGTTATTGAAGCCATCGAACTGCGACCGGTTCCGCACCCTTCTGGCATGTCTGACTTGTGCGTGGTGCTGAAACCCGATGGTGAAGACCAGTGGTGCCAGCTTGAGCCCATCGGCGATTATCACAAACTGGACCGGGAGACGGTACTGGACTTGATCCGGGAAGCGGGCATTGCCGGTATGGGCGGCGCCGGCTTCCCTACCGACATCAAACTGCGCCCGCCCCGAGACCGAAAAGTCGAAACCCTGATCCTCAATGGCGCTGAATGCGAGCCCTACATCACCGCCGACGATATGACCATGCGCGAACGCGCCACAGAGGTTGTCAATGGCTTGAAAGTGATGGCCTGGATTCTTCGGCCGTCCCGCTGTGTGGTCGGTATCGAAGACAACAAGCCGGAGGCCATTGCCGCCATGCGGGAAGCGGTTCAGGGCACCCAGATTGAGATTGCAGTGATTCCCACCAAGTATCCGTCCGGTGGGGAAAAGCAGCTGGTCCAGATTCTGACCGGCCTGGAAGTGCCCAGCGGAGGCATTCCTGCCGATATCGGGGTAATGTGCCAGAACGTCGGTACCGCAATGGCGGTGTCCCGGGCTGTTTTCGAAGGTAAGCCTCTGATCTCTCGTATTGTCACCGTCACTGGCAAGGCCATTCGGGAGCCGGGCAACTTCGAGATACTGGTGGGCACTCCGGTCAGTTACCTGTTGGAAAGTGGCGGCCTGCAGGAGGGCCAGCTGAACCGACTGGTGCTTGGCGGGCCCATGATGGGGTACACCCTCACGACAGACACCATACCGCTGGTTAAAACATCCAACTGCATCATTGCCGCCACCGTTGACGAGTTGCCCGCACCACCACCGGAACAGCCGTGTATCCGCTGCAGCCAGTGTGCCGAGGCGTGCCCGATGGAACTGCTGCCCCAGCAGCTGTTCTGGTACTCGAAGGCCTCCGAATTCGAGAAAGCGGAACACCTGAACCTGTTTGATTGTATCGAGTGTGGCGCCTGCTCCTACGTTTGCCCAAGCTCCATTCCACTGGTTCAGTACTACCGCTACGCCAAGGATGAGATCCGCAAGCAGCGTGCAGAGCAGCTGAAATCCGACCACGCCCGCGAGCGCTTTGAAGCCCGCCAGGCCCGGTTGGAGCGGGAACAGCAGGAGAAAGAACTGCGGCGCAAGGAACGGGCAAAGGCGGCCGCCGAAGCCCAGGCTCAGAAACAGGCCGAAGCGGAACAATCGGTTGCCGAGGGTGAAGCCACCGATGAGCGGGCGGCAAAGGCAGCACTGGTGCAACAGGCCCTGGAACGCAAGAAAGCCAAGGCTGCCCAGGCAGCAGAACCGGCGCCCGCTGCTGTTGAGCAGCCGGACATCGAAACGCTGGAAAAACAGCTGATGCAGGCCGAAACCAAACTCAGCACCATGCAAGGGATGCTGGATGAAGCCCGTGCCCAGCAGGCCGACAACGTGGAGAAGCTGGAACGGGCTGTGGCCAAGAATCACGACCGGGTGGAACGGGCCCGCGAGGCCCTGGCCGAGGCCCGGGGCCAGATGGCCGCCAACACCTCGGATGCGTCCTCCGAGTAACCCACTGCAGGCTTATCGTTTATGGCATTAGTTCAACAGTCATCACCCCATGCCCGAAATGCCCGGCCGACATCCCGGGTTATGCTCTGGGTTATTCTGGCGGCCATACCCGGCCTGATTGCCCAGACCCTGTTTTTCGGCTGGGGTAACCTGATCAATGTGGTCTGGTGTATCGCCCTGGCCCTGGCGTCGGAAGCGGCGATCCTGAAGCTGCGCGGCAAGCCCATTTCGTTTTTCCTTAAAGACAACACCGCAGCAGTAACGGGTCTGCTGCTCGGCTTGTCGCTGCCACAGTTTGCGCCCTGGTGGGTTTCCGCCATCGCGGTAATTTCCGCCATTGTCGTGGCTAAACAGCTCTACGGCGGGCTGGGTTCGAACCCATTCAATCCGGCCATGGTGGGCTATGCCCTGGCACTCATTTCCTTCCCGGTGGCAATGACCACCAATTGGGCCCAGGCGGCAACCTTATGGGGCGGCGCACCGGGTTTTGGTGAAACCCTGGCCACTATCTTCTCCGCCAGCCAGACCACCATCGATGCCTGGACCATGGCGACGCCACTGGACGAATACAAACACAAGATCACCACCCACACCGCCGCCGAGGTACTGCAGCACCCCACCTTTGGCGATCTGGTTGCCCGTGGCTGGGAATGGGTCAACCTGGCCTTTCTGGCCGGCGGCCTGTTACTGATCTGGCTCCGAATCATCACCTGGCATATACCCGTCGCTTTCCTGGCCGCCATCGTTGTGATGAGCCTGGCATTCGGCAGCAATGCCGATCTGTATGCACCGTTGCAGCTTCACTTACTGGCCGGCGGCACCATGTTGGGCGCGTTCTTTATCGCCACCGACCCGGTATCCGCCGCCACCAGTCATCAGGGCAAACTCATCTATGGCGCCGGCATTGGCGTGCTGGTTTATCTGATTCGAACCTGGGGCAATTACCCCGATGCAATAGCGTTCAGTGTGTTGCTGATGAATTTCGCGGTGCCGTTTATCGACCACTACACCCCGCCCAGAACCTACGGTCATCACAAGGCCAAGCGTGGCGTGCCCAGCAAGAGTGGAGGTTAAGCGATGAATGCCATTACGACCTCTATCCGTCGCAGTGCCATCGGCCTCGGGCTGTTTGCCGTGATTACGGGTGGCACCATTGCCCTGACCCAGGGCATCACCAAAGACCGCATCCAGGAACAGGCCGAGCGGGCCGAAGCACGTGCCCTGTTTGAGATTATTCCCGAACACCAGCACGACAACGATATGCTGCGCGATGTCATCACCCTGCCCGCCAACGCTCGCCAACCGGGTAGTGAACCGGTCAGGGCCTGGGTCGCCAGACGCGACGGCCAGCCAATCGGCATGATTCTGCCGGCGGTTGCGCCAGATGGCTATGCTGGTGAAATCCGGCTGTTGGTGGGGATTGATCTGGACGGCCGCATACTGGGCGTGCGGGTCACCAACCATCGGGAGACCCCAGGGCTGGGGGACCGTATTGAAACCCGAAAATCCGACTGGGTGTACAGTTTTGACGGCCGCTCGCTGGGCAATCCGCCTGCCGACCAGTGGAACGTAAAAAAGAACGGTGGAGTGTTTGACCAGTTCACCGGTGCCACCATCACCCCCAGGGCGGTGGTCAAAGCCGTACAGCATTCGCTGGTCTACTTCCGCCAGAACCGGGATATTATCCGGGAGCGGCTGAACGAACCACCCGCGCCCAGAAACCGAACCCTGACTCCGGAAGCCATTGCCGGTGAATCCACTCCTGCGGAGCATTCCTGATCATGGCCACTAAATCATCCGCTGAAATCATCAGAGACGGCCTGTGGACCAATAACCCTGCCCTGGTTCAGGTGCTCGGCTTGTGCCCACTGCTGGCCGTAACCAGCACCGTGGTGAATGCCATTGGCCTCGGAATCGCCACGCTGATGGTACTGATTGGCTCCAACCTGTCGGTCTCCATCATCCGTAACTTCGTCAACGAATCCGTCCGCCTTCCAGCGTTTGTGATGATCATCGCGTCGTTTGTAACCTGTGCCGAACTGCTGATGCAGGCCTTCACCTACGAGCTTTACCAGATTCTTGGCATTTTCATTCCCCTGATCGTGACCAACTGCGCCATCCTCGGCCGTGCCGATGCCTTTGCCTCCAAGAACCCGCCACTACCGGCCCTGCTGGACGGCGCGATGATGGGTCTGGGCTTTTTGGCGGTGCTGGTGGTACTGGGTGGAATGCGGGAACTCGTAGGCCAGGGCACACTGTTTGCTGACATGCACTTGTTGTTGGGGCCCATGGCAAGCGATTGGGTGGTCCGCCCCTTTGAACACTACCCGGACATGCTGTTTATGGTACTGCCGCCGGGGGCTTTCGTTGGCCTCGGCCTGCTGATTGCACTCAAGAACGGCATTGATCACCAGATCAAAGAGCGCCGGAAGGCGGCAGAGCCCGCAAGCACCAGCGCAGGCAGCAAACGGGTACGGGTAACCGGCACCATTTCCTGAACAACGAATTTTGAGCCACCATGAACAAACAGAAGCGAATTGAGATTTTCACCCGGCTACGGGACGAAAACCCCAATCCCACGACAGAGCTGAACTACAGCACACCGTTTGAGCTGCTGATTGCCGTGATTCTGTCTGCTCAGGCAACGGACGTAGGGGTGAACAAGGCCACCGATAAACTGTATCCCGTCGCCAACACACCTGAGGCCATCTACGCCTTGGGCGTGGACGGCCTGAAGGACTACATAAAAACCATCGGCCTGTTTAACAGTAAGGCCGAGAACGTTATAAAAACCTGCAAGATTCTGATTGAGCAGCACAACAGTCAGGTACCGGACAACCGTGAGGCCCTGGAAGCCCTGCCCGGCGTTGGCCGTAAAACCGCCAATGTAGTGCTCAATACGGCGTTCCGACAGCCTGCGATGGCGGTTGATACCCATATTTTCCGGGTTTCCAACCGCACCGGTATTGCGCCGGGCAAAAACGTGGTCGAAGTTGAGAAACGACTGATGCGGCTGGTACCTAAAGAATTTCTGATGGATGCCCACCATTGGCTGATTCTGCATGGCCGATACACCTGTACCGCCCGCAAGCCCAAGTGCGGGGCCTGCCTGATTGAAGATCTTTGCGAATTCAAGCAGAAACGGGACTACCAGTAATCCAGCATTAAAAAAGCCGGCAAATGCCGGCTTTTTCGTAGGCAAACAGATTGCTTCAGCGTTTGCCCAGCATCTTCTCTTTCAGGTCTTTCTGAGCCGGCTTGTCAGACAGCCAGATACCAAACAAGGCTTTCTTGAACTCCAGGTCGCCCACGGTGTCGCGCTGTTCACCGTTTTTAAGCACCTGAACGCCCTGCTCCGGCACATAGACCAGATCAAAGACATCGCCTTCTTTGATCTCTTCCTGGAACACCGCCATGAACTGGTCCACTTCAGCCTGAATACCAGACAGGTCACCACCGGTGGACGCGTGGAATCCCTCCATAGTGGCTTCTGTCATCCGCTCGCTGGTGATCATGCCAGAGGTGATATGCAGGGTAATGGCCTGGGGTTCATCGGCATCAATAACAGCTTCAGCATCGGCCACTTTCTCCGGGACATAAAGGCCACCAACGTACAGATTCATAAACCACTTGGAGCGCGTGCCTGCGCCGTTAAGCTGCAACTCCTGGCCCATGGCAGAATAGGTGTCCGGCACATCGACACCGCCAACATTCAGGGCATAAGCCGGTGCAGCCAAAGCGCCTGTCAGCAGCAGAGATGCGCAACCTGTGATAAGCGTCTTCTTCATAGTCCTTTCCTTTCGATCATTATTATTGAATGTTTCATTCGTCCCCGGATTCGACACCCTATTCCCGCCGGGAGACGACATTCTAACAATGAAAATTAGAGGCCTATCGCCACCTGGTTCTCAATTGCTGCCACATTTAACAAAAAAGCCAGCCATGTTGCCATGGCTGGCTTTTTCCTCCTCCCTGGCCCCGGGCTATTTAAACAGCAAGCTACCAGACAAACCTTCTTTCTCCAGAATTTCCCTGAGACGCCGTAACGCCTCAACCTGGATCTGGCGCACTCGCTCACGGGTCAACCCGATTTCCTGGCCCACCTCCTCCAGGGTACTGATGGGGTAACCACGCAACCCAAACCGGCGGGAAAGCACTTCCTGCTGTTTGTCGCTCAGCTGGTCAATCCACTTTTCCAGGCAGGAACACATGTTGTTGTCCTGCAGCAGATCCGCCGGGTCCAGAGCGCCTTCGTCGGCCACCGTATCCAACAGCGATTTGTCGCTGCCCGCGCCAATCGGCGTGTCCATGGAGGCCACGCGCTCATTCAGGCCGAGCATGCGCTTCACATCCGCCACCGGCTTGTCCACCATGCGGGCTATTTCCTCGGCGGTGGGCTCGTGGTCCAGCTTCTGGGTCAACTCCCGGGCTGCCCGAAGATACAGGTTCAGCTCCTTGACCACGTGAATGGGCAGGCGGATGGTGCGGGTCTGATTCATGATCGCCCGCTCTATGGTCTGGCGAATCCACCAGGTGGCGTAGGTTGAAAACCGGAAGCCCCTCTCCGGATCGAACTTTTCAACAGCCCGGATCAGCCCGAGGTTACCCTCTTCAATCAGGTCCAGCAGGGTGAGACCGCGATTCACGTAGCGCCGGGCGATCTTCACAACCAGTCTCAGGTTGCTTTCAATCATGCGTTTACGGCCAGACTCTTCGCCTTTGCGGGCCAGCCGCGCGAAGTAGACTTCTTCCTCGGGAGTGAGCAGTGGTGAGAAACCGATTTCATTGAGGTACAGCTGCGTGGCATCGAGCTGCTTCTGACTGGTGAAATATTTTCCCTGGGTGGGAAAGTCGTCTTCCGCTTCTGCCATCGCGTCGTCTGCTGATGGCTTTTCAGGTTTGTCTTCCGCTAACAGATGATCGTCTGCGTCATCCAGATCTGCAACACGATCGATAATGATGTCTTCTTGCTCTGCTGACATGGTGTACCCCGCCTCTCAATAATCCTGTTTCGCCCGATACTTCTTGTTATTGCGGGCTGGTTCCGGTTGTGGTTTTCTTCAGGACATTAGCTTGTTGGCTGGCAATCACAGTTGCCGTTTTTATTTTTTACTTTGCGGTTTTCTGTCAGGCCTTACTGGCAATCACCTCAGAAACATCCAGCTTTCTGATCAATCAACGTCTTGGCAGGTATCTGGCCGGGTCAACCGGGTTGCCGTTCTTGCGAATCTCGAAATGCAACATCGGTTTGTCTGTACCAGAACTGCCCAGTTCCGCGATTACCTGTCCGGCTTTTACCTCCTCCCCTTCCTGCACCAAAATCTTCCGGTTGTGGGCGTATGCACTCAGGTAGTGCTCGTTATGATTGACGATAATCAGGTTTCCGTAACCCAGCAACCCATTACCGGCATACACCACACTTCCACTTGCCGCCGCCTTCACAGCATCACCGGGATTCCCGGCAATATCAATACCTTTATTGACTTTTCCTGACTCTGAGAAGTTTGCAATAACGGTGCCAGAGTGCGGCCAATTCCAGCGGATATCAGAAGCTACCTGACTACTCGTGCGTGTCTGGGGCGCTGGAGCCGCTGCTCTGGCAGCAGGTTTGGACGCCGTGGGCGCCGGTGCCCTGGTGCTGGGTCTGGGAGCAGGCGCAGATTGTCTGGGCGGAGGAGATGCCTGGGCGGTCTGGCGAATGGTGCCCTTCTTGTCGAGCCGGAGCACCTGCCCGGCTCTGATGTTCCAGGGTGGCGCCAGACCGTTGGCATCACCCAATTCCCGATAGTCCCGGCCATAACGCCAGGCAATGCCGTATAGCGTTTCCCCGGGTTTCACAACATGACTACCCCAATACACAGGGGGGTTGTAGAGGTCGTCGCCATAGATCGCGTTGGTGTTGCAGCCGGATAAGCCAAGCATTGCCAACAGCAGCAGGACAGCAGATACCGCAACGGGCAGGCCAGTGCGCCGCCGGCAGAACGCTTCCGTAGCAGGCGGGAGCCTGGTCGGAAAAACAGCTTGAATGTGCCGGCTAAAGAGAATCACGTAATAACAAACGCCTGATTATGATAAATCTATCTAAGAAACTGATCACTTTCGATGCAATTTCTCATGTTTCAGGACTAACTTACTAATATATTGCACATTTTATAATCAATTCCAAGTTACTCTGCGCACAGGTTTGTTACCGTCCGGAACGACATTTTGTGCGTCAGGTAACACTTTTATCGGTCAGGGCGCGACATTCTGGTGCCGTCGGGCCGATATCCTCCCAAACCATTCCAACGCAAGCACAACGACCAAACCCGCAATAGCCATGGTGATAGCCATCATTATCTGCGGGTCCTGGCCATACAGGCTGGCCCAGGTTTCCGGGCCTACCGGAGACTGGCTCACGGCGACTTGTTCACCAGCACTATTGGTGCGCCAACTCAGGGTTTTCTGCCATGGCCATACCTTGCTCAGTGCCCCCACCATAAAGCCCGTCAATAGCGCTAATACGGTGTCGTGAAAATGCCGGAACGCCAGGGTGATTATCCGGGCAACAGACAGAAGCCCAATCAGGCATCCTGCAGCAAACAATCCCAGATGGGCCAGCTCAACGGATTTTATCGCGGCCAGAACCGGCGCATACATCCCGATAATCAACAACAGAAAACTGCCAGAAACGCCGGGCAGGATCATCGCACAGATAGCCAGCGCCCCCGCCCCCAGGAACGCAATGCCCGTTGGTGCCAGCTCACTGGCGGGTAAGGTGGTTACCCACCAGGCAAACACGATGCCGCACGCAAGCGGAATCAGCAATACCGGCGCTACCCGGCGAACCTGCTGCCCCACGTGCCAGACAGAGGCAACAATCAAGCCGAAAAAGAAGCTCCAGATTAACACCGGGTGGGTATCCAGAAGCCAGGTGATCAGCGAGGCCAGGCTAACAATACTGGTCAACACACCGGCCAGCAGGCACACCAGGAAGGTACCATCCACCGAGCGCCAGAAGCCGGCCACATCCCCTTTCAGCAGGTTGCGGACAAAGGCCACCGGTGTGGCGCTAATGGCTTCCAGCAGGCGAAAATAGATGCCGGTTATGAATGCAATGGTCCCGCCAGACACCCCCGGCACGATATCCGCTGCCCCCATAGCCATGCCCCGCAGGAAAACCGCTGCAGGATGATGTTCACGGCTCGTTTCGCTATTGGTGGTAGGCTGCATCAGCGAACAACCCCACCCAGCAAGGGTACAAAATGAACCGGTTCCAGCTCGCGCCGCTCGAAACGGTCACCACGGCGGATGATCTCCACCAGAACCTGCTGGTGTTCGCCAACCGGGGCGATCAGCACACCACCGTCGGCCAACTGATCGAGCAATTCCTGCGGCACATCCACCGGCGCAGCGGTCACGATAATGCCGTCAAAAGGCCCCCGCTCGGGCCAACCCATACCACCATCTGCATGCTTGAGCATGACATTACGAATATTGAGCTGCCGCAGCCGGTCCCGGGCCCGCTCCTGCAACGGGCGTATGCGTTCAACACTGTAGATGTCATCGAACAACTGCGACAACACCGTGGTCTGATACCCGGAACCGGTGCCCAACTCCAGCACTCGGGCCGGCTGATGCGCCAGAAGCAACTCCGTCATGCGAGCAACGATGTAGGGCTGGGAGAGGGTCTGGCCATAGCCGATGGGTAGTGAGGTATCCTCGTAGGCGCGGTGGGCAAGGGCTTCGTCCAGAAAGATGTGTCGGGGTACCTGACCAATCACCTCCAGTACCCGATCTGATTCAATGCCAGCTTCCCGCAACCGCTGCACCAGTCGCAGGCGGGTGCGCCTGGATGTCATACCGATCCCTTCAAGTTGAGCGATCACGATGTCGCCCTCCTGGCACCTTCCAGCCCGTCTACCCAGTCCTGCAGCCCAGGCAAGGCTTCGTAACGGGTCATATCAATGTGCACGGGGGTAATGGAAACGTAACCCTCACGTATCGCGTGGAAGTCTGTGCCTGGCCCGGCATCGCCACCCTGGCCCGCGGCACCAATCCAGTAGCGCTGCTTGCCTCGAGGGCAAGTCATCGGAACAGCGCCTTCCGCTCGCTCCCGGTGGCCCAGGCGAGTAACCTGGATACCGGAGATTTCGTGCCAGGGCAGATCCGGAACGTTCACATTGAGGATAGAGCGAGGCCCCAAAGCCAGGGCTCGCTTGTCTTCCAGCAGCAACCGAACCACCCTTGCGGCGGTGTCGTAATGGAAATGGCCGTCGTTAACCAGCGACACAGCGATCGCGGGCAGACCAAGGTGACGCCCTTCGGTGGCTGCGGCCACGGTTCCGGAGTAGATAATGTCATCGCCCAGGTTGGCATGGGTGTTGATACCAGACACCACCCGGTCGAATGGCTGATCGAACAGACCGTTCACCGCCAGATGCACGCAATCGGTGGGCGTACCATCAACCGAGTGAAACCCGTTAGGGTGCTCTTCCACCGTCAGCGGACGGTTCAGCGTCAACGCATTACTGGCTCCGCTGTGATCACGGTCCGGTGCCACTACCTCCAGCACACCAAGGCCCCCAAGGCCTTCAAACAGGGCCACAAGACCCGGCGAATGCACGCCATCATCATTGGACAACAAAATACGCACAGTGTTCTCCGCTAGCTTTCTTGCTTATTATCACGGCTGAGGCTCATGTCCTGCAGCTCAAAAATATCTCCCAGCACCGTGGTGGCATACTGCCCCGGTGGCAGGAAAAACTGTAACCGCAGTGCATTGTCATCCAGCCACTGCCAGCTCAAATGCTCAGGCCGGGTTACCAGCCCCCGACGTTCCGGTTTCATTCGGGTACTGAGAAACAGCCGCTCGAACTCCGGGTGTTCCGCAACCACGGCCCGCTCAAGCTCGGCCAGCTCTCCGGTTGCCAGAGTGCCACCATCGCCCCACAACGGTCCGGTGGGACGGTCATCCTCAGAAGGCTCACCGGGCATGCCATTAAACCAAGTGCCTGCTTCAACCCGAGCAGCCAGAACTTCGTTGAACAGCCAGGAACGTGCCGCCGAAAAGTACAATACGTTTTTCGAACCACTTCCGCCACCGCCACGGCGGCCGCCTTTCTTCCGGTTCAAGCGGGAAGGATCAAGATTCACCGCCCGCTCCAGATTGCCGCCGCCAATACCAAACCGCTGCGGCCCGAAATAGTTCGGGGCTCCCCGCTCGCCCAGCAACGTCAGCGCCTGCTCCAACTCCGCTTTATTGCCGCTTACCTGCCTTAACACCAGATCAAACTGGTTACCCAGATGCTCGCCCCGGCGAAGCTTGCGGGCATGACGGCCACTCGCCAGCACCGCCCACCGGGCACCTATGGTTTGCAGCAGCGCGGCATCCTCGGCCTCCCGGCCCGGGCAGTAGAGGCTGAACCATTGCACCGTAACCGCATGGCGATCCTTCAGGCCACAAAAGCCCACCTCAAATGCCTTACAACCCGCCATGGCGGCCAACTCGCGAGCAACAAACTCGGTATTGTCGCCGGATTTCTCAAGACGCACACACAAGTGCTCACCGGCTCCTCCATGCACAGAACCCGGCACTTCGGAATCAGGCCAGAGTTTCTCTGTAACGCGAAAATCCTCTGGCACCGACTTCAGCTGCGCCTTGCCCGGGCGCTTGCCTGAAGAAGTGGGCCACTCAAGGCGCCAGCTGGGCGAACCGCTCTCCTGACTCACATGGCCACCGGTTCAAGCAAACACACTGCCTGGCAGGCAATGCCCTCACCGCGCCCGGTAAAGCCAAGCTTCTCCGTGGTGGTGGCTTTCACACTCACCCGATTCACCGGCACCCCCAGGTCCTCGGCAATATTCAGGCGCATGGCCTCCACATGAGGTGCCATCTTCGGCGCCTGGGCAATAATCGTGGTGTCGACATTCACCACCGCAAAGCCCTCTTCCAATACCCGCTGCATCACCCGCCGCAGCAGATCCCGGCTATCAGCCCCGGCCCACTCGTCGCTGGTATCCGGAAAAAAATGTCCGATATCCCCCAGCGCCACCGCACCAAGCAGTGCATCCGCCAGCGCATGCAACAACACATCGCCATCCGAATGGGCTTTCAGGCCATAACTATGGGGAATCTCAACGCCACCCAGAATGACAGAACTGCCCTCACCAAAGGCATGGACATCAAAGCCCTGACCAATGCGCATCATCGTCTCCGAGAAAAACAGAAATAAGCAATAGGCGGGAAAACCCTACAGCCGACCCAGAATAAACTCGGCCAGCGCAAGGTCAGACGGCACCGTAATCTTCAAGTTATCCGGCCGCCCTTCCACCAGAACAGGCATCTTACCGGAAAACTCCATCGTAGAGGACTCATCGGTAACCGGCTGGTTATTTTCGAGACAAGACTCCAGGGCCGCCCTGAGCGCACCAAACCGAAACATCTGCGGCGTCAACGCCCGCCACAACCGACTCCGATCCACCGTCTGCGCCACCTCTGGCGGAGCGCCGTCATCCGCCAGCTTCAAGGTATCCGACACCGGCGCCGCCAGCAGCCCGCCAACCGGGTGCTCAGAAACGGTATCAATCAGATTGGAAAGATCATCGGCATGCAAACAAGGCCGCGCCGCATCGTGCACCAGCACCCAATCCGACTCATCCGCCTGCTCCGCCAGCGCATGCAACGCCGAAAGCACCGAATCCGCCCGCTCCTTGCCCCCGGTACAACTCTGGATACGATCATCCTGAGACGACTCACTATCCGGCCACCAGTGATCTGCCGGATTCAACGGCACCATACAACCCTTGAACGGCGCGTTATCCAACAAACGGGAAAGCGTGATATCGAGGATAAAACGGTTATTGATCTTGAGGTACTGCTTGGGACATTCAGCTTTCATGCGCTGGCCGATGCCAGCGGCAGGAACAACAAGCCAAAGTTGAGGTTTCATAATCAGAATGCCCGCACTATGTCAGGAGAGCGCCGGGGAGTGTCTCTCCGGGAATTTCGAAGGCCATGGATGGCCTGAGAGAAGCGCACATGGATGTGCTCGTAGCGGTTCCCGGAGAGACACTCCCCGGTGCTCGGAACACCCAAAGTCGAAATCAGTTCTCGACCACGAGAAAAAACGTCTCGTCTTCACGAATAAGCCCGAGATTCATGCGGGCACGTTCCTCCACGGCTCCCTGCTCATTACGAAGATTCCGCACCTCCGCATAAAGCCGGTCATTACGCCCCGCCAACCCGGCATT
This sequence comes from Marinobacter sp. THAF197a, assembly GCF_009363275.1. Classification (NCBI taxonomy): domain Bacteria; kingdom Pseudomonadati; phylum Pseudomonadota; class Gammaproteobacteria; order Pseudomonadales; family Marinobacteraceae; genus Marinobacter; species Marinobacter sp. THAF197a. Next base: position 2,496,741 of record NZ_CP045324.1, read on the forward strand.
CTCAGCCCGCTGCTCAGCAATCGCCTTCTCCAACGACCAAACCTGCGCAAAGCTACCCTCCCCGACCCACAGGCGAACCTGCAGCAGGAGAATCAGCACTACCAGAATGGCCCAAAGCGTTTTCATGCCCAATTAGCTCAGAAAATAACCAGATTTATCGAAAGAGTCGAAGGTCAAGTATAGACCTTATAGTAGATTAGCAACAAATTCTTGTAAGTCACTGTACAAAAAGGCCATCGTGTCCGAATTTTCATCCGGAACGCGATGGCCTTAACATTTTGTTACTTACCAGCGAGCGCTGGCAGGTTCAAAAATGCCGCGGGTCTTAACCCTGACCCTTGATCTCGCTCAGGCCGCGATACGGTGCCTTACCTTCCAGCGCCTCTTCAATACGCAGCAGCTGGTTGTACTTGGCAACCCGGTCTGAGCGGCACAGAGAGCCGGTCTTGATCTGGCCAGCACAGGTAGCAACCGCCAGGTCAGCGATGGTGGTGTCTTCGGTTTCACCGGAACGGTGAGAGATCACCGCCGTGTAACCGGCATCCTGAGCCATCTTGATGGCATCCAGAGTCTCGGACAGGCTACCAATCTGGTTGAACTTGATCAGAATGGAATTGCCCACACCCTTCTCGATACCCTGCTTCAGGATCTTGGTATTGGTTACAAACAGATCATCACCCACCAGCTGCACCTTGCTGCCCAGCTTGTCGGTCAGTACCTTCCAGCCGTCCCAGTCGCTTTCGTCCATACCGTCTTCGATGGACACAATCGGATAACGCTCGCACAGGCCGGCCAGGTAATCGGCGAAGCCTTCGGAATCAAAGCTCTTGCCTTCGCCGGACAGCTGATACTGACCGTCTTTGTAGAACTCGGAGGAGGCACAGTCCAGAGCCAGAGTTACGTCTTTGCCCAGCTCATAGCCAGCGTCTTCCACGGCTTGCTTGATCGCAGCCAGGGCCGCTTCGTTGGACGGCAGGTTCGGCGCAAAACCACCTTCATCACCTACGGCGGTGTTCAGGCCCTGAGATTTCAAAACTTTCTTCAAGCTGTGGAAGATCTCGGCGCCAACACGCAGGGCTTCAGCAAAGCTCTTCACCGCAACCGGCTGCACCATGAACTCCTGGATGTCCACGTTGTTATCCGCGTGCTCACCACCGTTCAGAATGTTCATCATCGGTACCGGCATGGAGAATTCGCCGGAGGTGCCGTTGACGTCGGCAATGTGCTCATACAAAGGCTTGCCCAGAGAAGTCGCAGCGGCCTTCGCGGCAGCCAGGGAAACCGCCAGGATGGCGTTGGCGCCCAGGTTTGCCTTGTTCTCGGTGCCGTCCAGGTCAATCATAATCTGGTCCAGGCTGCGCTGGTCGGCAGAGTCCTTGCCAACCAGAGCTTCACGAATCTGGCCGTTGATGGCCTCAACCGCTTTGCGAACACCTTTACCCAGGTAACGGGACTTGTCCCCGTCACGCAGTTCCAGCGCTTCGCGCGAACCGGTAGAAGCACCGGAGGGCGCACAGGCACGACCCAGTGTGCCGTCCTCAAGAATCACATCCGCCTCTACTGTCGGGTTACCGCGCGAGTCCAAAACTTCACGAGCTTTGATGTTGGCAATCTTGGTCATGCGAAAATTTCTCCAGATTTTCTGTATCTAAACGGTTCAAGTTGTAAGTTCAGCCTAGAGCAGGTGGGGGATGGCTTTCCGAAACTGTGCGGAGCCATGGATGGCGGAGCCCAAGCGTCACATGGATGTGCCGAAGGAGCGTGTTTCGGAAAGCCATCCCCCACCTGCTCGTACTCCCGAACAGGACAAAAACGAACACCGCCAATCAGGCGGTGTCGATAGGTGTAAAACTTTTTACCAGGTCATCTACAGCTTTCACCCGCTGCAGGAACGGCTCCAGCTGGCTCAGGCGCAATGCACAAGGACCGTCGCATTTGGCGTGATCCGGGTCTGGGTGCGCTTCCAGGAACAGGCCGGCCAGCCCCTGAGACATCCCCGCCAGTGCCAGGTCAGTTACCTGGGCCCTGCGACCGCCCGCAGAATCCGCACGTCCGCCAGGCATCTGCAGCGAGTGGGTCACATCGAACATCACCGGTACCTTCATCGATTTCATGATGCCGAAGCCCAGCATGTCCACCACCAGGTTATTGTAGCCGAAGCTACTGCCGCGCTCGCACAGGATAACCTTGTCGTTGCCGGCCTCTTCACACTTGGTGATGATGTGCTTCATTTCCTGGGGCGCCAGGAACTGGGCTTTCTTGATGTTGATGACCGCGCCGGTTTTGGCCATGGCCACGACCAGATCGGTCTGGCGGCTCAGGAATGCAGGCAGCTGGATGATATCGCAGACTTCTGCCGCCGGCGCTGCCTGTTCCGGTTCGTGCACATCAGAAATGATCGGCACGCCAAACTTGCTTTTGATGTCCGCCAGGATCTGCAGCCCCTTCTCGAGGCCAGGGCCCCGGAAGGAGTTGATAGACGAGCGGTTGGCTTTGTCGAAGGAGGCTTTGAAAACATACGGAATGCCCAGGCGACCACAGACATCCACGTACTTTTCAGCAACCTCAAAGGCAAGCTCCCGGGATTCAAGCACGTTCATACCGCCAAACAGTACAAACGGGTTGTTGTTGGCAACCTCAATGCCCGAGACGTTTACCTTGCTCTGCGCCATGCTCAGGATCCCTTCTTGTTGGCCAGTGCCGCCTCAACAAAGCCCTTGAACAGCGGGTGGCCGTCGCGGGGTGTTGAGGTGAATTCCGGGTGGAACTGACAGGCCACGAACCAAGGATGTTCCGGCGCTTCCACGACTTCCACCAGCTTGCCATCTGCGGAACGGCCAGAGATTTGCAGGCCGGCTTCCTCAAGGCTGGGCAGGAAGTGGTTGTTGACTTCATAGCGGTGGCGATGCCGCTCGCGAATGGTCTTCTTGCCGTAGCAGGCGGCAATGGTGGAACCGTCTGTCAGAATGCAGTCCTGGGCGCCCAGGCGCATGGTACCACCAAGGTCAGAGGCTTCGGTGCGCGCTTCGGTAGCGCCACTGGCGTCCAGCCATTCGGTGATCAAACCAACCACCGGCTCCGGCGTGTGCTCGCGGAACTCGGTACTGTGGGCGTCTTTCAGGCCAGCCACATTGCGGGCGTATTCGATAACGGCCACTTGCATACCCAGACAGATGCCCAAGTACGGAACCTTGTTTTCACGGGCGTACTGAACGGTGCGAATCTTGCCTTCCACGCCCCGCTCACCAAAACCACCCGGCACCAGGATGGCATCGGCAGATTCCAGCACGGAGGTGCCGTCACGCTCGATGTCTTCGGAGTCAATGTAGTTGATATTGACCTTGGTGCGGGTCTTGATGCCGGCGTGCAGCAGGGATTCAATCAGCGACTTGTACGCGTCCAGCAGCTCCATGTACTTGCCGACCATGGCAATGGTGACTTCCTGCTGAGGATTCATCAACGATTCCACAACGGCATCCCACTCGCCCAGATCTGCTTCACGGGCATCCAGGCCGAAGCGCTCGATTACCAGCTGGTCCAGGCCATATTCGTGCAACATGCGCGGAATGGCATAGATGGACTTGGCGTCCTGCATCGGTATAACCGCCCGCTCTTCCACGTTGGTGAACAAGGCAATCTTGCGACGAGAGCTGGCATCCACTTCATGCTCGGAGCGGCACAGCAGGATATCCGGCTGCAGGCCGATGGAGCGCATTTCTTTTACGGAATGCTGGGTCGGCTTGGTTTTGATCTCGCCGGCGGTCGCGATGTAGGGCACCAGGGTCAGGTGCATGAAAAGCGCGCGCTGCGATCCTACTTCCACCTTCAGCTGACGGCAGGCCTCCAGGAACGGCAGGGATTCGATATCCCCGACCGTGCCGCCCACTTCAATCAGGGCCACGTCGGAGCCGGCTGCGCCTTCCACCACACGGCGTTTGATTTCGTCGGTAATGTGCGGGATCACCTGCACGGTGCCGCCAAGATAATCACCACGACGCTCTTTACGGATAACTTCCTCGTACACCCGGCCGGTGGTGAAGTTATTGCGCTTGCTCATGGGGGTACGAATAAAGCGCTCGTAGTGGCCCAGGTCGAGGTCGGTTTCCGCGCCGTCTTCGGTGACAAAAACCTCACCGTGCTGGAACGGGCTCATGGTGCCGGGGTCCACGTTGATGTACGGGTCCAGCTTGAGAATAGTGACCTTCAGGCCGCGTGCCTCGAGGATGGCTGCCAATGAGGCAGACGCAATACCTTTGCCTAATGAGGACACGACACCGCCGGTGACGAAAATATAACGCGTCATGCAGATTCCGTGATTATCTGGTTCGGTGAAGGAGGGAGATTGTTCATCTCAAGATGGGTCGCCAGACTACCAGAAAGCCCCCCTGTACTCAATCACAATCCCTCTCCACAATCAGCCGCCAGCCGGTGGCAGGGGCGCTTCCCGAGTATTGTTCAGAACACCACAAATCGCCAACGGCAATCAGCTCACTGCCACCGGGTGTTTCGTGGTAAACCAGCGGCAGTAAAGCCCTCTCCCAGGGCGGCACTCCTTGCTCCTGCAACCAGGTTTTCAATGATCGAGAGTGCCCGGCCTCCTCAAAGCGAAGCCTTTCGCCGCCCTGCCTCGTAGATACCCGTATTGGCGGGGGCGCTGCTTCCGGTGTAATGGCTGTTGGCGCGAGCCGCAGTGTCCAGGGACCCCAGCGCAACGGGCGGCCGGGTTCAAGGCCAGCGGAGTGCGCTGGCACTTCCACGTTTGGCACCAGGTACAGGTAGCCCCGATATCGCCGCAAACTGAAACCATCACCACGAATCTCCGGCGTCCGGTCTTCGCCGGCCTGAATCAACTCCGCCAGCGACTGGTCCCAATCTGCCAGGGCAGGCATTCTCCAACCCTGCTTGTGAATCCACCACCGAACCAGGTTTTTCTGCTCCAACGGGCTCAGCACCTGAACCGACGCCAGCCGGAGCTGGCCCGCATCGGAACACGCCTGCCACTGCAATTCCGCCAACCGATGACTGAGCGAATCGCTTTCGGCGCAGGCCCTGGCACTGTGCTCCACACGTTTCAGCAGGCCTGGCCAGCGCTCCTTGAGCCCCGGCAGCACAGCGTGGCGCAGGTAATTGCGATCAAATGCCAGGCTGGTATTGCTGGGATCTTCCACCCAGGAGAGACCGACATCCCGGGCAACCTGCTCCAGCCGGTCTCGGCTTACCGCCAGCCAGGGTCGAAACAGGGCTCCCTGGCCAAGGGGGCGGCTCTCGGGCATGCCCGCCAGCCCCGTTACACCGGTTCCCCGGAGCAAACGAAACAACACCGTTTCGACCTGATCGTCTGCGTGGTGGGCCATCAACAACAGGTCGCCCGCACCAAGCACCCGCCGAAACACGTCATATCGGGCCATCCTGGCCGCTTCCTCCAGACCACCAGAGCCGGACTCGCCCACTGTAACGTCCACACGCTCAACCAGGAGGGGAACCGCCAACCGCTCACAGAGCGACCGGCAGAACTGCTCAGTCTGCGAGTGATTAGGCTGCAGTTGGTGATTAATGTGCAGAGCAGAGACATTGCGGTGGCAGGCTGCCGCCACATGCAATAACAAAACGGAGTCCAGGCCACCACTGAGGGCGACCAGGATGCGGGAGCTGTCAGGAAGTGCGCTGACCGGTCCGAGAAGATCCTCGGGCCAGCCAGATTCCCGGGCGGTGTTACCGCCCGCTTTCATATTTGGTTAAGCGCTCGTACCGGCGAGACACCAGCTCGTCCAACGGCAACCGGCTCAGTTCCGCGACACCCTTGGCCAGCCTGGCCTTCAGGGTTTCCGCCATTTTCTCCGGGTTGCGGTGAGCACCGCCCAGGGGCTCTTCAATCACGTTGTCAGCAACTCCCAACTCCTTCAGGCGCTGAGCGGTAACACCCATGGCTTCAGCGGCCTGAGCCGCGTACTCGGCGCTTTTCCAGAGGATAGAGGCACAGCCTTCCGGCGAAATAACCGCATAAGTGGAGTACTGCAGCATATTCAACTGATCGCACACACCAATGGCCAGGGCACCACCGGAACCGCCCTCACCGATCACCGTAGAAATAATCGGTGTTTTCAGTCGGGACATGACAGCCAGGTTAAAGGCAATGGCCTCACTCTGGCCGCGCTCTTCGGCGCCGATTCCGGGATAGGCGCCCGGCGTGTCGATAAAGGTGAGGATCGGCATCTTGAAGCGCTCGGCCATTTCCATCAGGCGCAGGGCCTTGCGGTAACCCTCCGGGCGCGGCATGCCGAAGTTGCGCTTGACCTTGTCACGCACTTCGCGGCCTTTCTGATGGCCGATCACCATTACCGGCTTGTTGTCCAGCCGGGCGGTGCCGCCAACAATGGATAAATCGTCGGCGTAGCGGCGATCGCCGTGCAGCTCGTCGAAATCTTCGAAAATCAGATCAATGTAATCCTGGGTGTAGGGCCGGCGCGGGTGCCGGGCCAAACGGGCGACATCCCAGGACTGCAAATCAGAAAATATGCTTTCTGTCAGACTGACACTCTTCTTCTTCAACCGACTGATTTCATCGGTGATATTGATGTCGGTGTCGTTGCCCACCATGCGAAGCTCTTCAATCTTGGCTTCCAGGTCGGCGATCGGCTGTTCGAAATCAAGGTAATTAGGGTTCATGATGTTCCATCATTTGATTGCCAGGCAGGTTTCACCCCACCAAAACCAGAATTTGGGACAAAGATAGCAGTGCAACCGGCACAGCTAAAGCGGACATTGGTATTAATCATAGACCAGTTCCACGGACTTCTCGCCTACCAGGTGCCTGAGCTCGAACAACAGGTTGTCATCCGGCTGTACTCGCCAGGACTCACCCAGCTCAATACGGGTTCTGGCCTCGGCACTGCTGTATTCAATCCACACCGGGCTGCCTTCGTTGCGGAACGGGCGCAGGGTATCGTCCAGTTTGTCCAGCAGCCCGTTCTGCAGCTGTTCCGCATGCAGGGCCAACCTGATGCCACGGCTGAACTGCTGCCGGGCGGTAGCCACGTCCATCACTGAGCTGACGCGCATTTTCATTTGCCCGGAGTAGTCATCGTGGCTGACCTGCCCCTCCACAACGATCACCTGATCTGATTGCAGGAGCTCCCGGTTCTCGAAAAACGCCTCGGAGAACAGGGTAGCTTCGATGCGAGCGCTACGGTCATCCAGGGTAATAAAGCACATGGTGGACCCGGTGCGGGTTTTCATGGTGCGCTGGGCAACCACCAGGCCAGCCACCCGCTGGGGTGACTTGTTGGGCTTCAGATCCGCGATGGAGTTACGGACAAAACGCCGGACTTCCCGCTCGTATTCATCAAACGGATGACCCGTAAGATAGATACCCAGGGTATCCTTCTCGCCCTTTAGGCGTTCTTTTTCAGGCCATTCCCGCACGTGGGCCACATCGGCGTAGGGGTCTTCACCCTCACCGCTGCTCTCCAGCATTTCGCCAAACATATCCATCATGCCGGCGGCATCGTTTCGGGATTGCTGGTCTGCCTGCTGCACGGCCTTGTCGATACTGGCCATCAGCTGCGCCCGCCCGGCACCCAGTTTGTCCATGGCCCCGGCCCGGATCAGCGCCTCCATGGCGCGCTTGTTGACCTTCTTCAGATCAATCCGGCGGCAGAAATCGAAAATATCCTGGAATGGGCCGTCTTTGGCGGCCTCCACGATGCTATCAATCGGGCCCTCGCCCAACCCTTTGATGGCGCCTAGACCATAAACAATCTGCCCGTCGTCATTGACGGTAAAGGTGTACGCGGAACGGCTGACGTCCGGCACCAGCAGGTCCAGCTTCATGTTCCGGCACTCTTCCACCAGCGTGACCACCTTATCGGTGTTCTGCATATCGGCGGTGAGTACCGCGGCCATGAATTCGGCCGGGTAGTGGGCCTTGAGCCACAAGGTCTGATACGACACCAGAGCATAGGCGGCGGAGTGGGATTTGTTGAAACCGTAGCCGGCGAACTTCTCCACCAGATCGAAGATGTTCTCCGCAAGGGTTTCATCGATGCCATTATTGGCACAACCCTCCAGGAAGAATGCCTTCTGCTTGGCCATCTCTTCCGGCTTTTTCTTACCCATGGCCCGGCGCAGCATGTCGGCGTTGCCGAGGGTGTAACCCGCCATTACCTGGGCAATCTGCATGACCTGCTCCTGGTAGAGGATAACCCCGTAAGTGGGCTCCAATACCGGCTTCAGGCCTTCATACTGGTAATCCGGATGCGGGTACGACAACGGCTGCCGACCATGCTTACGGTCGATAAAGTCGTCTACCATGCCCGACTGCAGCGGCCCGGGACGGAACAGGGCCACCAGGGCGATCATGTCTTCCAGGGAATCCGGCTGCAGGCGGCGGATCAGGTCTTTCATGCCGCGGGATTCGAGCTGGAAAACGGCAGTGGTTTCCGCCTTTTTGAGCAACTCGAAGGAGCGCTTGTCGTCCAGCGGGATGGTGGCAATGTCCAGTTCTGATTGACCCTGCGCCTGCCGGCGCGGGTTAATCATGTGCAATGCCCACTTGATGATGGTCAGGGTGCGTAGCCCCAGGAAGTCGAACTTCACCAGGCCCGCGTCTTCCACATCGCCTTTGTCAAACTGGGTGACCAGGCTGCCGCCTTCGTCGTCACAGTACAGGGGCGAGAAATCGGTAATCTTGGTAGGCGCAATCACCACGCCACCGGCGTGCTTGCCAGCGTTACGGCATACGCCCTCAAGCTTGAGGGCCATCTCCCAGATTTCCTGGGCTTCTTCGTCCTGCTCCAGGAACTCCTTGAGCTGTGGCTCCTGCTCGATGGCCTTGTTGAGGGTCATGCCCACTTCAAATGGAATCAGCTTGGACAGCTTGTCGGCCAGACCGTAGGACTTGCCCTGTACCCGCGCCACATCCCGCACCACCGCCTTGGCCGCCATGGTACCGAAGGTAATGATCTGTGAAACCGCTTCCCGGCCGTATTTCTCAGCCGTGTATTCAATCACCCGGTCCCGGCCTTCCATGCAGAAATCGACGTCAAAGTCGGGCATGGACACCCGTTCCGGGTTCAGGAACCGCTCGAACAGCAGGTCGTACTCCAGTGGGTCCAGGTCGGTAATCAGCAGCGCGTAGGCCACCAGGGAACCGGCACCGGAACCCCGGCCGGGCCCTACCGGTACACCGTTGTTCTTGGCCCACTTGATAAAGTCCATAACGATCAGGAAGTAGCCGGGGAAGCCCATCTGAATGATGATGTCCAGCTCGAACTTCAGGCGCTTGTAATACTCTTCCCGCTTCTGGTCATACTCCGGATCATCCTTGCTCAGGATGGTTTCCAGGCGCATCTCCAGACCTTCCTCGGACACATGCCGGAAGTACTCGTCCATGGTCATGCCATCGGGAATCGGGTAGTTCGGCAGGAAGTATTCGCCCATGCGGACCTTCACCGAACAGCGGCGGGCAATCTCGACCGTGTTTTCAACGGCTTCGGGGATGTCCGAAAACAGTTCGATCATCTCTTCCGCGCTGCGAAGATACTGCTGGTCGCTGAATCGCCGGTCCCGACGGGGGTCATCCAGTGTTCGGCTCTCACCGATACAGACCCTGGCCTCGTGGGCTTCGAAATCGTCCGCCGTCAGGAAGTGCACATCGTTGGTGGCAACCACCGGCAGGCCCAATTCAGCGGCCAGCTCGACGCTCAGGTGCAGACAATCCTCATCACCTGCCCGCTCGGTACGCTGCAGCTCCAGGTAGTAGCTGCCCGGATACAAATTCTTCCAGTATTGAGCCCGCTCCCGGGCCAGTTCCGGCTTGCCCGCCAGCAGGGCCTTGCCCACATCGCCCATTTTGGCGCCGGAAAGCGCAATCAGACCCGCCGCGCGGGCTTCCAGCCAGGCTTTCCGGATAATCGGCTTGCCATAGCGCTGGCCCTCGGTGTAGCCCAGGGAAATGATTTCGGTAAGGTGCAGATAGCCTTTCTCATCCCGCGCCAGCAAGGTGAGCCGGAACGGGTTTTCCGGCTCGTCCGGGTTTTCCAGCCAGAGATCGGCACCGATAATCGGCTTCACCCCGGCACCCATGGCCGCCTTGTAAAAGCGCACCAGCGAGCACATATTGGATTGTTCGGTGAGCCCCACGGCCGGCATGCCCAACTCGGCCACACGGCTGATCAGTGGCTTGACCCGCACCAGGCCATCCACCATGGAGTATTCGGAGTGTACGCGAAGATGTACGAACGTTTGTGCCATGGTCAGCTACCGATCAGTTGCATCAGATCTTCTTCGGTTTGGGGACCAAAGCGTGTTTCTATCAGTTTGCCCGCTGGGTCCACCACGAAGGTGGCGGGCAATGCCATCGGCATCTTCCAGCCAAAGTCGGGGCCCGGATCCTGGCCCAGCATGGTGAATTCGATGCCCATTCTCTGGCCCAGGTCCACCAGCGCGGCGCCTTCAACGCCGTCAAAATTGACGCCCAGCACCGAAATTCTCGGTGACTTGTCGAGGTGATTCAATTCCGGAATCTCCTCCAGGCAGGGCTTGCACCATTCGGCCCAGTAGTTCACCAGCACCCACTGGCCACGGTAACTGTCCCAGTCCACCGCCACACCATCGGCACGTTGCAACTCCGTTCTCTCGCAACCCGCCAGGGCCAGCACCATAATAACGGCTGGAATCAGCAGCAAGTGCCTGGGCCATTCAGAAACCTTGGGACGGGGAACGGACGGGTGCCGAGGGTACTGCAAGGTAAATCCTCCTGTTAGACTACGGCCCTCGTTAAAGACCGTACTCATCACTATTAACCGGGCATGACCATGACAGAACCAACCCGCATTTTCCATAACCCACGGTGTTCAAAATCACGCCAGACCCTTGAGCTGCTCCAGCAAAAGGGTATCGAGCCGGAGATTATACGCTACCTCGAGACACCACCGACAGAGCAGGAACTGTTACACATTCTTGATCTACTGGGTTGTGAACCGCGCCAGCTCATGCGCACCAAGGAATCCGAGTACAGAGAACTTGGCCTGAACGCCCCGGAACTGACCCGGGAAGAACTGGTCAAGGCCATGGTAAATACCCCGAAACTGATCGAACGCCCTATCGTTCTGGCCAATGGAAAGGCAGCCCTCGGGCGTCCGCCAGAGAAGGTACTGGATATTCTTTGAGCCACCCCCTGGAGCAGACATGAGCAACGCTACACCGTACCTTCTTGTGCTTTACTATAGCCGCAACGGCCAGACCGCCGAGATGGCCAACCAGATTGGCCGCGGCGTCGCCCGGGCGGAGGGCATCGAGGCGAAAATCCGCACGGTTCCACCAGTGTCACCAGACACCAACGCCAGCCTGCCACCGGTGCCGGACAGCGGCGCCCCTTACGCCACCCGTGAAGATCTCGCAAACTGCGCCGGGCTGGCCCTGGGCAGCCCTACCCGGTTTGGCAATATGGCGGCCCCGCTCAAACACTTTCTCGATGGTACCGGCGATTTATGGCTTAACGGCAAGCTGGTTGGTAAACCTGCGGGCGCCTTCACCTCTACCGGCAGCCTGCATGGCGGCCAGGAAACCACCTTGCTGACCATGATGATGCCATTGCTGCACCACGGCATGGTACTGTGCGGATTGCCTTACTCCGAAAGTGCCCTGAATGAGACCTCGACCGGCGGCACACCCTACGGCCCCACCCACTGGGCAGGCACCGGGGCACAGCAAGCGCTGAGTGACCATGAAAAGACCCTGTGCCAAGCCTTTGGTGAGCGCATCGCCCGGCTGGCGCTCAAACTGGCCAGTTGACGACTAACTGCTCCTGATTTCTCAACCATCCGGAACCATCTATGATCAAGAATGAAAAAGCAAAAACCACGGCCCGCCTGACCATTGCCCTGTACCTTGCGGTCTTGGCTACCTTGCTGGTGACCACCTTCTACCCGGCGCCGGTAGAAGGCGTGTCCATTCCCCTGATGCTGACCGTCAAACTGCTGCCGCTGCTGGCGTTTGCAGTACCGGTATTCCGGGGGCACAATCGCGGGTACATCTGGATGGCCTTCGTGGTGATTTTTTATTTCACACAGGCCGTGGTCTCCGCCTGGCTGAGCGAAGGAGCCCCAGGCCCGATGATTCTCACAGTGCTTACATTCCTACTGTTCACCGTCGCCATGGTTCACCTGAAAGTAAACCGGCCGGTTGCCAACTGAGTGCCCACAACACCCGGAGAGCACAACGATGGCTGATCAAGCGCCCCCCATGCCAGCACCACCACATCGGCACACCCTCACCCTGCGAGACATCTGCTCTGCCCTGGTGGAAAGTGGCGAAATCAGCCAGCAGGATGCTGAGAAGGTGCTCACGGCCAACCTGGGGGCCGCTACCCAGGACGGACGAACTTCTCCGCGGCACCCCCTGGAACTGGTTGCCATTGCCAGCATTACCAGCCTCAGGGATGGCCGAACCCTGGATCTTGATCGACTGACCAGCTGGCTGGCCCGATGGGCAGGCCAGGATTACTACCACATAGACCCGCTCAAGATCGACACGCCGGCCATCGCCCGGGTGATGTCCTACGCCTTTGCCCAGCGCCACGGCATTCTGGCGGTAGAGATACGCCAGGATGAAGTGCTGATTGCCAGCACAGAACCATTCAAAACCGAATGGGAAAGCAACCTTCGGCAGGCCATTCGCAAGGACATTCGCCGTGTCGTTGCCAACCCGGAAGACATCCGGCGCTACACTGTGGAGTTCTACCAGCTCGCCAATTCCGTGAGCAAGGCCAGCGGCAGCCAGGCCCCGGGTGCCGCCAGCAATCAGAATTTCGAACAACTGCTGGACATAGGTTCCAACGAAAATCCGGATGCCAATGACCAGCACGTGGTCAAGATTGTCGACTGGCTGTTGCAGTATGCCTTTGACCAGCGCGCCTCAGACATTCACATCGAACCGCGCCGGGCGGTCACTCAGGTGCGTTTTCGTATTGATGGCGTGTTGCATAACGTCTATGAGTTTCCGGAACATGTCGGGGTGGCGGTCACCAGCCGTCTGAAAATTCTCGGGCGCCTGAATGTGGCCGAGAAGCGCCGGCCCCAGGACGGCCGAATCAAAACCCGGAAACCCGATAACAGCGAGGTGGAGTTGCGTCTGGCCACCATGCCCACCGCCTTTGGCGAGAAGATGGTGATGCGGATTTTTGATCCGGAGGTGCTGCTGAAATCCTTCGAGCAGCTGGGCTTCAGTAAAGAAGACCGGGAGCGCTGGCAGGCCATGACCGCCCGCCCACATGGCATTGTACTGGTGACCGGCCCTACCGGTTCCGGCAAGACCACCACCCTGTACTCCACCCTCAAACAGCTGGCGTCGCCGGAACTGAACATCTGCACCATTGAAGACCCCATTGAGATGGTGGAGCCAGCGTTCAACCAGATGCAGGTGCAGACCAACATCGACCTGACGTTCGCCCACGGCGTTCGGGCCCTGTTACGGCAAGACCCCGACATCATCATGATTGGTGAAATCCGCGATCTGGAAACCGCCGAGATGGCCGTGCAGGCGGCTTTGACCGGCCACCTGGTGCTCTCCACCCTGCACACCAACGACGCCCCGAGTGCCATTACCCGACTGATGGAACTGGGCATCCCGCCCTACCTGATCCGGGCCACGGTGCTGGGGGTGATGGCCCAGCGCCTGGCCCGCACCCTGTGCCCCCACTGCAAGGCCCCGGGTGAGGCCGACGAGCAGGCCTGGCAAACACTGACTCGCCCCTGGAAAGCGCCGGTTCCCCGCCAGTTTTATCATCCGGTGGGTTGCCTCGAATGCCGCAATACCGGCTATATGGGCCGCGCCGGGGTCTATGAAATCATGACGCTTTCCGACCACCTGACTCGCCAGATCAATGATCGCTGCGAGCTCGAGCAGTTAAGGCTGGATGCCTACAAAGAAGGCATGAAATCCCTGCGGCTCAGTGGTGCACAGAAAGTGGCCTCCGGCCAGACCACCGTTGAGGAAATCCTGCGGGTGACCCCGGAAAGCCAGCGCTGAACCCGCGTTAACCCGGGCGCAGACCGCACTGCTCCAGCAGTTCCTGCCAGTGCCGGGTGTGCCGCATCATGGCCTGGTCCAGCTCCCGCCAGAGGCTGGCTTCCGCATCGGCTGATAAATGGCGCTGGTACCAGTCCTGAAAGCTCGCCGGCATAACGGCAGTTTGCTGGTCCGCCAGCTCGGCCAGAGCCCCGATCAGCGAATCCCGGGCCCGGCTGACATCGCTCATGTAGGGCTGGATTTCACCAATGTACACATTGAAGAAGAAATTTCGGACGATTTCCGATTGATTATTCGGCCGGCCATTCAGACATAGTGGACGCTCATCAAGGCGCGCTTTCAGGGTCTCTGTTCCTGCATTGAGGGTTGCAATCAACAGCCGGGCGCTGTTGATCACCTGCCCGGCGCGAAACTCCGATTGCCAGCGTTGGTGCACTCCGCCAAGTGCATCGAGGGGAACATCGAGCTGCTGGACCGACAAATCCGATACGGCCTGGTTCAACTGGCCCAGATCCCGCACCAGATCAGACACCGGGTTTCCCTCCGCGGCCACAGGATAAAACCCTTTGGACAGGGTCAACAGGCGCTCAATCTCTTCCGTTCCCCAGGTGGCATTCCATATGGCCACCTGCAATGATGCCCGCTTGCTCTCGACCGCATCCTGAAGGGTTTTCTCCAGGCGCTCGTCGTCGATCTCTGCCATGCAGTCTTCCGCGGCTCGGATAAACCGGACCTCGTAACGCAGCCGGTTAAGAGGCTGCATCACCCGGCCCATCACCGAATTTCGCTCGCCAACCACATACTGAAGTTCACACCCGTACAGCGACAGAAAGTCCAGCATGCCCAGATCCAGCTCAGGCATATCAAGCACACGTTCGCGGCGACGGGGTACGGTGGAGGCAGGAGGAAGATCAGAGGGCACCGATACCGATGGCGTATCCAGTACCCGGCCCAGACGCTCCAGGTACTCTTCCATCATCGGCTCGGCTTCGGAGAACGGATTACAGCCGGCCAGAAACAAGGCACAAACACCCGGAATAAGCCATTTCAGACATGAATTACCGGGCATTCGACCACCTCCTAACGTTTACGCAGTAGCGCGTCTACCTCCGCAAAATCACGGGCAACAGGCCGGCCGGTATCCGGGAGTTCCCCATCACGCACCAGCCAGACGGTTTTCAGGCCCGCCTCTTCAGCCGCCGCAAGCTCGGCTTCCACGTCCGACAGGAACAGCACGGTCGCCGGCTCTACACCCAGCTCGGCAAGAATATTGCGGTAAGACTCTGCTTCTTTTTTGCCGCCCACACCGGTGTCGAAGTATCCGGAGAAAAACGGCGTAAAGTCGCCCTCGTTACTGAAACCAAAAATCAGTTTCTGGGCCTTCACGGAACCAGAGGAATATACGAACAGCCTTAGCCCCCGATCATGCCAGCGCTGAAGATAATCCGCCGCATCCGGGTATATATCGCCCTTCAGCTCTCCGCTGTGGTAGCCCTGCTCCCAGACCATACCCTGCAATGCCTTGAGCGGCCCCTCTTTGCGGTCCTCGCTTATCCAGGCCTGGAGGACATCAATCAGGCCTTCCACATCTTTGCTGTCGACACCACTTTTTTCGGCAACCAGGGCCAGCTGTTCAGCCACAGCCGGCGTGGTGTGATGGTTTGTGCGGATAAACTCCGGCAAGTGTTTACTGGCGTAGGGAAACAGCACATCGTGCACGAATGAGATCGAGCTGGTCGTGCCCTCTATATCGGTCAGAACTACCCGAATCATCCTGCCACTCCCGCAAGCCTTTCGTATCGGGGCAGTCGACTGGCAATATCCTCGCCAGTAAAACTCGCGACCCAGCCTTCGGGGTTGGTGAACAGGCGAATGCAGGTGAACTGCGGCTCTGGCCCCATATCAAACCAGTGGCGTGTGCCATCTGGCACACTGATCAAATCGTTCTGCTGGCACAGCAGGGCATACACCTGATCGCCAAAGTGCAGATAGAACAGGCCCTGGCCCCGCACGAAAAACCGCACTTCATCCTCGCTGTGGGTATGCTCGTCCAGAAACTTCTGGCGGAAGGCTTCCTTTTGCGGGTTGTCAGGGTTGAGGCTGACCACATCGGCGGTCTGGAACCCGCATTCCTGCTTCAGGTGCTCAACCTCGTCACTGTAGGCCTCCAAAATCTGCTCCTGGCTGGCATCTGCCGGCAGATCACGGGTTGGCCACTGTTCGAAACGCACCCCGTGGCGGGCGAGCGCATCACCGATAGCCCTTGGGTCGGTCATCACGGTGTGGGCCTCGTCCGGCTGGTTCTGGTGGAATATGCTCAGGGTAGTCATGGGCGGACCCTCATGGTTTCAAGTTCACATTCAAAGAGAAATTCGAAGGCTTCCACATGGCGCAGGCAATCCGCCATGGTCTTGCCCCAGGTGTAGAGGCCGTGGCCGCGAATCAGGTAACCCGGTTGTTCCGGGTGGGCCAGAAACCAGGCCCGGGTATCTTCGGCCAACGCTGGAATATCCTGGGTGTTGTCAAAAACCGGAATGCTCAGCGCACCCTCGTGGGTCTCAATACCGGAAAATGCTTTCTGCAGCTCGTAGCCTTCAAGCTCCAGCGACTGACCGGCAGGAATCAAACGGCTCAACACCGTGGCTTTTACGGAATGGGTGTGCAAGACGGCACCGGCCTCCGGGAACACCTGGTAAAGCACGGTATGCAAAAGGGTTTCTGCGGAAGATTTACACTGGCTTTGAACCGGCCGGCCGTCAAGATCAACCACCATGACGTCCGCCGTGGTCAGCTGCCCTTTGTGGCGGCCAGACACCGTAATGGCCACATGGTCACTGTCAATCCGCGCAGAATAATTGCTGCTGGTGGCGGGCGACCAGCCACGGCTGTACAGGAACTGGCCTGCGTCCACGATGGACTGGGCCGCTGTGGCGTATCGGGTTACATCAAACACACGCATTCTCCCGGTTGAAACGTGCCCTGCCGGGCACGCAATGGCCGCCATTATAGGACGGCCATCGCTCCCCGAAAACCGCTTTGGCTCAGACCGTCAATGGCAGTCGGCGCTGGCGCTTTCCGGTCAGGGCAAACAGGGCATTGCCCAGGGCGGGGATCACCGGGGGCACCCCTGGCTCACCGACGCCGGTCGGGTCTGCCTCGCTATCAACAATATCCACCACCACCTCAGGTGTCTGGTGCATCTGCATCAGGCGGTAGTCGTGGAAGTTGCTCTGCCGGATCTCGCCATTGTCGAAGTTGATCTCACCGTAGAGCGCGGCGGTCAGGCCAAAGAGGATGCCACCTTCGATCTGGTCTTCAACAATCCTGGGGTTAACCACCTGCCCGCAATCCACGCTGCAGACCACCTTGTACACCCGTATTTCACCGTTCTCGATTCCGGCTTCAACCACCTGGGCCACGTAGGTACCAAAGCTCTTGAACAAGGCGAGCCCCCGGGCCCGACCTTCCGGCGCTGCCTCGCCCCAGCCCGCTAGCCGGGCGGCGCGCTCAAGCACCTCGCGGTGGCGCGGCTCGGCATCCAGCATCTTCATGCGGAATTGCAGCGGGTCTTCGCCCGACTCATGGGCCAGCTCATCCATGAAGGTTTCCACCGCAAACCCGTTGTGGGAATAGCCCACCGAGCGCCACCAGGTAATGGGTACACCGGGATCGGTATGGGTATGGCGAACACTGACATTCGGCACCTGGTACGGGTATTCAATGGCCCCTTCAATGGCCGAAATATCTTTCGGTGTGGCAATGCCCTCGGCCATCAGCCCTACCCGCCCCAGGGTGTCGTAGAGGAACTTGGGCGCCCAGGGATACTGTGCGGGTGCGGCATTGCGCACGTACCAGTCCAGAACCTGCGGGCCGACGATCTGATGGTGCCAGCCGGTCAACTCACCGTCGTTCAGGCTGCCTTTCATCCGGTGCAACATGGCGGGGCGCAGGAAACCGTGGCGAGTATCTTCTTCCCGGGACCAGATCAACTTGACCGGAACCTTCAGTTGATAGGCCACAGCGGCAGCTTCTTCGATATAGTCCTGGGTGAGGCGACGGCCGAACCCGCCGCCAAGGAATGTGGTGTGAATAGTGATCTTGCCCGGTGACAGATCGGTATGACGGGCCGCCGCAATGCGCCCCAGGTCTGGCGCCTGGGTGGGTGCCCAGACATCCATTCCACCATCGCGATACCAGGCCGTGGCATTCATCGGCTCCATGGTGGCATGAGCCAGGTAGGGCTGCTCGTACTCGGCCTCTACCACCTGTTTTGCACGCTCGGCTGCCTTTTCTACATTTCCCTCACTGCGCTCTTTGACCCCGGGGTCTTTACTGGCAGCCTGTCGGTAACTGTCAAAAACAGCCTCTGTATTGGTGTCCAACGCGTCGGATAAGTCCCACTCTACCCGCAATTTCTGCTGGGCCTTTCTTGCCTGCCAGTAGCGCTGGGCAACCAGGGCAACGCCGCGTTCCGTGATAAATGCATCGGTCACACCTGGCATACCGATAACTTCATCCCGGTTGAAGCTGCTGGCCTTACCGCCATAGCGGGGGCTGCGGGTCATCACCGCATAGACCATGCCCGGAAGCTCAACATCCATACCGTAGACGGCAGTACCCGTCGCCTTGGCACGGGCATCCAGCTTGCCGCCCTTACGGCCGATGTACTTCCACTCAGAGCGGGGTTTGAGGGGCACGTTGCCCCGGATGACTTCCCGGTCCGCCAACTCAACCAGTTGACCGTAACGCAACGAATCAACTCCGTTGGGATGCACCACCCGGCCATCCTGTGTAGTGCACTGGTCCGCGTCTACTTCCCACACCCGGGCAGCCGCCATAATCAACATCTGCCGTGCTTGCGCGCCCGCTACCCTCAGTGGCACCCAGCTCGAGGCCAGGCTGGTGCTGCCACCGGTCAGCTGCAAACCAAACAAGGGGTTTCGGTATTCCGGCGCCACCGGGGCAAACTTGACTTTGATCCTGCCCGGCTCCACGTCCAGCTCTTCGGCCACCAGCGTGGTCAAACCGGTGTAGGTGCCCTGCCCCATTTCAACCCGGGCCAGGGTAAAGATGATCTCATCATCACGGGTCAATTCCAGCCAGATATCGGGCTTCCACTCACCGGTCTCGGGCTGGTAGCCGGTCTGGACAGAGGCACATCCCGGGACAGACACCGCCAGTATCAAGCTGCCTGAAGCACCCGTACTGACTTTCAGAAAATCACGACGATTCATGGTCATGTCAGGCGTCCTCCCCGGCGGGTTCGTACTGGCCAACCGAACCGGCGACCGTCTCAACGGCGGCCACAATGCGGGAATAGGTACCGCACCGGCACAGGTTTCCGGTCATGGCGGTCACAATGTCCTGACGAGATGGCGACGGATTGTTGTCCAGAAGGTGCGCTGCGGTCATGATCTGGCCCGACTGACAGTATCCGCACTGGGGAACGCCCTGATCAATCCAGGCCTGTTGCAACGGGTGCAACTGGCCACCTTCGGACAGCCCTTCAATCGTGGTTACAGAAGCACCGTCTACCGACGCCACCGGTGTTGAACAGGAGCGCGCTGGCTGACCATTAACATGAACCGTGCAAGCGCCGCACAAGCCGGCACCGCAACCAAACTTGGTGCCTTTGAGCCCAACTTCATCCCGAATCACCCACAACAGAGGCGTATCGGAATCAACATCAACTGTGTGCCTTTGGCCGTTAATCGTCAGGCTGAATGCCATGGGCCTTTCCTTTTATTATTTGCTGGAAGACGAATTCGTTCACTTGATCACTTCTTTGCCATCCTGGTCTACCCAGATCTTGCGATCACCGGTGTTCATTTTGCCATTGGAATCCCAGACTTCACGATCTTTGGTGGCACTCTCCACCTTGCCGTTGTCGTCCCAGATCACCCGGTCTTTGCAACCCGCCAGAGTGAACAGGCCGGCCATAACAATCACCACCAGAGAACCCTTTTTCATCATCAATAACCTCATCAGCTGTTTGAAATGCAGTACCGTGACTCGTTGATCACCGGCGGCCATGCAATTCCCGATTATTCTGTTTGTCCCGGTCGCTCTTGCGAACCATGACATAGACCGCGCCGGTTCCACCATGGTGTTTCTGGGCCGAGTGAAAGGCCAGTACGCTGTCCAGTTCCGGAAGCCACTTCGCCAGGTAGCTTTTCAACTGGGCAATGCCATCTGGGTTGCGCTCACCCTTACCGTGCAGAATGATGACTGAACGCAAGCCGTAGCGCACGCAATCGTTGATGAACGCAAATACCTCCCGGCGGGCCTCCTCGACGGTCATCCGGTGCAAATCCAGCCTGGCCTCGATCGGGTACTGACCCAGCCGAAGCTTGCGGAACACACCATGCTGAATACCGGGCCGCATCCAGCTAAGGACGTCATGGGCCGTCAGCGGCTCAACCATGTCAGAAGTCAGCGGGTTCAGGTCACGAACCGGCTTTTCAACGGCCGCTTTCTGCCGTTCCAGATGCCCGGGCGTCAGCTCCCTGGGGGTCGACACTTCGGCCCGATTGGGTTTCCGAATACGCCGGACATCCTTCATCTCTTCAAGAAACGCCAGGCGTTCATCTTTACTGGTCATGAGCTATCTGTTTCTGGATTGACGAATGTCAGAACTCTACCACCGTGCCGGGCTACCATAAAGAAAAGCCCTGAGACACGTTTCGACCAAAATCGTAGGGCATAACATGGCTCCGCTGAACTACACTGCAAGCTGACAACAATAACTACGGAACAGCGGCGAAGGCCGACCAACTCCGACCCACGACGGATTGCGATATGGCAGCAGCGAACCAGGACACATCCCGCCCCCAGAACACCCGAGCCATCATGACATTTCTGCGGGAACATGCACCTTTTTCCAGCATGGATGACACCCACCTGGCCCATTTTGCTGAACATGCCACCCTGAGGTTCTACGCCGATGAAGACGTGGTGCTCTCGCCGGATGACGGCGTAGTAAAGCGCTTTTACATCGTTAAACAAGGCCGTATTCGGGGCGAACGCCACAACGAAAAAGAGGATCGGGCAGAAACCACCTTCGAAATCAGCCAGGGCGAATGCTTCCCCCTCGCGGCCCTGATTGGCGAGCGCCCTACCCGCACCCTGCACCGGGCCTCGGGAGACACCTTCTGCCTGAGCATTGAACAAAAAGCGTTCATCACCCTGTTCTCCGAAAGCGAACCCTTCCGGGACTTCTGCCTGCGCGGCGTCAGCAGCCTGCTGGATCAGGTCAACCAGCGTATCCAGTCCAAGGCGATGGCCTCGATCGGGTCCAGCAACAGCCTGGATACCCCGCTTGAACGTTACGCCCTGCGCAATCCTATCGTTTGCTCGCCCGACCTGCCGGTGCGCAAGGCAGTGGCCCGCATGCATGAGAATAATGTGGGCAGCATCATTATTACGGATGACAACCGCCACCCCAAGGGCATATTCACGCTGCGCGATTTGCGCACCATGATTGCCGAGGAGCGAGGCCCCCTCGACACCCCTATCCGGCAGGTCATGACCGCCGATCCCTGCTGCTTGCCCTCAACGGCCGATGCCTTTGAAGCGGCCATGTTGATGGCCGAGCACCACTTTGCACATCTGTGCGTGATCGATGAGGAAAATCATCTGATTGGGGTGGTCTCCGAGCGGGACCTGTTCTCCCTCCAGCGCGTGGACCTGGTAAACCTGGCCCGAACTATCGGTACAGCCACCCACCTGCGCACGCTGGTGAGCCTGCGTACCGACGTTTCCCGCCTGGTGGATTCCATGCTGGCCCACGGCGCGGACTCCGGGCAGGTGGTCAAGATCATCACCACGCTCAACGATGTGACCGTTCGGCGGGTACTGGAACTGAACCTGAAGAAAAACGATCCCGGTATCCCTTTCACCTGGCTGACCTTTGGCAGCGAAGGCCGGCAGGAGCAAACACTGCTGACCGACCAGGACAACGGTATCCTGTTCGAGACGCCCGAGGGCATGACCGAGGACCAGGTTAGGGAAAAACTGCTGCCGTTCGCGCGCAAGGTGAATGATGAATTGGCCGAGTGTGGCTTTACCCTGTGTAAAGGCAACATCATGGCAAGCAACCCGAAACTGTGTCTGAGCGATCGGGAGTGGGATGACTGGTTCGTTCGGTTTATCGACGCCTCCACCCCCCAGAATCTGGTGTACTCATCCATCTTCCTGGATATGCGCTCAGTATTCGGGCCAACGGAGCCATTGCACCGATTGCTGGAGAAAGTTCTGGACAGGATTCGCAAGAACGCCCTGTTCCAGAAGATGCTGGCAGGCAATGCGCTGCAACGCAAACCACCGCTCACCATGTTCAGGAACTTTCGCTATCTGAATGACGAGAAAAAGCATTCCCTGGACCTGAAAAGACAAGGCCTGGCGCCGTTTGTCGAATCCGTCCGGGTGTTCGCCCTGGCCCACGGGGTGGAAGCTGCCAATACCCTGGAGCGAATGGACGCCCTGTCCCGCAAGGGGGTTTTTGACGCCAAAGATGCGAACGCGTGGAAAGAGGCGTACAGCCTGATCCAGGCCATCCGTATGCGTGCCCACCAGGAGATGCTGGACAGGGGCGAGGAACTGACCAACTACATTGATCCGGACGACCTGAACCCGCTGGATCGAAGGATTCTGAGGGAGTCTTTCCGCCAGGCCCAACGGCTCCAGCAGAAGCTGGAAGTCACTTACCAACTCTAGGTACCGGAAGCACCATGCTCGACTACATCAAGCAATGGCTGGCACAGCGAAGGGGCGGCGCCGTTGGCAACCACGATCCAGACAACCTGCCCACGCCGAAAACGGTGAGCGACCAGCCGCTGTCCCGGTGCCGCCTGATCGTACTGGACCTTGAGACCACCGGACTGAATGCCTCGAAAGATGAAGTTATCGCCATCGGCGCTGTGGCTATTGAGGGCGGGGTCATTCACCTGAATGATCAGTTTGATCTGATCCTGCGCCGACCGGAGCTCGATATCCGGGAAACCGTGCTGATCCATGGTATCGGGCCGGAGGCCCTGACCCAGGGCCACGAAACCGAAGATGCCCTGCTCTACCTGCTGGAGTGGATGAACGGCGACCCAATTCTTGCCTACCACTCCGCATTCGACCAGAAATTCCTCGAAAAAACCCTGAAAGCCCAGCTTGGCTACACCGTCCCCCACATCTGGATGGATGTTGCCGAGCTACTACCGGCGATATTCCCAAAAGCAGAAACCAGGGGGCGCAGCCTCGACCACTGGGCCGACTTCTTCAAACTCGAAGTCAGTGAACGGCATCACGCCGCTGCCGATGCCATGGTGACCGCAGAACTGACACTCATGGCCCTGAACCGGGCGCAAAAAAATGGCGTCAAGAACCTGAAAGAACTGGCGGAAAAGCTGCATTATCAGCGCCGTTTACAGAACATGCACCGCTACTGACAACCTGCTTCAGCACCTGATGTCCTTGACCGATTACAAGGCAAGTTACTGAGAGTTAGACCATTTGCCAATATCCATAATTCCATTGACCAGTAAAGTCGGAGGAGACAACAAGTCGGAGAAGTACTACATGAATAATAAATTCTCTATCCGCAACACCTCACAATTAACCCACCCAACCTCCACAACAACAATACAGGAGTGATGTGTATGTCAGGTCATAGCTACGACGCTGAAAATTACTGGAAGGCGAACCTGCGCCTGATATTCGGGAGCCTGATCATCTGGGCCCTGGTGTCTTATGGCTTCGCCATTCTGTTACGTCCCATGCTGGCGGGAATTCCGGTCGGTGGCACCGATCTCGGTTTCTGGTTCGCCCAGCAAGGCTCCATTCTTACCTTCATTGCCCTGATCTTTTTCTACGCCTGGCGTATGAACAAGATCGACGAGCAATTCGGCGTACATGAGGAGTAAGACACCATGAGCCAATTTGCAATCAACCTGCTTTTCGTCGGGGGTTCCTTCCTCCTGTATATCCTGATCGCTGTGTGGGCGAAAGCCGGCAGCACCAGCGATTTCTACGTTGCCGGCGGCGGCGTTCACCCGGTCACCAACGGTATGGCGATCGGTGCCGACTGGATGTCTGCAGCGTCCTTCATTTCCATGGCGGGCCTTATCGCCGCCGGTGGTTATGCAAACTCCACGTTCCTGATGGGCTGGACCGGCGGCTACGTTCTGCTGGCCATGCTGCTGGCTCCTTACCTGCGTAAGTTCGGCAAGTTCACGGTTCCCGAGTTCATTGGTGACCGCTACTACAGCGCCAACGCACGTCTGGTCGCCGTTATCTGTCTGATCGTTGCCTCCGTCACCTACGTTATCGGCCAGATGGCCGGTGCTGGTGTTGCCTTCTCCCGCTTCCTGGAAGTAGACGCCACCAACGGCCTGATGATCGCAGCGGTTGTGGTGTTCATCTACGCCGTACTCGGTGGCATGAAAGGCATCACCTACACCCAGGTGGCCCAGTACTGCGTTCTGATCATCGCCTACACCATTCCGGCGGTGTTCATTTCCCTGCAACTGACCGGCAACCCGATCCCGATGTTCGGTATGTTCTCAACCCATACTGAATCCGGTCTGCCATTGCTTGAAAAACTGAACATGGTGGTCACCGACCTTGGCTTCCGGGAATACACGGCAGACATCGACAACAAACTGAACATGGTTCTGTTTACCCTGTCCCTGATGATCGGTACCGCTGGCCTGCCCCACGTTATCATCCGTTTCTTCACCGTTCCCAAGGTTGCGGACGCTCGTTGGTCCGGCGGCTGGGCCCTGGTCTTCATCGCCCTGCTGTACCTGACTGCTCCGGCTGTTGCTTCCATGGCGCGCCTGAACCTGATGACCACTATCTACCCGGAAGGCACCGCAGCCCAGCCCATCGAATATGATGCGCGTCCTGGCTGGATTGCTACCTGGGAAGAAACCGGTCTGATCAAGTTCGAGGACAAGAACAACGACGGCCGCATCCAGGTGTATAACGACGGCAATGCCGATTTCGCAGCCACCGCAGCTGAGAGGGGCTGGGAAGGCAACGAGCTGTCCGTTAACAACGACATCCTGGTACTGGCCAACCCGGAAATCGCCAACCTGCCCGGCTGGGTTATTGGTCTGATTGCTGCCGGCGGTCTGGCTGCGGCTCTGTCAACGGCGGCAGGTCTGTTGCTGGCTATTTCCTCGGCGGTGAGCCACGACCTGATCAAAGGCCGAATCAACCCCAACATCACCGATAAGGGCGAACTGTTGGCGGCACGGATCTCCATGGCCGTTGCCATCGTCGTTGCCACCTGGTTGGGCGCCAACCCGCCCGGGTTCGCGGCACAGGTGGTCGCTCTGGCCTTTGGTATCGCTGCTGCCTCCCTGTTCCCGGCGCTGATGATGGGGATTTTCTCCAAGCGCGTAAACAACGTAGGCGCTACCCTGGGTATGTTGGCCGGTCTGATCTTCACCCTGGTCTACATCTTCATCTACAAGGGCTGGTTCTTCATTCCGGGAACCAACAACCTGCCGGATACCGCCGAGTTCTGGGTACTGGGTATTTCCCCGCTGTCCATCGGTGCGGTTGGTGCTCTGGTCAACTTTGCGGTAGCCTTCGGGGTATCGAAAGTGACCGCCGAGCCGCCTGTTGAAATCCAGGAGCTGGTTGAAAGCGTCCGTTACCCACGCGGTGCCGGTAGCGCTCAAGACCACTAAGCTGAAAGACAGCCTGATTCATTGAAACTAATGACGGGTTGAGACCGAACGGGCTTCCTCACTGAGGGAGCCCGTTCTTTTTTGAGTTAAGGAATCCAATCCTATGTTCTGGACTTTTGTTGCCACTATTGTTTGCGGTCTCGGAGCTGCGGGCATCGCCATGGGCATCCGCGCCGCCACCGCAAAGCGTGCACCCCGATGGATCATTCCGGTGTTTGCAGGTGCCGGCATGCTCGGCTACCTTGTTTATGGCGAATATACTTGGTATGACCACAAGCGATCATTACTCCCTGAAGAAGCGGTTGTCGTGGCGACTGAGCAGGAGAAGATTTTCTTCCGCCCCTGGACCTTCGTATTTCCCTATGTCACCGCCTTCTCCACCGTCGACACGAGTGATTTCCGCCGGGATACCAGCGACGATGATATTGTTCGCTTCACCCTCTACCGTTTTGAGCAAACCGTGACAGACGCGGTATCACACCGGGCTCACCTGATCCATTGCCAGAGCCGGGAGCTGGCCCCCCTTGGTTCAGATGGCGTGCCACGAGTGGACAATATGAAGTTGCTGACCGCAAACGATCCTCTTTACAGAACCGTGTGCGGTAACTGACATCGGATAACCGGATAACAACAAAGCATGATTAGCGCCTGGCTGCTGATAGTTATATCCATTAGCTACATTTCCCTGTTGTTCGTCATTGCCTGGGCGGGTGACCGACACCCGGGATTGTATCGACGCAGGCTGGCGCGAACCCACATCTACGCTCTATCACTGGCGGTCTACTTTACCTCCTGGACATTCTACGGTGCCGTCGGGCGAGCCACCCAGGAAGGCTTTGCCTTTCTTCCCATCTACCTGGGGCCGCTACTGGTATTCCTGTTCTTTGCACCGCTCTTGCGGCGCATTATTTACATCAGTAAACGCAACAACAGCACCTCCATTGCCGACTTTATCGCCTCCCGTTACGGCAAGTCTCAGGTGCTGGCGGCCATGGTGGCGATCTTTGCCCTGATTGGCAGCGTTCCCTATATTGCCCTGCAGCTCAAAGCCATTGCGCTGGGCTTTAACGTATTGACCGAGGGGGGAATCGGCTACCAGGAACTGAGCACAGCTGCCTGGAATGACTCCGCCTGGTACATCACCCTGGCCCTGGCAGTCTTTACCGTGTTATTCGGCACCCGACACCTTGAATCAACCGAGCATCATCGAGGCATGATCCAGGCGGTCGCCTTTGAATCACTGATCAAACTGGTGGCCTTCATCGCCGTTGGCCTGTTTGTTGGTTACGGGCTTTATAATGGTTTTGGCGACCTGTTCAGCCGGGTGAAACAGGCCGACCTGGTGGGCACCCTGACCACCAGTTCCCTTGAGACACCTGCGTTCCTGACTCAAACCCTGATCGCCATGCTGGCGATTGTCTGCCTTCCCCGCCAGTTTCACGTCATGGTCGTGGAAAATGCTGATCACCGTGATTTTGAGACAGCGCGATGGGCCATGCCGATTTACCTGGTCATTGCCAGCGCCTTTGTACTGCCCATTGCAGCTGCTGGACTACTGAACTCCGATCTCGCCGGCGGTGATCCCGACATCATCATCCTGCAACTGCCCATCGTGGCGGGTGAGCAATGGCTGGCCGTGCTAGCCTTTCTCGGCGGCGGCTCAGCCGCAGCGGCCATGGTTATTGTCTGTTCTGTGGCCATTGCCACCATGGTCAGCAACGAAATCATCATGCCCGGGCTGTTGCGTTTTTTCCGGCCCGGCATGAACCGCAGGACAGACCTGAGCTTCCTTTTGCTCACCATTCGCCGGGTAGCCATCTTTGTCGTGCTGTTTACCGCTTACGGTTTTTACCGGATGGCGGGCGCAGATTACAGCCTCACCGCTTTCGGCCTGCTGTCCTTTGCCGCCGCCGCCCAGTTTGGGCCAGCCCTGGTGGGCGGCATCATCTGGCGGCGCGGGAATTTTACCGGGGCCGCCTGGGGCCTCGGCCTTGGCTTCCTGATGTGGTGCTACACCCTGCTGTTACCAGCCCTGGTGTCCACCGGCTGGATTGCCGACACGCTGATCGAACAGGGGCTGTTTGGCCTGAACTGGACCCGCCCGACTGCCCTGTTCGGCTCTGAGCTGGACCAGATCAGCCACGGCATTATCTGGAGCCTCGGCATTAACACCGGCACCTACATCCTGCTGTCACTGGTAACCCGGCAGCGCATCCGCGAACGGATCCAGATTGCCGCCTTCTTCCATGAATCCCAGCCAAAACCGGAAAGCGCACAACATCAGAGCTGGCAGGGCGAGGTCCTGACCTCCGATCTCCAGGCCCTGACCGATCGATTCATGGGTGAGGAACGCTCCGAGAGCGTCTTCCGCAATTACGAGCGCCGCAACGCCATCAGGCTGTACCCGCACCGGCCCGCCTCTACCCACCTGATGAAATACATCGAGCGCCAACTGGCCTCGGTTATTGGTGCGTCTACCGCCCGTGTCGTCCTGGAGTCCACCCTGACCGGGCGGGATATGCAGATCGAGGATGTGGTCAGCATCGTAGATGAAGCGTCCCAGGCCATGACCTTCAGCCGCGAGCTGCTGCAATCTGCGATCGAAAACATCAGCCTGGGTGTATCGGTGGTCAATCATCAACAGCAGTTGGTGGTTTGGAACCATCGCTACCTGGAGCTGTTCAATTACCCCAAAGGATTCGTCCGGGTTGGCCGGCCGGTGGAAGACCTGATGCGTTACAACCTGACCAACGCCAACCTGTCAGCCAGGCGCATAGATGACATCATCGATAACCGCTGCAACAGCATGCGCGAAGGCAAACCCATGTCATACGAACGCCAGCGCCCGGACGGCACCGTTGTCCGGGTGGATGGTAGCCCCATCCCCGGGGGTGGCTATGTCACCACGTTCCAGGACATTACAGCCATGCGTCGCACCGAGCAGGCCCTGAAGGAGACCAATATCTACCTGGAGCAACGGGTACGGGAACGTACTCAGGAACTGCAGGTGATTAACGAACAGATGCTGAAAGCAAAATCGGTCGCGGAACAGGCCAACCAGAGCAAGACCCGGTTTCTTGCCTCGGCCAGCCACGACCTGCTTCAACCATTGAATGCGGCACGACTATTCACCTCCGCCCTGTCAGGCAAGGTTATTGAGGGTGATACCCGTGAACTGGTTGAGCACATCGACAGCTCACTTGGCGCGGCTGAAGAGATCATCAGCACCTTGCTCGATATCTCCAAGCTGGACGCCGGGGCACTGGAGCCGGATATCGGCGTGTTCCCGGTCAACGAACTGCTCCGCCACCTGGCAACGGAATTCTCTGCTATCGCCAAAGATCAGGAGCTGGACCTGCATGTTGTTCCCAGCAGCGCCTGGGTACGATCAGACGTCAAGTTGCTACGCCGGGTAGTCCAGAACTTCCTGTCCAACGCCATTCGCTACACGGCCAGTGGCAAGATACTGATGGGCTGCCGTCGGCTCAAAGGCTACCTGCGCATTGAGGTCTGGGACACCGGCCCAGGAATGTCCGAAGACCAGCTCACCCATGTTTTCGAGGAGTTCCGGCGCTTCCAGCATGGCCGTGACAAGAAGGGGCTGGGTCTTGGCCTGGCCATTGTGGACCGCATCAGCGGCATGCTGAACCACCCGGTCACCGTGCACTCAGTTCAGGGCAAAGGGAGCGTTTTCGGTATCACCGTACCACTTGCGCCACCAGACCTGAGCCGCGCCGAATCCAATAAGCCCGGCGCCAGCACAAGGCGGGTATCCAGTCTCGGAGGTTTGCATGTTCTGTGTATCGATAACGATCCGGCCATACTGCAAGGTATGGTCGCGTTACTGGGCAACTGGCAGTGTGATGTGACTGCGGCCGAAAGCCTGGAAGATGCCCTGGAAAAACTGGCAGACCGCTTACCGGATATTATACTTGCCGATTATCAGCTGGATGATAACCGCAATGGGCTGGATGCCATGGACAGCATAAGAGACAAACTAGGCCATGGCATACCGGGTATTCTGATTACCGGTTATATGGCGCCAGAGGTACGCGAAGACGCCGGAAACCGCGGCTATCAGGTTCTCTACAAGCCGGTTAAACCGGCGGCACTGAGAGCGCTCGTCAACAAATTACTTAAACAGAAGCGCGCATGAACCAGACCGACAGGAAAGACGCGATCAACCCCTTTGGAAAACTCAACTTCCTGGTGGTTGATGATTTCGAGAACTTCCGTCTATCGATGCGCCAGATGCTCAGAAGCTGTGGCGCAGACAAAATCGAGCTGGTGGCCCACGCCACCCCGGCAATCCAGTACTGCACCTACAACCACGTAGATGTTGTCCTGTGTGATTACAACCTGGGGGAAGGCAAGAACGGCCAGCATATTCTTGAGGAGCTCCGACACAAGAAGCTTCTGAGCCGCTCCTCCCTGTTCTTGATGGTGACCGCCGAAACGTCCAAAGAGATGGTCATGGGCGCCCGTGAATACCAACCGGATGCTTACCTGACCAAGCCGTTGAACCGCGCCATGCTGGAGAAGCGCCTTGGCGCCCTGGTTCAGCAACGTAGTGCCTTGCTACCGATTACCCGTGAAATGGATCGGGAGAACTACCCTGAGGCCATTTCACAATGCCTACAGCTTCTGCCCAAACAACCAAGGTACAAAACCTGGCTAATGAAAACCCTGGGCGAACTGTATTTCATCGTCGGCGATCTGTCACACGCCCTGAAAGTGTATGACGAGGTACTCGCGCAGCGGGAGCTTTCCTGGGCCCGACTGGGCCGTTGCAAAGTATTGCTGGGTAACAGAAACTTTGACGACTCTGTGGAAGGCCTGAAAGCCCTGATCGCCAAACACCCCGATTACATGGAAGCTTACGACCTGTTGGCCGAAGGACTGGAAAAGCAGGGTAAAGCAGTGCAAGCCCAGCAGATCCTGGAAAAAGCCGCAGAGCACTCACCAAACGCCCTGCTACGCCAGAAACACCTGGCGCTGCTGGCCAGTACCAACCAGGACATAGACACCGCCTCACAGGCCTGGCGGCAGACTGTGACACTGGGAACCTATTCGATTCACGATAACTCTGAACACTACCTGTCGCTGGCCCAAAGCCTCTCCGACCTCAGTGAAGGACACCCGGAAGCCGAAGGTGCGGAACATGCGGCAGAAGCCCTGAATGTGCTGGCGAAGATGGAAAAGCGTTTCGCCGACGACGACAGCATCGGTTTGAAAAGTCGTATTGTGCAATGCCGTGTTCACGCCGGACAGGGCAACCAGAAAGCTGCAGAAAAGCTGCTGGGCGACTTACAGACAGAATTGGAAACACTGGAAGACATCCCGGCAGATCTAGGTCTCGACTATGCCAAGACCCTGTTCAGGTTGGGACATGATGAAGACGCCAAGTCGTTGCTGTCGGATCTGGCGGCCCGTTACGGTGACAACCCGGAAACTCTGCAGAAAATTGAAAACCTTCTCGATGAACCCGTTGGCTTCCGCCAGAAAATAGAAGCCCGGGGATACAACCGAGATGGAATCAAAGCATTTGAATCCGGCGATCTGGACGGCGCGGTCGAGGCTTTCAACCGAGCCCTGGCGATCGTTCCGGATCATGCCGCTCTGAATCTCAACCTGATTCAGGTGTTACTGCGAAAGTATGATCAGGCTCCGGAAGATCATAGCCTGCTCACTACCTGCCAGGAATGCCTCAGGCGGCTCGAAGGCCTGCCTGAACAACACAGACAGCACCGCCGTTACAGCGCACTGGCCAGAAAACTGAAAGGACTGACTGCATGACTGACCACAACATCGACTTTTCAATGGTACTGGCTTCAGCCGTGCATGACATGAAAAACTCCCTCGGCATGCTGCTGAACACCCTTGATGAACTCCGTACCGAACATGAAGAGTCGCTGTCGGGCTCCAGCAAGTTCAATATGCTGCAGTACGAGGCCGAGCGTATGCACAATGACCTTGTTCAGTTGCTGGGTATCTATCGGCTGGGTGAGAACAATCTGTCAGCCCACATTGATGAACACTTTGTACCGGATTTTCTCTCCGAGCATATGGCACGACACGTCCCCCTGCTTGATGGCCTGGGCATCGATTACGCCATTGAAGCCGATGACATCAATGGTTTCTTCGATGACGATCTGCTTACCGGGGTGCTTAACAACACCATCAATAACGCCATCCGCTATACCAAAACCAAAATCCGCCTGACCGCCCGGGAACAGGATGGCTATCTGGTGCTTGGTGTGGAAGATGACGGCACAGGCTATCCGGAGAGCATGCAACATACCGGAACGCTCAGCTTCAAATCCCTCGACTTCAACAGCGGCAGCACAAGCCTCGGTCTTTTCTTCGCGTCTTCCGTGGCTAAGCTGCATACGGAAGGCGACCGCACCGGTTCAATAACGCTGCACAACGGCGGGAAATATGGTGGAGGGGTGTTTGAAATCTGGCTGCCCTGAACGTGCCTTCCTAGAAAAATCAAATGAGCGTCGCAAAACAGACTCTCTGGCGCCCTCTCCCCTGTTTATTTTTTGAACTCCGCTTATAGTGCGACAAGCAATCCTGCATTACCAATGCAGCTACAGAATCGTGATGGCGGAGCAAGGACAGGGAGCACACATACAATGGCACGGGCGCACGCACTGATTATCGAAGATTCGTCAACTGCCAGGATCATCCTGGCCCGACTCCTCGAACGATCAGGCATCAGTAGCAAAGGGGTCTCAACCGCAGAGGAAGCATTCTCGTTACTCCAGCACGAGTCCTATGACGTTATCTTTCTGGATCACCTTCTACCGGGCATGAACGGATTCCAGGCTCTGGAACAACTCAAAAGCCAGCCTCACACACGCGACATACCTGTTTTCATGTACACCTCACAGAACGCCGAGCGCTACATTGACGAAGCAAAGACCCTTGGCGCTGCCGGAGTTATTCGCAAGCAGATTGATCGAGAGCACCTGCAGAAAACTCTGGATACCTTACTGGTAAACAGCCCGGAACCCGAGTACAGCGAAGCGTTCAGAATCGCTGTGGAGGAAACTGGCAGAACGGCACAGGAGAATACCGAGCAGGCTACCCGTAAACTCACCGGTCGGATGTCGACCCTGGAAGTAGCCTATGAAGAGCTTGAGGAAGAATTAAGAGAGCTCAGGCAAGCCAGCGAAAACGCCCAGCGCCAACACACCGATCGTATCAACCGCCAAAGCCGAAGCATCCGATGGCTGATGGCTACAGCAGTGTTACTGGTCGTAGCGCTGGTATGGGTTAGCAGCTGGCAGGCCAACATCCTGGACAATCACATTGAGCGTACCAATGAACAGTTTGAGTTGATGCACAGCATTGTAGGTGGGGTGATCGAATTGATCAGCCGATAACGGGCCCAAAATAAAAAAGCCCCAACATCAAGGATGCTGGGGCTTTTGGTATTAAGAGCCTGACGATGACCTACTCTCACATGGGCGAACCACACTACCATCGGCGCTGGTCTGTTTCACTTCTGAGTTCGGGATGGGATCAGGTGGTTCCAGACCGCTATGGTCGTCAGGCAAAACGGATGATCACTGGGGGACGAGATGGAACGTGATATTGATTTCGTTTGAGCGTGGCTTTCGCGTGGCTCTGCGTTATCCGCAATTGTCTTGGGTGTTATATAGTCAAGCCGCACGAGCAATTAGTACTGGTTAGCTCAACGCCTCACAGCGCTTACACACCCAGCCTATCAACGTCCTGGTCTTGAACGGCTCTTCAGGAGGCTCAAGGCCTCAGGGAGATCTCATCTTGGAAGGGGCTTCCCGCTTAGATGCTTTCAGCGGTTATCCTGTCCGAACATAGCTACCGGGCAATGCGTCTGGCGACACAACCCGAACACCAGCGGTTCGTCCACTCCGGTCCTCTCGTACTAGGAGCAGCTTTCCTCAAATCTCCAACGTCCACGGCAGATAGGGACCGAACTGTCTCACGACGTTCTAAACCCAGCTCGCGTACCACTTTAAATGGCGAACAGCCATACCCTTGGGACCGGCTTCAGCCCCAGGATGTGATGAGCCGACATCGAGGTGCCAAACACCGCCGTCGATGTGAACTCTTGGGCGGTATCAGCCTGTTATCCCCGGAGTACCTTTTATCCGTTGAGCGATGGCCCTTCCATACAGAACCACCGGATCACTATGACCTACTTTCGTACCTGCTCGACGTGTCTGTCTCGCAGTCAAGCGGGCTTGTGCCATTACACTAACCGTACGATGTCCGACCGTACTTAGCCCACCTTTGTGCTCCTCCGTTACGCTTTGGGAGGAGACCGCCCCAGTCAAACTACCCACCACACAGTGTCCTCAACCCCGATAAGGGGTCAGAGTTAGAACCTCAAACATGCCAGGCTGGTATTTCAAGGTTGGCTCCACCGGAACTGGCGTCCCGGGTTCAAAGCCTCCCAGCTATCCTACACAAGCATGCTCAAAGTTCACTGTGAAGCTATAGTAAAGGTTCACGGGGTCTTTCCGTCTAGCCGCGGATACACCGCATCTTCACGGCGATTTCAATTTCACTGAGTCTCGGGTAGAGACAGCGCCCCCATCGTTACGCCATTCGTGCAGGTCGGAACTTACCCGACAAGGAATTTCGCTACCTTAGGACCGTTATAGTTACGGCCGCCGTTTACCGGGGCTTCGATCAAGAGCTTCGCACGAATGCTAACCCCATCAATTAACCTTCCGGCACCGGGCAGGCGTCACACCCTATACGTCCACTTACGTGTTTGCAGAGTGCTGTGTTTTTAATAAACAGTCGCAGGGGCCTGGTATCTTCGACCGGCTTCCGCTCCACCCGCAGGGGCTTCACGTACACACCGGCGTGCCTTCTCCCGAAGTTACGGCACCATTTTGCCTAGTTCCTTTACCCGAGTTCTCTCAAGCGCCTTGGTATTCTCTACCTGACCACCTGTGTCGGTTTGGGGTACGGTCTCGAATAGCCTGAAGCTTAGAAGATTTTCCTGGAAGCAGGGCATCAATGACTTCGCGCCCTTGGGCACTCGTCGTCGCGTCTCAGGATTGTGGACCCGGATTTGCCTAAGTCCACTCCCTACTCGCTTAAACCGGGACAACCGTCGCCCGGCTCACCTAGCCTTCTCCGTCTCTCCATCGCAGCTATCCAAGGTACGGGAATATTAACCCGTTTCCCATCGACTACACCTTTCGGTCTCGCCTTAGGGGCCGACTCACCCTGCGCCGATTAGCGTTGCGCAGGAACCCTTGGTCTTCCGGCGTGCGGGTTTTTCACCCGCATTGTCGTTACTCATGTCAGCATTCGCACTTCTGATACCTCCAGCATGCTTCTCAACACACCTTCGCAGGCTTACAGAACGCTCCCCTACCCCGCATACAATGTATGCAGCCGCAGCTTCGGTGACCAGTTTGAGCCCCGTTACATCTTCCGCGCAGGCCGACTCGACTAGTGAGCTATTACGCTTTCTTTAAAGGATGGCTGCTTCTAAGCCAACCTCCTAGCTGTCTGAGCCTTCCCACATCGTTTCCCACTTAACTGGTACTTTGGGACCTTAGCTGGCGGTCTGGGTTGTTTCCCTCTTCACGACGGACGTTAGCACCCGCCGTGTGTCTCCCGGATAGTACTCACAGGTATTCGGAGTTTGCATCGGGTTGGTAAGTCGAGATGACCCCCTAGCCGAAACAGTGCTCTACCCCCTGTGGTATTCGTCCGAGGCGCTACCTAAATAGCTTTCGGGGAGAACCAGCTATCTCCGGGCTTGATTAGCCTTTCACTCCGATCCACAAGTCATCCCCTGGCTTTTCAACGACAGTGGGTTCGGTCCTCCAGTGCCTGTTACGGCACCTTCAACCTGCTCATGGATAGATCGCCCGGTTTCGGGTCTATGCCCAGCGACTAATTCGCCCTATTCAGACTCGGTTTCCCTACGGCTCCCCTAAACGGTTAACCTCGCCACTGAACATAAGTCGCTGACCCATTATACAAAAGGTACGCCGTCACAGAACAAGTCTGCTCCGACTGCTTGTACGCATACGGTTTCAGGGTCTATTTCACTCCCCTCACAGGGGTTCTTTTCGCCTTTCCCTCACGGTACTGGTTCACTATCGGTCAGTCAGGAGTATTTAGCCTTGGAGGATGGTCCCCCCATGTTCAGTCAACGTTTCTCGTGCGCCGACCTACTCGATTTCACTGGACTCAGGTTTCGGATACGGGGCTATCACCCACTATGGCGGCACTTTCCAGAGCCTTCTCCTACCAGTTGTCCAGCTTAAGGGCTGGTCCCCGTTCGCTCGCCGCTACTTAGGGAATCTCGGTTGATTTCTTTTCCTCGGGGTACTTAGATGTTTCAGTTCCCCCGGTTCGCCTCTTGCACCTATGGATTCAGTACAAGATACCGACCCGAAAGTCGGTGGGTTTCCCCATTCAGAGATGTCCGGATCACAGCTCGTTTGCCAGCTCCCCGAACCTTATCGCAGGCTTCCACGTCTTTCATCGCCTCTGACTGCCAAGGCATCCACCGTATGCGCTTAGTTGCTTGACTATATAACCCCAAGACAACTGCGTTCCATCTATCGACCGCCTGGTAAACCAGGATGCCAATAAGTGGAGACAGTTCCTTGAAGCGATATAACAACCACTTCAACGACAACACCGGATAACGCTTGAAATCGCTATCACTTTGAACAGTTTCTCTCGGAGATAATGAGAGAAATCTATTCGTGTTCTATCTCGTCCAATTTGTTAAAGAGCAAATCTGACCCAGTGATCAGAAAGGAAGGCTTCATCGATATGAAACATTCGTTTCTGTACACTGCTAACCGGAGTTAGTCAGTTAATCGTCGATCGTTCAGGCTTTTTTGGTGGAGCTGAGCGGGATCGAACCGCTGACCTCCTGCGTGCAAGGCAGGCGCTCTCCCAACTGAGCTACAGCCCCTCATCGAAACCACTCACCAAGCCGACCAAATGCCGTACTCGGAAAATCGTTCAGATCTAGGCGCTTTCAGGTGTAGCGTGCGAGTAGCACGTGAGCCTGGAAGCAACGACGAGCTGAGCGATTTTGGTGGGTCTGGGTGGACTTGAACCACCGACCTCACCCTTATCAGGGGTGCGCTCTAACCACCTGAGCTACAGACCCAAACATACGGGACTGCAAAGCCCCTTTTGCTCTCTTTATTAGCCAACCAAGTAATTCGTGTGGACTCTGACCGAAGCTCTCGGCTTCGTTTAAGGAGGTGATCCAGCCGCAGGTTCCCCTACGGCTACCTTGTTACGACTTCACCCCAGTCATGAACCACACCGTGGTAATCGTCCTCCCGAAGGTTAGACTAACTACTTCTGGTGCAATCCACTCCCATGGTGTGACGGGCGGTGTGTACAAGGCCCGGGAACGTATTCACCGCGACATTCTGATTCGCGATTACTAGCGATTCCGACTTCACGGAGTCGAGTTGCAGACTCCGATCCGGACTACGACGCGTTTTAAGGGATTGGCGCACTCTCGCGAGTTGGCAGCCCTCTGTACGCGCCATTGTAGCACGTGTGTAGCCCTGGCCGTAAGGGCCATGATGACCTGACGTCATCCCCACCTTCCTCCGGTTTGTCACCGGCAGTCTCCCTGGAGTTCTCAGCATTACCTGCTAGCAACCAGGGATAGGGGTTGCGCTCGTTACGGGACTTAACCCAACATCTCACGACACGAGCTGACGACGGCCATGCAGCACCTGTCTCAGAGTTCCCGAAGGCACCAATCCATCTCTGGAAAGTTCTCTGGATGTCAAGGCCAGGTAAGGTTCTTCGCGTTGCGTCGAATTAAACCACATGCTCCACCGCTTGTGCGGGCCCCCGTCAATTCATTTGAGTTTTAACCTTGCGGCCGTACTCCCCAGGCGGTCAACTTAGTGCGTTAGCTGCGCCACTAAGACTTCAAGAGTCCCAACGGCTAGTTGACATCGTTTACGGCGTGGACTACCAGGGTATCTAATCCTGTTTGCTCCCCACGCTTTCGCACCTCAGTGTCAGTGTTGGTCCAGGTAGCCGCCTTCGCCACTGGTGTTCCTTCCTATATCTACGCATTTCACCGCTACACAGGAAATTCCACTACCCTCTACCACACTCTAGTCAGACAGTTCGAAATGCCGTTCCCAGGTTAAGCCCGGGGCTTTCACATCTCGCTTACCTAACCACCTACGCGCGCTTTACGCCCAGTAATTCCGATTAACGCTTGCACCCTCCGTATTACCGCGGCTGCTGGCACGGAGTTAGCCGGTGCTTCTTCTGCGAGTAACGTCAATCCTCAAAGGTATTAACTTTAAGGCCTTCCTCCTCGCTGAAAGTGCTTTACAACCCGAAAGCCTTCTTCACACACGCGGCATGGCTGGATCAGGGTTGCCCCCATTGTCCAATATTCCCCACTGCTGCCTCCCGTAGGAGTTCGGGCCGTGTCTCAGTCCCGATGTGGCTGATCATCCTCTCAGACCAGCTACGGATCGTCGCCTTGGTAGGCCTTTACCCCACCAACTAGCTAATCCGACTTAGGCTCATCCAATAGCGCAAGGTCCGAAGATCCCCTGCTTTCTCCCGTAGGACGTATGCGGTATTAATCCGGGTTTCCCCGGGCTATCCCCCACTACTGGGCAGATTCCTAAGCATTACTCACCCGTCCGCCGCTCGTCAGCGGGGTGCAAGCACCCCCTGTTACCGCTCGACTTGCATGTGTTAAGCCTGCCGCCAGCGTTCAATCTGAGCCATGATCAAACTCTTCAGTTTAAATCATACAAGAACCCGAAAGTTCTTAATTCTTGCTCAAGACAAAACTCAATTTCGACGAGTCACTGTCCTGATATTTCGTATCCGAAATACCTCGGCCAGCGCCCACACGAATTACTTGGTTAACTTTTTAAAGAGCGTTTGAGCTGTTGCTCAATCAAGGCCGCGTATTCTACATCGTTCCGCTGCCCTGTCAACCGTTTATTTTTCGCCGTTTCCGCTTCCGAAAACCGCCGAAAAACTGTCCGGCTTACTGCCTGTTTCGAGGTGCGCATTCTACACTGAACCGCCTTCCTGTCAACCGCTTTCTGAAGAATCTTTCGAACTTTTTCTTCAGTGCTTTCAAGCAGTTATCGCCGAGGCTTTACCCCTTCTCAGTGGCCAGCCCCTCAAGCGAGATGCGCATTCTACAGACCTCAGCCGAGGAGTCAACGGTGGATTTGAACTTTTTTCGGAAGGCCACTTTCCAGCCCTCAGAAAGCCCTTATCCACCCTCTCAGTCTAGTTCCACTTTAACCTGCTGCGCTACCTTGATTGCACGCTGGCGCGCTTCTTCTATAGTACTGCCTTTGGCGAGGGCAACACCCATACGCCGCCGCCCTTTCAACTCCGGCTTACCGAACAAGCGAACCTGGGTATCAGGCTCTGCCAGGGCATGTTCCAGCCCCGAGAACACCACGTTATCGGAATCGCCCTCCGGCAGGATGACCGCCGACGCGGTTGGGCCCTGTTGGCGAATGGCAGGGATGGGCATACCCAAAATGGCGCGGGCATGCAGCGCGAACTCTGAAAGGTCCTGGGACATCAAGGTGACCAGGCCAGTATCGTGGGGTCTGGGAGAAACCTCCGAGAACCATACCTGGTCGCCCTTAATGAAAAGCTCAACACCGTAGATGCCGTAGCCACCCAGATTCTCTACCACTGCCCGTGCAATCTCTGTTGCTCGGGTAAACGCCGCATCGGACATAGGGTGTGGCTGCCATGACTCACGGTAATCGCCGTCTTCCTGCCTGTGACCAATCGGATCACAGAATGAAATACCATCGCGATGCCTCACTGTCAGCAGGGTGATTTCATAGTCGAAGTCCACAAAGCCTTCGACGATCACCCGACCCTTGCCCGCCCTACCACCGGTTTGGGCGTACTCCCAAGCAGCCTCTACCTCCGCTGCACTCTTCACCGTACTCTGACCTTTACCGGACGAGCTCATAACCGGCTTCACCACCAATGGCAACCCGACCTCATCAATGGCAGCCAGATACTCTTCCCTGGTACCGGCAAAACGGTACTTTGATGTGCTCAGCCCAAGCTCCTCAGCCGCAAGCCGGCGGATACCTTCGCGATTCATGGTCAGATTAACCGCCCGGGCGGTGGGCACCACGCTGTAGCCTTCTTCCTCCAATCGAACCAGCTCGGCGGTGGCAATCGCCTCAATCTCCGGAACGATCAGGTCAGGCTTCTCCGCTTCAACGATGGCGCGCAACGCTGCACCATCCAGCATATCGATAACGTGGCTCCGATGCGCAACCTGCATGGCGGGCGCATTCTCGTATCGGTCGACTGCAATCACTTCTATGCCGAAACGTTGCAGCTCTATAACCACCTCTTTCCCGAGCTCCCCGGCACCGCAAAAAAGCACACGGGTAGCCGATGGCTTCAGAGGCGTGCCAATACGCACCGTTCTGTTTGAACCAGTCATATAGTTTGATGTCCTGTTACTGTCAGAGTGCGACCTGCTTTTCCCGTTCCGCCACTTTCAGCAGAACCTCCCGTCGCTCGTCATTACTCATGGTGGTCCAGCGGAGGATTTCATCTCCTGTGCGCTGGCAACCGATACACATGTCATTTTCGTCCAGCGCGCAAACATTCACGCATGGCGATCGAACCTTGTCGGCCACCTTCATCTTCA
This sequence comes from Marinobacter sp. THAF197a, assembly GCF_009363275.1. NCBI lineage: Bacteria > Pseudomonadati > Pseudomonadota > Gammaproteobacteria > Pseudomonadales > Marinobacteraceae > Marinobacter > Marinobacter sp. THAF197a. Next base: position 2,537,148 of record NZ_CP045324.1, read on the forward strand.
GATATCCACCTTTGTCAGTGTCGCCAGGTAGCGCTCTGCATTTTTTACATAGTGCATTGCGCTGAACTCGAGCATCTTTTTCTGGTTATCGTTGAGTTCGCGGCGAATTTTCCCTGGAGAGCCCACCACCATCGAGCCATCCGGCACTTCCATACCCTCCGGGATCAGAGTATTTGCTCCGATCAGACAGTGTTTGCCAATCTTCGCGCCGTTCAGAATCACCGCATTGATCCCAACCAGGGAGTAGTCGCCGATCTCGCATCCGTGCAGCATGGCTTTGTGGCCAACCGTCACCCCACGCCCAAGGGTTAGCGGAATGCCCGGGTCGGTATGCAGTACTGAGCCATCCTGTACGTTCGTTTCGGGGCCGATCGTAATCAGTTCGTTATCACCACGAATGACAACATTGAACCAGATACTCGATTTTTCCATCAGCTTTACGCGCCCGATCACCGTGGCGTTGTGGGCGACAAACTGGCCATCGCCTTCCTTTTCTGGCTGATATTGATCAATTCTGTAAAACATCAATCTCTCCGGCTAATTCAACGGGGTGGCTCGAGAATATCGATTCCGGCATCGTACACAGCATTCAGAAAATCGACCAGCACCACCGCAGACAACCCCCATATCTGATACTGCTGCCAACGATAGCAGGGCACGTACAGAGTGCTGTTCAGAAAACTGAGCGTGTCGGTACGCTCCCTTTGATCTTCCAGGAACCAGGAGATCGGAACTCGGAAGACACTTTCGATCTCGTGGGGGTTTGGCTCCAGGGGATGATCGCCTGGCACAACGCCCACGTATGGAGTGACAAGGATACGGTGCAGCGACATAACCTGGCTTAACGGCGCAATGACTTTTACCTGATCCGGGGGCAGACCGATTTCTTCGTGGGTTTCACGCAGTGCGGTTGCAATCAGGGAGGCGTCGTCAGGATCCCGCTTGCCGCCAGGATAGGCCACCTGCCCCCGATGCGTTTTGAGGTTGGATGACCTCAGGGTAAAAATCATCTCCGGATCACGCTCGTTATCCGTAATAGGCACCAGGATACCGGCTTCAGGGTAGTCCAGTGCCAGTTGTCTGGGCGCGTAATTCGACAATCGCTCGGTTAACAGGTCTTGCACTCTTTACTCCGGCAACTTCCTGATATTGAGTGAGACACAGGCAGTCCGGATCGTTAAACTGACTACCAACGGACACTCAGTATACGGGGAAAACGATGAAGTATTGCAGCACTTGCGGCCAACCGGTTGAGCAACGCATTCCCGAAGGCGACAATCGGCACCGTTATGTTTGCATCAGCTGCGAGACCATACATTACCAGAACCCGCGGATTGTCGCCGGTACGGTTCCCGTATGGGAAGGCAGAATCCTGCTATGTCGCCGAGCCATCGAACCCCGGTATGGCTATTGGACTCTGCCGGCCGGCTTCATGGAAAATGCAGAAACGACGATAGAAGCAGCAGCCCGGGAAACCCGCGAGGAAGCACTGGCGGAAGTGGACATTCAGGGGCTTTACTCCATCATCGATGTTCCTCACATCAACCAGGTCCACATGTTCTACCGTGCCACACTTAAAGACGGCCTATTCGGCGCCGGAGAAGAATCTCTGGAATCAAAACTGTTCGAGCCGGGCGATATTCCCTGGGATGAGATATCTTTCCCCACGGTACGCAAAACGCTTGAGCTGTTCCTTGTGGACATGAAGTCTGACGCCTATAACGTCCATGTCACTGATATTCGCCACCCTATGGCCAAAAAAGCCTGATCAGAACGTTTCCAGGCGATACACCTCGTAGGCAGGTTCTTCATAAGGATGGGCCTGCTTGAGTGCATCAAGGGCAGGCTTGATGAGTTCATCGCTGCACACCAGTTCCACCTTGAATTCCCGAACACGCTCAAGCTCTCCCTGGCTGCCCAGAAACGGATCGCTTCCCGCCAGGGGTCGGAACTGCCCCTCACCTTCACACTGCCATGCGCAGCTGTCGTAATCACCGATTCTTCCCGCGCCAGCATCAAATAATGCCTGCTTGGTTTGCTCAAGATGGCTCTCCGGCACGAAGTAGCAAAGCTTGTACATAGGCACCCTCAAATTGGTCAACTTTTATCCGGAACAAGGCATTACAAACTTACCCACAGAATCTGTGGATAACTCTGGGGAAAGTTTTTGGGAATCGGCCTCCAACCCCCACAGTTACTGACCTCCCCTTAAATTGGCGACAAAATCGCCCGTTTGTTTTTATTTATATTTTTCAATACCTTACGATGCTAGAGCAAAAAATGAACGCAATTCTTGGACTTTGTTCACAGTTCAGCCAGCAAAGCACCAGGAATGTGCATAAAGTTCTCTAGTCAAGGCCTTGACTGACAAATTTCAGAACTTTTAGCGATTTTATTTGCTCACTTTTTGCGCAGCAAGCCTCATCATTGAGCATAAAAAAACCGGTCCGAGAAATGCCCCTTCAGGGACACTCTTCAGACCGGTTTCCACCACGCCCGGATTGACTGGCTTAATCAGCCAAGCCAGCGCCTCGCATTCCTGAACATGCGGATCCAGGGACCATCTTCCTGCCAGCCATCTGGCCGCCAGGAGTGCTGCACCGCCCGGAAAACACGCTCTGGGTGCGGCATCATGATGGTCACCCGGCCATCCCGGGATGTAACACCAGTAACGCCAGCCTCTGAACCGTTGGGATTATAAGGATACCGCGAGGTCTGCTGGCCCCGATTGTCCACATACCGCATGGCCACCAACTCGTTGTCCGCAAGGGACTGAGCCGAATTACCGGAGGCAAACTCCACTCGACCCTCACCATGGGCAACGGCAATCGGCATGCGAGAACCGGCCATGCCATCAAGGAACGCAGACGGTGACTGCGCCACCTCCACCATGACCAGGCGGGCCTCAAACTGTTCAGACTGGTTACGTACAAAACGCGGCCAACCTTCGCTTCCCGGAATCAGTTCATGCAGGTTGGAAAGCATCTGGCAACCATTGCAAACGCCCAACGCGAGAGTGTCCTGACGGTTGAAGAAGGCAGCAAACTGATCTCGCACCCGATCATTGAACAGAATGGACTTGGCCCAACCCTCACCGGCGCCCAGAACATCACCGTAGGAGAAACCACCGCAGGCAACCAGGCTCTGGAATGTCTCGAGCGTAATGCGACCGGACAGCAGATCGCTCATATGGACGTCTACTGCCTCGAAACCGGCCCGATCAAACGCCGCAGCCATTTCAACCTGGCCGTTAACGCCCTGCTCCCGAAGCACCGCAACCTTCGGCCGTGCACCGGTACTGATATACGGCGCAGCAATGTCTTCATTGATGTCATAACTAAGCTCAACACTCAAACCGGGATCGTTCTCGTCCAGCAGGTTGTCGAACTCTTCCTGGGCGCAGTCCGCGTTATCCCGCAGCGACTGGATACGGTAACTGGTTTCCGCCCAAAGACGCTGCAGCTCGGTACGGGATTCATCCACCACGATGTCACCACCGAACGTCAGGCGCACGCGGTCCTTATCATTCAGTGTGCCCACAACGCTTGTATGGTCGCCCAGACCGGCGGCCGAGAACTGCTGCAGGACGAAGCTGGTGTCGTCACGGCGAACCTGGATCACAGCGCCCAGTTCTTCGTTGAAGAGCTCACGGGCAAACTGGGAGCGGTCTTCGGCAAGACCATCCAGCTTGATGTCCAGACCTGTCCGGCCTGCAAACGCCATTTCCGCCAGCGTGACAAACAGGCCACCGTCTGAGCGGTCATGATACGCCAGCACCTTGCCGTCTGCGTTCAAGCCCTGCACGACTGCAAAGAAAGCCTTGATGTCTTCCGGATCATCCAGATCAGGTGCTACGGCGCCAACCTGACGATACACCTGCGCCAGTGCAGAACCACCAAGGCGATTCTGACCGGCGGCCAGATCAATCAGAATAAGGTCTGTCTCACCGGCATCCGATCGCAACTGGGGAGTAAGTGTGCGGGCAACGTCGGTTACCGGCGCAAAACCACTGACAATCAGAGACAGCGGTGCGGTAACACTCTTCTGCTCACCGTTGTCCTCTTCCCAGGTGGTTTTCATCGACATGGAATCTTTACCCACCGGAATGGTAATACCCAGGGCCGGACACAGTTCCATACCAACGGCTTTTACAGTCTCGTACAGGTTCTCGTCTTCACCCGGGTGACCAGCCGCGGCCATCCAGTTAGCCGATAAACGAATGTCAGAGAGCTTACCGATTGCCGCCGCCGCCAGGTTGGTAATCACTTCACCTACGGCCATTCGGCCTGAAGCCGGAGCATCAATCACCGCCAGCGGCGTGCGCTCGCCCATGGCCATGGCCTCACCGGTGCGCACGTCGAAGGATGCCGCGGTAACGGCCACATCGCTAACCGGCACCTGCCAGGGACCAACCATCTGATCGCGTGCGACCAGCCCGGTAATGGTGCGGTCACCAATGGTAATCAGGAAGCTCTTGGAGCCCACCGACGGCAAGCGGAGTACGCGACGAATGGCATCGTGCAAATCGATCTTGGTGGAATCGAAGATCGGTTTGGTAAACGACGAACGCGCAACACTGCGATGCATTCTCGGCGGTTTGCCAAACAACACTTCCATTGGCAGATCGACAGGCTTGTCATCAAAATAGGAGTCGCCCAGTTCCAGGTGGTGCGCTTCGGTAGCTTCACCGATCACGGCATAAGGACAGCGTTCACGGCGGCAAAGGGCATCGAACAAGTCCAGATTTTCCGGTGCCACGGCCATCACGTAGCGTTCCTGGGATTCGTTACACCAGATTTCCAGGGGTGACATGCCCGGCTCGTCACTCGGGATGTCACGCAATTCGAACTTGCCGCCCCGGCCACCATCTTTGACCAGTTCAGGCATGGCGTTGGAAAGACCACCCGCGCCCACATCGTGGATGAAGCAAATCGGGTTGTCTTCCCCCATCTGCCAGCAACGGTCAATCACCTCCTGGCAACGGCGTTCCATCTCGGGGTTGTCCCGCTGAACCGACGCAAAATCCAGATTCTCATTGCTGGAACCGGAATCCATGGAGGACGCAGCGCCACCTCCAAGTCCGATCAGCATGGAAGGGCCGCCCAGCACGATCAGTTTGGCGCCGACCGGGATATTGCCCTTCTCGACGTGATTCTCGCGAATGTTACCCAGGCCGCCGGCAATCATGATGGGCTTGTGGTAACCACGCACTTCTTCGCCCGCCGCACCGGGAACCTTCTCTTCAAAGGTCCGGAAGTAACCCGCCAGGTTGGGCCGGCCAAACTCATTATTGAAAGCGGCACCACCGATGGGACCTTCAATCATGATATCCAGCGGCGAGGCGATCCGGTCCGGCTTGCCGTAACCAAACTCCCATGGCTGCTCGTCGCCCGGAATATTAAGGTTGGAAACGGTAAAGCCGGCAAGGCCCGCCTTGGGCTTGGAACCACGGCCGGTCGCACCTTCATCGCGGATCTCGCCACCGGAGCCTGTTGCGGCGCCGGCAAAGGGTGAGATCGCAGTCGGGTGGTTATGGGTTTCCACCTTCATCAGAATATGCACCGGTTCCCGGTTATAACTGTAAACACCGGTTTCCGGCGCCGGGAAGAAACGGCCCGCCTCGCTACCGGTAATAACTGCAGCGTTGTCCTTATAGGCGGAGAGCACACCTTCGCTGTTCATCTCGAAGGTGTTCTTGATCATTGCAAACAGGGATTTTTCCTGGCCTTCGCCATCAATATCCCAGGAGGCGTTAAAGATCTTGTGGCGGCAATGCTCCGAGTTTGCCTGGGCAAACATCATCAGCTCGACGTCTGTCGGATCACGCTCAAGGTCGGTGAACGCCGTTACCAGGTAATCGATTTCGTCGTCGGCCAGGGCAAGGCCGAGGCGCCCGTTTGCCTCAACCAAAGCACCCCGGCCACCGGCCAACACCGGCACCCGGCCGAGGGGCCGGGGCTCGTCATGACTGAACAGCAACTCGGCGCCACCCGTCTCATGGAATACTTTCTGGGTCATTCGGTCATGCAGCAGGGTTGCAATTTTTTCTCGCTGTTCGAGGCCAAGCTTGCTGGAAGAGCGCACGTAGTAAGCGATACCGCGTTCAATTCTGCGAATCTGTCGCAGGCCACAGTTGCGAGCGATATCGGTGGCCTTGCTGGACCACGGAGAGAGTGTGCCCGGGCGCGGGACCACCAGAAACAAAACACCATCTGGCTGCTCCAGTTCGACACTGGGCCCGTAGGTAAGAAGGCGATCAAGTATTGCCTGTTCCGCATCGGAAAGGTCGGCATCGAGATCCACAAAGTGCATGAATTCGGCGTATACATGCTCCACATCAGGAACAAGTTGCTGAATCCGGGAGTGCAGCTTTCTGGAACGGAAAGGCGAGAGCGCGGGAGCGCCGCGAAGTTCAAGCATGATATCAACCTGTATCGCGCGAATCGGGGGACGTCTGAAAGGCCGCCATGATACTTGAAACCGAACGCAGGATACAGCGCAAGGTAGGTTCTTTAGCAGCTGTACAATTAACATTGTTTTGCACAGTAATTAATCAGTTTGATTGACCCCGCTGAAGTCTCAGGGGATCATTGGTCAGGCGCATGGAAAGCCTCAGGCATCATAAAACAGGAAAAACAGTGACCCGGTCACATCCTCCTGAACATTGAGCTATATGGAGATCAGGGATTTGTCGCGATTTTTCAGGCATCTTCGCAGTACCAGTTTTCCGCTGGCGTTAGTGTTGACCACAGCATTGTCCGCGACCGGCTGTTCCCGCCCGACCACGCTCCAGGAGGTCAGGGACGTGGGTGTGCTTCACGTGATTACCCGCGTAGCCCCTTCCATCTACTACGAGGGCCGAGACGCACCAACCGGATACGATTACGAGCTTGCCCGCCGGTTCGCTGAAGAACTGGGGGTCGAACTGCGTGTGCGGGTGGCCGAAGACAACACCGAGATTCTCTCCGTACTCTCGCGTAACTACGCCCACATCGGCCTCGCCGGCCTGGCCGAGCAACCCGATTTTGAAAGCAGGTATCGCGCAGTTCCCATCGGCGTGCAGGCGCAATCGGTTGTGGTTTATAACCGTGACTTCCCCCGTCCAGCCTCACTGGCTGACCTTGGCGGTGAAACCCTGCACCTGCTCGCTGACAGCAACCATGAGCACCTGATTGCCGATGACCCGGAAGGTGCCCTGATTCACCGGCACATCCATCCTGGGCTGGATGCTGCGGGGCTGCTGGCGAGGGTTGAATCCGGAGAAATTGCCTACGCTGCCGTTTCATCGAATGAGCTGGACCTGAACCATGTCTACTTTCCCATGGTCAAGGAAGGGTTTGCTCTAGGTGAGCCCAGAGACCTGGTGTGGCTGTTCCCGATTGCCCAGGATGAGACACTGGCAAACGCTGCCACAGAGTTTCTGGAGAGAGCGCAGGGTAATGGCTCGATGGCCCAACTGGCAGAACGCTTTTACGGCCACCTCGACCGTTTGAACTATGTAGGCGCGCGCACATTTATGCACCACGTGGAAAATCGCCTGCCGAAGTACCAGTCGCTGTTCCAGGACTACGCAAGAGACATTGACCTCGACTGGCGACTGCTGGCTGCGATCGGTTACCAGGAATCCCACTGGCGCCCGAATGCAGTGTCACCCACCGGGGTTCGGGGCTTGATGATGCTCACCCGCACCACCGCCAGCTACATCGGCATCAACAACCGCCTTGATCCTGAAGAGAGCATTGAAGGTGGCGCCCGCTATTTCAAGATGGTGCACGCCAAGATCCCCGAGCGTATTCCGGAGCCTGACCGCACCTGGTTCGCCCTGGCGTCTTACAATGTCGGGTTCGGCCACCTGGAAGATGCGAGAAGGTTGACGGAATCCGCCGGAAGAAATCCAGATCGCTGGATGGATGTTAAAGAATTTCTGCCGCTGCTGGCCCAGAAAGAGTGGTACACCAAAACCCGCTTTGGCTATGCCCGCGGCCACGAACCGGTGGTGTACGTTCAGAACATTCGCCGGTATTACGATGTACTCACCCGCATTACGGAACCCGACCAACCCAAACCTGACGCTGATCAGGAAGTGGTGTGGCTTGATCGGCAGCCTGGAGAAACAGCCGCACAGGCAGAATCACCTGAGACGCCGGGGCCGGATTTGCGGGCAGCCTTGCCGCCGGAACTGGGGATGATTCCGCCCACTCTGTAAGTGGGCAAATGCTCCCCCAGACTCACCACGAGAACTCATCGCCCCATTCTTCCTCACGCGCTTGCAGCGCCCGCTCTACCTGATTAGCAGAGAAGCCTCTGCGACTCAGGAATCGTGACTGCCGTAGCTTCTCCGGCAAATCATCGTCCAGCCGCCCCAGGCCGTAACGTTTGGCACGCAAGCGGACAGCTCGCTGGCACCAGTCTTCCTCTGAGACTTCATCGAGACATTCCGGAGTGAGATGAACGCCCCGCTGTTGCAGCTCTGCCAGAATCCTCAAGGGCCCATAGCCAAGGTCCATTCTCTGCCGGGCATACACATCGGCAAAGCGCTGATCGTTCAGCCAGCCTTCGCGCTCATACTCATCCAGGACAGTATCAATCAGATCGCCTTCAATACGCCGTTGCCGCAGCTTTAATACCAGCTCGTAACGACTGTGCTCTCTGCGGGCAAGCAGGCGCAGTGCCGCAGAGCGGGCTCTGTATTCCGGGTCCTGATCTTTTTCGTGTTTTGCCATAAAGCCCCTTCCCGCAAATGCATCCAAAACGCTAGACTAGCGGCCGATTCTTTCAACTACCCGGCCCACGCCTGTGAGCCGATGAACGGTGGCGGCCCACTTTGCCGCCACTGCTGACTGGTTTCAATCCCGAAGGATACCTTTGTATGGCTGCATTCATTCAGAAACTGTTCAAGTCTCGCAAGGCCAACCCGGCAACCGCACCCCGGACACCGGCAAAATCTGAACCCAGTCAACCCTCACAGGAAGAAACCAGGCAGCTCCTAAAAAAACAGCAGGAACAACAACTCGGAAGCAACCCGGACCAGGCCCAACTGGCCACATTGGCGATTGACGGGTTGACCGCAACCATCCGGCTTGAAGCTGCCGCCGCTCTTACAGATGAGATCCAGCTACAGCAAGTCCAGAAACGGGCCAAGGGCCGGGACAAAAGTGTTTACCAGACCGTCAAGCAGAGCCTTCAAAGCCTGAAGGAACAGCAAGCTGCCGAAACCGCCGTTCGCCAGAGAATCAAAACCCTGATCGGCCAGGCTGAAGATCAGGCCGCCAGTGAAGACCTCAAACTCTATCAGGCGCGGCTGGAAGCACTGCAGGATAACTGGAGTGAGGTCCAGTCAAGCGCCACAGCAGAGCAATCCCAGCAGTTTCTGGAAGCCGTGCACCAGTGCCGGGAGCGCCTGAAACAGATGGAACAGGCGCGGCAGGAAGAGGCACGCCACCGGGAACAGGCACTTCAACGCTCAGAGACACTGGCCCTGCTTGAGCAGACCCTGAGCGACCTGACTTCCCAGGAATCCAGCGCCCTACCCTCCCTATCCGCCCTGGATGCCCTGCAAAAGACCCAGGAAAACCGATGGCTGGAAGCCACCCGGGATACCCAGGTAGAGAAGCAGGAGCAAAAAGATTACGAATCGCGAATGCTGGCGCTGCGCAACTATCTCAGCGCCGTTCGCAGGTTTACCCAGGCCAGGGACACTCTCTCTGAACTAACACAGGTAGCAGGTACTGAAGAGGCTGACGATGGCCATCGTCAGAAAGCCCTTGAGCTGCTGAAGGAAATTGAGTGGCCATCAGACTTCCCCCAGCCAGCTGAGCTTGCGCCGGTTCGCAAACTGGCGGGCAAACCACGGCCAGCACAGCCGGCCGGCGGCAACCGGGACGAGCAGAAAGCCGCTTCCGAGGCACTGCACAACACCCTTCCGAAGCTGGAATCGGCCCTCGAGGCCAAGCAGTTCAAAGAATCCAAGCAGCTGCTCAAGCTCGCCCAGAACCAGTTCCAACAATTGGACGGTCGCCAGCGCAAACAGCTTCAGGCCAGGATGCAACTGCTCACCGGCCAGTTCCGGGAGCTGAGCGACTGGCAAGGGTTTGCGACGGAACCCAAACAACTCGCTCTCTGTGAACAGATGGAGCACCTCGCGGATCAGCCCATTGAGCCGGAGATCAAAGCCGAGCGCATCAAAGAACTGCAGAACGAATGGCGCGACTTGGGCGGCTCATCCGACCGGTCGCTCTGGAGCCGTTTCAAGGCGGCGTCCGATACAGCTTACGAGCCCTGCAAAGCCTACTTTGAGGCAAAATCGGATCTGAAACAGGCCAACCTGCACACGCGGGAGGCGATCTGTGACCAACTGGAGCACTTCCTGGCCAATGCCGACTGGTCTTCTATTGACTGGAAGGCGGCAGAACGCATTCACCAAACCGCCCGCCAGGAATGGAAAAGCGCCTGGCCGGTGGATTTCAAAGACAATCGCCTGGTTCAGAAGCGTTTTGACGAGCTTCTCAAACAATTGGAACGCCCGCTTGACGATGAACGCCTTAAGAACGAAGCTCTGAAACAGGCCATTGTTGACCGCGCCAGGGCACTGATTGAGCACGAACCCCTACAGGAAGCCATGGAGCAGGCGAAGGCCCTGCAAACCGAATGGAAAGCCATCGGCATTACCCGCCACCGGGAAGATCGCAAAATGTGGCAGGCATTCCGCAAAGCCTGTGACCAGATTTTCGCGCGCCGTGATGCCCAGCGTTCAGCACGTCAGCAGGCGACAGAAGAGGCGGACCAGGCCGCACAGGCCGTGCTGGCTCAATACCAATACCTGGACGCAGAAGCCAATGAAGCCATGCTGAGTGAAGCCCGGGCTGCGGTAAAGCAGGTTGCCGGCGGCGCGCTTTCGGGTGAGGTTAGAGAACGGGTTCAGCAGCTGCGGCAACGGCTGGATAGGATTACCCAGGCTAGAGCAATGGCCAATACTCTCGAGTCCTGGAAAACGCTGATCACCGACAAGGCCCAGGGGCGCCTGGCCGACGATGCCCTGCCGCCCCATTGGGCCAAATTGAGCAACGGGACCGACCGATTAGCTGGCAAAGATCTGGCCATACGGGCCGAAATTCTGGCGGGCGCACCGACTCCGGAACACGACCAGCAGCGCCGGATGGAAATTCAGGTTCAGAGGCTGGCCGAGGGGCTCGGTAATGGCGAGACCGAAACGCCCCTCAAAGAACTGGAAAGACTGGTGGCCCTATGGTGCAGCCAGCCTGGCGGCGATGATGTAACGCCGGAAAATGCCGACCGCCTGAACCGGGCGTTGGATGCCATGCTTGCGTCGGACTGAACTCAATCCCGCTGGTGCTCACTGACAAAATCCCTGGCCTGCTTCACCGCGGCCAGGGATTTTTGTTTCATCTCTTTCAACTCTTCATCCGCCAGATAAAACATCATATCAATCGTGTGCCGATAGTAGCGGGCGGGCAACCGGTTCAAAGCCACACACATCACGTCTGTCAGGTAATCCGCCGTGTCCGTTTCCTGCCGAGTGGCATCAATGGCATCCAGCACCAGCCGTTCGTAGAAGTTGTCGATCGCGTCTCTCAGTGACATAACCACACCTATGCCTGCTTGCTGATGATCTACTCTTCAACATAGAAGGCGAACCGCCTGCTGTCATTGTGACTGAGCAATTTAGCCAATGGGATTGGCAGCGCCTGTCATTACCCAGCGCAGCGAGTAACCGCTATGGTTACTGCTCTGAATCTAACGTGCCCGGAAAACAATCAACAGAGGAACAACCATGACAACCGAGGCGTACATCTTCGATGCCGTCCGCACGCCACGCGGCCGCGGAAAGAAAGACGGATCTTTGCACAGCGTCAAACCCATCTCCCTGCTGACCACCGTGCTCAAGGCCCTGCAGGAGCGTAACCAGCTCGATACCGCCCAGGTAGACGACATCGTGATGGGTTGTGTCACCGCCGTGGGCGATCAGGGCGCGGATATTGCCAAAACTGCCGCACTCGCAGCCGACTGGGACGAAAAAGTGGCCGGCGTCACCCTGAACCGCTTTTGTGCCTCCGGCCTGGAAGCCGTGAATCTGGCCGCCATGAAAGTGCGTTCCGGCTGGGAAGACATGGTAGTTGCCGGTGGTGTAGAGGCGATGTCTCGCGTTCCGATGGGCTCCGATGGCGGCGCCTGGGCAACCGACCCGGAAACCAACCTGCACACCGGTTTCATGCCCCAGGGCATCGGTGCCGATCTGATCGCCACTCTGGAAGGCTTCAGTCGCGAAGATGTCGATGGCTTTGCCGTAAAATCCCAGCAAAAAGCGGCCAGCGCCTGGGAAAAGGGCTACTTTGCGAAATCCATTGTGCCAGTCACCGACCAGAACGGCGTGGTGATCCTGGACCGGGACGAGCATGTACGCGGTAACACCACCGTGGAATCCCTGGCCGGCCTCAAGCCTTCGTTTCAGATGATGGGCGAAATGGGCTTTGATGGCGTGGCCCGTGAGAAGTATCACTACGTGGAGAAGATCAATCACGTGCACCACGCCGGCAATTCCTCCGGCATTGTCGACGGCGCCACCGCCATGCTGATCGGCAGCGAAGCCAAAGGCAAAGAACTGGGCCTGAAGCCCCGCGCACGCATTGTCGCCACAGCGGTTACCAGCACCGACCCCACCATCATGCTCACCGGCCCTGCCCCCGCCGCCCGAAAGGCGCTGGAGAAAGCCGGTATGACGGTGGACCAGATCGACCTGTTTGAAGTGAACGAAGCCTTCGCCTCGGTGGTGATGCGGTTCCAGAAAGAGTTGTCCGTTCCGGACGAGAAAGTGAATGTAAACGGCGGCGCCATCGCCATGGGCCACCCGCTGGGCGCTACCGGCGCCATCATCCTCGGCACCCTGCTGGATGAACTGGAACGCCGTGAACTGCGCTACGGCCTGGCCACCCTGTGTGTGGGCGGCGGCATGGGCATTGCCACCATTATCGAGCGCGTCTGAACGCCACTTTCAAATAAAAGGAACCGACCATGAGTGCCATCCAATACGAACTGGGTTCAGACCAGATTCTGACCCTGACCATCGACATGCCGGGCCAGTCCGCCAACACCATGAATGGTGAATTTCGGACCGCCCTGACCGAAACCGTCAATAAGGTCAAAGGTGACCTGGACAACATTAAAGGTATCATTCTCGCCTCCGCCAAGAAGACCTTCTTCGCCGGCGGCGACCTGAACGAACTGTACAAAGTCACTCGCGAGCAGGCCAAAGAATTTGAAGACATGGTCAACGGCCTGAAAGCCGACATGCGAGTGCTGGAAACCTGTGGCAAACCAGTGGTGGCTGCCATCAACGGCACCGCTTTGGGTGGTGGCCTGGAACTTGCCCTGGCCTGCCATCACCGCGTTGCCATTGATGACGACCGCACCCAACTGGGCTTGCCAGAGGTGACCTTGGGCCTGCTACCCGGCGGTGGCGGTACCCAGCGTCTGCCCCGGATGATCGGCCTGGAAGCCGCCTTCCCGTTCCTGATGGAAGGAAAGAAGGTGAACCCCAAAGCAGCCCTGAAAGCCGGAATCGTGAATGAACTGGCCAGCTCATCGGGAGACATGATCGCCAAGGCCCGGGCCTTCATCGAAGCCAACCCCAAGAGCCAGCAGCCCTGGGACCAGAAAGGCTTCCGATTCCCCGGCGGCGCCCCGCATCACCCTGCCATGGCGCAGAAGCTGGCCATCGCACCCGCGATGCTCAAGCAGAAAACCAAAGGCTGTTACCCTGCCCCTGAACGTATTCTGGCCGCCGCCGTGGAAGGCGCCCAGGTGGACTTCGACAACGGCAGCCTGATTGAAACCCGTTACTTTGCCGAGCTGGCCACCGGTCAGGTGGCCAAGAACATGACCGGCACCTTCTGGTTCCAGCTTAACGCCATCAAGGCTGGCGGCAGCCGCCCAGCCGGTGTTGAAAAAGAAACTTTCAAGAAAGTCGGGGTATTGGGTGCCGGCATGATGGGTGCCGGCATTGCCTACTCCACCGCCAGCCGCGGCATTGAGGTGGTGCTGAAGGATGTTTCCGTGGAAAACGCGGAAAAGGGCAAAAGCTATTCCGCAAACCTGCTGGCCAAGAAAGTCAGTCGCGGCCGCATGACCGAAGCCCAGAAAGACGAGCTGCTGGCCCGCATTAAAGCCACGGCTTCCGCCGACGACCTGGAAGGTTGCGATCTGATCATCGAAGCCGTGTTCGAAGACAGCGATCTCAAAGCCAAGGTAACCCAGGAAGCCGAGCCGAAAATGGTGGCCAACGGCATCTTTGCCTCCAACACCTCCACCATTCCCATTACCCAGTTGGCCAAGGCTTCTGCCAAGCCGGACAACTTCATCGGTCTGCACTTTTTCTCCCCGGTAGACAAGATGCAGCTGGTGGAAATCATCGTTGGCGAGCAAACCTCCGACGACACCCTGGCCCGGGCCTTCGATTACGTGCAGCAAATCGGCAAGATCCCCATTGTGGTGAACGACAGCCGCGGCTTCTTTACCTCCCGGGTCTTCGGTACGTTCGTGAACGAGGGCATCAGCATGCTGGCTGAAGGCATTCATCCCTCAAGTATCGAGAATGCAGGGCTTTTGGCCGGTATGCCCGTGGGGCCGCTGGCCATCTCCGACGAAGTCAGTATGACGCTGATGCAGCACATCCGCGCGCAAAGCAAGAAAGACACCGAAGCCGCCGGCGGCACCTGGCAGCCACACCCGGCCGAAGCTGTCATCGATGCCATGGTCGACACCCACGGCCGCAAGGGCAAAGCCGCCGGTGCCGGTTTCTACGAGTACCCGGAGAAAGGTAAAAAGTACCTGTGGCCAGAACTGGAGAACCTGTTCGTGGATCAGGCCAAGGCCCGCAGTGTGCAGCTGCAGGACCTGAAAGACCGCATTCTGTTCATGCAGGCGATCGAGACCATTCGATGTCTCGAGGAAGGCGTGCTGACAACCGTGGAAGATGCCAACATTGGCAGCATCTTCGGCATCGGCTACGCCCCCTGGACCGGCGGTGCCATCCAGTTCGTCAACCAGTATGGGGTTCGTGCTTTCGCTGAACGGGCACAGCAGCTGGCGGACCAGTATGGTGAGCGCTTCACGCCACCAGCACTGCTTTTGCAAAAGGCAGAAAACAACGAGTCCTTCGCCTGACCCAACCGGCCGGAGGGATTCCTCCTCCGGCCGTTTTACGCCCCCATCCTCTTTACTTCCTGCAACCTGCCCCAATCTGAAAAGATAGGCAGCAACGTATATGGACATATTGTCACGAAGCGATACCCATGGCCTATGGCAACAGGTGTAGCGGTTGCCTACAATAAATTCATTACGGGTCAGAGTCGTCGTCACAGTCATCGGCGTCTGAACATGTTAGGCTGAAATCCGATTGTTCAGCCGTCCAGTATCGTCAGGTAGCATTTATGGCCATTGCGGAAAAACTCATGCAGCGTCACACCAAGCCATCCAGAACCAGCAGGGTGGGCGCTTGCACAGCACTGACACTCTCTTTGCTGATGTCTGGCATGTCCGTCGCGCAGGCAAAAATTGACGACACGGCAGTTTACCAGCCCGTAGCCCCGACCATTGACCAGGCCCGGGCCAACATCCTGATTGCCCGCCAACTGCAATTCACACATTTCCGTAATCTTGGCATCAGTGATGAGCTTTCTGGCGATGTGTTCGATGCGTACCTGAAATACCTGGATGGCCAGCGCATCTATCTGTCCCAAAAAGATATCGAACTGCTCGCCAGGGCCAAATCCCGGCTTGGCTCCGCCCTGAAAACAGGCCAGCTTCAGCCAGGGTTCGAGATCTACAACCTGGTTCAACAGCGCATCATCGAGCGGCTTCAGTTTGCCCTGAATGTTATTGATAACGGCCTGGATGAGCTCGATTTCAACACCGATGAACGCATTCGGGTGGATCGCTCCAAGGCCGACTGGGAACCAGACCAGGAAGCCCTCGATGCCCTCTGGATCAAACGAATCAAAAATGCCGTGCTGGCCCAGCGCCTGAACGGTACGGAAGACGACACCATCAAAGACAACCTGCGCCGCCGCTATGAAGGTCAGCTGAAACGCGCCTACCAGGCCCGCAGCGAGGATGCGTTTCAGGCGTATATGAATGCCTTTGCCGGCATGTGGGACCCACACACGTCCTATTTCTCACCGCGCACGTCTGAAAACTTCAACATCAACATGAGCCTGTCACTTGAGGGCATTGGTGCGGTCCTGCAATCCGACAACGAATACACCAAAGTGGTTCGCCTGGTGCCTGGCGGCCCCGCCGCCAAGCAGGGCCAACTGCAAACGGCAGACCGTATCATCTCCGTGGCTCAGGAGGGCGAAAAGCCGGTTAACGTCATTGGCTGGCGTCTGGACGAGGTGGTCGACCTGATACGTGGCCCCCGTAACTCCACCGTTACGCTGGAAGTGATTCCTGCCAACGCCGCCGACGAGAGCGTCACCCGCACCATTGCCATCAACCGGGACGAAGTCAAACTGGAAGAACAAAGCGCCAGCAAGGACATCATCGAATTGGATCGTTCCGGTGAAACCTACCGGGTTGGCGTGATCACCATTCCGACCTTCTATGCGGATTTCCAGGCCATGCAGGCCGGCGACCCCAACTACAAGAGCACCACGCGGGACGTACGCAGACTGCTGGACGACCTCAAGGAACAGGGCGTGGATGGCGTGGTCATGGACCTGCGCAACAATGGCGGCGGCGCCCTGCATGAAGCCAATGACCTGGTAGGCCTGTTTATCGACAAGGGCCCGACCGTACAGATTCGCAACGCGAACAACGACGTGCAGATTCTCAACGACGAAGACCCCTCGGTTGCCTACGACGGCCCGCTGGTGGTCCTGGTGAACCGCATGAGCGCCTCGGCCTCCGAGATCTTTGCCGGCGCCATTCAGGATTACGGCCGCGGCCTGGTGGTCGGCTCTCAGACGTTCGGCAAGGGCACGGTGCAGGCCGTGCGGCCACTGAACCATGGTCAGCTGAAGATCACCCAGTCCAAGTTCTATCGGGTGTCTGGTGGTTCCACCCAACACAAGGGGGTCATTCCGGATATCGAGATTCCGTCACGGGTCGACACGTCGCGAATTGGCGAAGACGCGCTGGATCATGCCCTGCCCTGGGACCAGATCGAAGCCGTGCCCCACACCCGTTACTTTGATTTCAGCGGTGTGATTGACGAGCTGCGCAAGCGTCATGAAGCCCGGTTCTCTGCCAGCCCGGAATTCAGCCTGCTGGAGCAGGAAATTGAATTCCTGACCAAGCAACGTGAAATGACCTACGTCAGCCTGAATATGGATGAACGCAAGGCGCACCACGAACAGATCGAGCGGACTCGGCTGACCATTGCCAACGCCCGCCGGGAACTGCGCGGAGAAGAGCCGTTCAAGACCCTGGATGAGCTAGAACAATGGCAGGACGAACAGGCCGCTGATCTCGACAGCACCGACGAAGAGCTGGACTTTGTGATCCGGGAAGGCGGCCATATCATGGCCGACCTGCTCGAGCTTGATCAGCGTACCGCGTCTATCCTGAAGCCAACGCAATTTGCCGCCAAGGCTGAAGCCAGGTAGTCGCCATGACTGACCCGGCAGCGAAGGATCAACCGGAAAGCAGCCAACGGGCCCGCGTCCTGCAGGATATGCTGCTGGACGCGCTCCATGCCATGCGCTCCATGGAACAGGTGGAGAGCATTGAACCGTCCGGCGGCCGGAATAAAACCTCCGATGGCATGCTCGACCGCATTGTAGGCTTTACCGGTTCGGCACTCCGGCTGGGTGCCCGGGCCACCGATACCTCGTTGCGGGTTGGCCGGGCACTGATCAATTCCCAGGACCAGCTGCGAACCATGCTCGCTGCCGGCCAGTCCCTGAAAGACATCCGGGAAGTTGCCGGCCTCACCCTGTCTGAGATGAGCGAGGCGCTGAACCTCAAGGATAAGTCCCTGCTTGAGGCCATCGAAAACGGCACCTCTACTCTGTCTTTCGAACTGATCCTGCGCCTGGCAGCGCTGATCGCCAGGAACGACCCCATTCCGTTTATCATGCGCACCACCCGGAACTATAATCCGGAGGTGTGGCAGATTCTGAACGACTGGGGCATCGGCCGCATTCCCCTGCAGTTCGAGCGGGAGCGGGAATTTATCAATATCTTCCGGCGCCATGATGACGCCCGCAATCTCTCGGACGAAGGGTTCCGCAAGGTATTGGAGTTCACCCGCCATAGCTTCGAGATGTCGATGCACTTTATCGAACAGCAGGAAGCCGAGATGGAGGAACTGAAGGCAAGCCTGCAGCCCTCCGGGCCTACCGAGAAAAAAGCGCCCTCAGGCAAATAATGCACGCATACCGGTGATGTTCGGATTCCTGACCGCACCTTTTTCCGTAACAATCGCATCAATCAGGCTGGCTGGCGTCACATCAAACACCGGGTTGAACACCTCAACGCCAGCCGGTGCCAGCGGAATTCCCCGGATTTCCCGAACCTCGGTGCCATCACGCTCTTCAATGGGAATATCCTGGCCAGACGCCAACGCCATATCCACCGTGCTGGAGGGTGCCACCACCATGAAACCGACCTTGTGATGACGGGCCAGAACCGCCAGATTGTAAGTACCAATCTTGTTCGCCACATCGCCATTGGCGGTAATTCGATCGGCACCGACCACCACCCACTTCACCTTTCCCGACGCCATGATGGCCGCCGCAGCGCCATCGGCGTTCAGGGTGACCGGAATATTGTCGCGGGTGAGCTCCCACGCCGTCAGCCGGCTGCCCTGCAACCAGGGCCGGGTTTCGTCCGCGTACACACGGCTCAGCAGCTTTTCCTCGTGCAACCGGCGTATCACACCGAGCGCCGTGCCATAGCCGCCGGTTGCCAGGGCACCAGTATTGCAGTGCGTCAGCACCGTCATGGCCTTTTCAGGCGCCATGACTTCCAGCGCATGGTCCGCCATAGCAAGGTTCGCCGCCAGATCTTCCTCATGAATGTGCACTGCCTCGGCGGCCAGCTGACGGGTGGCTTCAGCCAGGGATTCACAACGCTCAAACACGCCTTTCATGCGCTCAAGAGCCCAGAACAGGTTAACCGCCGTTGGCCTGGATTGCGCCAGCTCGTCAATGGCCTTGTGCACCTCTGCCCGCCAATCGCCTGCGCCCGCGTGCCTGGCGGCCAGGGCAACACCATAGGCGGCACTGATGCCGATCGCAGGGGCTCCACGCACCACCATATCGGTAATGCACTGGGCGACACCGGAAGCGCCTTCAGCTTTAATCCAATGCTCTTCTGCGGGCAGCAGGCGTTGGTCCAGCAACTCGAGGCTATCGCCCTGCCAGCGCAGGGCCACGGTGCCCATCGATCGATTGGCAGTGTGTTTTGCCATAGTCAACTCCATTCCGGTAACTGAAAACCGCCAGTATAACGCCAAGGCGCCCGTTTGCCTGCCCGGTTTGAGCATCAATGCCCTTCCGGCAAGGCATGACCTTGCCGCCGGGGTAGTTCTGCCATCGGCAGCTGGTTATACTTTGCAGCTGAATGTCAGGGCTTGGCCAAGCCCCACAACACAAAGGCAGGTTAATGACGGCAGACACCATCACTGCAGCCGATAGTCGAATCAACGCCCGCTGGCTGATTCCCGTAGAACCCTTCGGCGTTGTGCTGGAGCACCAGGCGGTGATCCTGCAGGGCAGCCGCATTGCAGACGTGCTGCCACAATCAGAGGCAGACCAGAAATACCGCACCCGCGAAACGGTTAACCTTGACCGTCATGTGGTCATGCCGGGGCTAATCAACCTGCACGGCCACACCGCCATGTCGCTGTTCCGGGGCCTGGCCGATGACCTGCCGCTGATGACCTGGCTGAACGACCACATCTGGCCCGCCGAAGGCAGGTTCGTCAGCGAGCCGTTTGTGCTGGACGGCACGCGGCTGGCGATGGCGGAAATGCTGCGTACCGGTACCACCACCTTCTCTGACATGTACTTCTTTCCGGAAGTGACGGCCCAGGCGGCCCATGATGCCGGAATGCGCGCCCAGGTCTGTTTTCCGCTGATGGACATGCCCACGGTCTGGGGTTCCGGGCCGGACGAGTACCTGCGCAAAGGGGCGGCCCTGATCGAACAATGGCAGGGTGACGAATACATCATGCCGGCGATTGGCCCCCATGCCCCCTACACGGTCTCTGACCAGCCGCTGAAAGACGCCGTCGCCCTGGCCGGAAAAACCGGAGCGGCCATCCAGCTGCACCTGCACGAGACCGCCTTCGAAGTAGATGAAGCCATGAAAGCCACGGGCTCACGCCCCGTTACCCGGATGGCAGAGCTAGGGGTTCTTGGCAGGAATACCCAGTGCGTGCACATGACCCAGATTGACGATTCGGACCTGGAACAGCTGGTGCGCTCAGGCGCCCACATCGTGCACTGCCCGGAATCCAACCTGAAACTGGCCAGCGGCCTGTGCCCGGTGCAGAAACTGATGGACCACGGTATCAATGTCACCATCGGCACGGATGGCGCCGCCAGCAACAACGATCTGGACCTGTTCGGTGAACTGAAAACCGCAGCCATGGTCGCCAAGGTCGTGGCCGGGGATGCCTCGGCATTGTCCGCCCACCGGGCGCTGGAAATGGCCACCCTGAGCGGTGCCCGCGCGCTCGGCAGGGAACAGGAGTTGGGTTCCCTGGTAGCAGGCAAGCTGGCCGATCTGATTGCCGTGGACCTGAGCGATCCTTTCCTGCAGCCGGTCTACGACCCGGCATCCCACCTGGTTTACAGCAACCATGGCCGGGCAGTAAGCCACAGCTGGATTCACGGCGTACCTCAATTACAGGACGGTCGCCTGACCCGTATCGACGTACCTGACCTGATGCTTCGGGTCAGTGAATGGCGGCAACAGATTCTCAGTTAACCTTTTCACCCAGGTGTAGCACCATGAGCAACCAGAACGTAGACCAGAACGAGATTGCCAAGTTTGAGGCCCTGGCCAGCCGTTGGTGGGACCCCACCAGCGAGTTTAAACCGCTGCACGACATCAATCCCCTGCGGTTGAATTACATTGACGAGCGGGTAGCCCTGGCCGGCAAAAAGGTGCTGGACGTCGGTTGCGGCGGCGGCCTGTTGTCGGAAGGCATGGCCCTGCGCGGTGCCCATGTAACCGGTATCGATATGGGTGAAGCGCCCTTATCAGTGGCCAAACTGCACGGTTTGGAATCGGGTGTGAATGTTGATTACCGGCAAACCACCGTCGAAGAGCTGGCGCGTGATCCGGAACATGCCGGCCAGTATGACGCGGTCACCTGCCTGGAAATGCTGGAGCATGTGCCGGACCCCGCTTCGGGTATCCGTGCCTGCGCCGCCATGTTGCGCCCGGGCGGCCACATGTTTGTCTCCACGATTAACCGGAACCCGAAGTCTTTCCTGTTTGCCATCGTGGGTGCGGAATACGTGCTCAACATGCTGCCCAAGGGCACCCATGAGTGGAAAAAGTTTATCCGGCCTTCCGAGATGTCCGACTACCTGCGCCATGCTGGCCTGGAAGTTCAGGAACTCACCGGCATGACCTACAACCCGCTAACCAAGGTGTACAAACTGGGCCGGGATGTCGACGTCAATTACCTGATGCACGCGCGGGATATTCGTGAAGACTGACGTTCTCCCTTCAGCCGTACTGTTCGATCTGGACGGCACGCTGATTGATACCGCCCCGGATTTCATCCGCTGCCTGAATATGCTGCGACAACAGCACGAGCTGGCGCCCTTGCCGGCGGAGCATATCCGGCGTTCGGTATCTAACGGCGCCCGGGCGATGATCCGGGTCGGCTTTGGCCTGGAGCCGGAACACCCGGATTACCTGGAAAAGCACACGGCGTTTCTGGACTTGTATGAAGCAGGTGTCGCCATCGAAACCACGCTGTTCGAAGGCATGGACGAGTTGCTGCTTGATCTGGAAGGCCGGTCTATTCCCTGGGGCATTGTTACCAACAAACCCGCCCGGTTTGCCATCCCCCTGATCGAAGCCCTCGGGCTTGCAGAACGATGCGCCACGCTGATTTGCCCGGACCATGTGGCCGAGCGCAAACCTCACCCGGAATCGCTGTTCCTGGCATGCCGTGAGATTGGCGCAGAGCCGAAACAGGCGATCTACGTGGGTGACCACGAACGGGACATTGAAGCAGGCCGGAACGCAGGTATGCGTACCATCGCCGTTCGCTACGGCTACATCGAGCAACCGGAGTCGGTTGACCTGTGGCAAGCTGATATCATCGTCGATACCGTCAGCGACCTGGCAAAGCTGTTACAATAGCCGCCGATTCATTTCCATCACCGGCCCCAAGCTGGCCAGTAACCGCCTGAACACGGAGACAGGTTATGCAAGATTACCAGGCACCCGCCGATCTTCTGAAAGACCGCATTGTCATGGTAACCGGAGCCGGTAGCGGCATCGGCCGCGCCGCTGCCAAAGCCTATGCTGCCCATGGCGCCACCGTCATCCTGGTTGGCCGCACCGTAGGCAAGCTGGAAGAGGTTTACGATGAAATTGAAGCCGCCGGGCACCCGCAACCGGCCATCGTGCCGATGAATTTCGAGGGTGCGGCGGTCAAGGAATACGAAGAACTGGCGATGACCCTGGAAGAGAACTTCGGCCGGCTTGACGGATTGCTGCATAACGCCGGCATTCTGGGCTCCCGCAGCCCGGTAGAGCTTTATGATCCGGAAACCTGGAACAAGGTGATGCAGGTAAACGCCACGGCCCCGTTTTTACTCAGCCGGGCAATGATTCCCCTGCTGCGCAAATCCGATGATGCCTCGATGATCTTTACCTCGTCGGGCGTTGGCCGCCAGGCCCGGGCCTACTGGGGTGCCTATGCGGTATCGAAATTTGCCGTCGAAGGCCTTAGCCAGCTGCTGGCGGATGAACTGGATGACAACCGCCACAACATCCGGGTAAACAGTCTGAACCCCGGTGCCACCCGTACCAATATGAGAGTGCTGGCTTATCCGGCAGAAAACCCGAACCAGAACCCGGCGCCGGAAGAACTGATGCCGGTGTACCTGTACCTGATGGGCAAAGACAGCCAGGATATCAACGGCCAGCAAATCGACGCGCAGCCGAAGAAATAATGGAACTCCTGTTTTACACCACCTCCCAGTGCCATTTGTGCGAGCTGGCGGAAGCGCTTTTGGTCAGCACGCCCATGCCGGAGCCGATCCCTGTGGATGTGGTAGACATAGCCCAGTCTGAAGAACTGGTTGAGCGCTACGGCACACGCATTCCGGTGCTACGCCGTAACGACACCGGCGCGGAGCTGGACTGGCCGTTCACCAGGGACCAGTTACTCACGTTTCTGCAATGAGGATCCGCTGACATGCTGATGATCATCTCCCCTGCCAAGACTCTGGACTACGACAGTCCGTTGGCGACGGAAACCTATACACAACCGGATTTTCTGGACGACGCCTGCGAGCTGATCGACCAGCTCAAAGCACTGGAGCCGCATCAGGTCAGCAACCTGATGAGCATCAGCGACAAACTCGGCCAGCTTAACGCCGAAAGGTTCCGCACCTGGCATACCCCCTTTACACCAGACAATGCCCGCCAGGCGATCCTGGCCTTCAAGGGCGACGTCTATACCGGGCTGGACGCGGAAAGTTTCTCTGAACAGGATTTCGCCTTCGCCCAGAAGCATCTGCGCATGCTGTCCGGCCTCTACGGTTTGCTCAAACCACTGGACCTGATGCAACCGTACCGCCTGGAGATGGGCACCAGGTTCGAGAACCAGCGAGGCAAAGACCTGTACGCCTTCTGGGGCAGCAAGATTACCGAGGCCCTGAACGAGCTGCTGGCGCAAGATGACCAGGTTCTGGTTAACCTTGCCTCCAACGAGTACTTCAAGAGTGTGCAAAAGAAGCAGCTTGACGGCCGCCTGATTACCCCCCAGTTCAAGGACTGGAAGAACGGTCAGTACAAGATGATCAGTTTCTACGCCAAGAAGGCCCGGGGCCTGATGTGCCGCTATGCGATTCAGAATCAGATCACCCAGGCCGACGACCTCAAGGGTTTTAACCTTGAAGGCTATTATTTCAGCGAAGACCAATCCGATAAAAACAACTGGGTTTTCCTGCGGGATGAACAGTAACCGTACCTGTTGATATCGGAGTAACCATGAACGAAGCAGTCTTCTCCCAGATCGCCATGCTGGTGTTTCTGACGGGCCTTATTGTCTGGATGGGTTTCATCGTTTGGGACCTGGCCAAAAAATCCCAGGCTGGGAAGTTCGGCACCATTGCCCTGTTTACCGTGCTGGGCGCCGGCGTTGTGGGGTTTATCGTGAAAACCGTGCTGGTAGAAATCATGCAGATCTGATCTGCCCGGATCGCCGTCACTTTACGGCCACCACCGTGTGGCCGTATCATCCCCTGCCCTTTTGCAACGCTCCGAACAAACAGCAAGGATTCAGCCCCAATGTGGTTTCGTAACGCCCGGATTTTCCGTTTCACCAAGCCTTTTGATATCACCGCCGAAGCCCTGGAAGAAAAGCTGCAGGCGGATGCCTTCAAGCCCTGCGGCCCCCAGGAAACCACCCGCCAGGGTTGGGTACCTCCCCTTGGAAAACACGGTGAGCAATTGGTGCACAGCGCTAACGGTTACCACCTGATCGCTCTGCGCAAGGAAGAAAAGATTCTGCCAGGCCCGGTAGTCAAGGAAGCCGTAGAAGAGCGGGCCGAGGCCATCGAGCTGGATCAGGGCCGCAAAGTGCGCAAGAAGGAAAAAGAGGAAATCAAAGAGCAGGTCATGCTGGAAATGCTGCCCCAGGCGTTTTCCCGCAACCGCCGCTGCTTTGCCTACCTGGCACCGCAGGACGGAGTGCTGGTGGTGGATGCCGGCTCTGCCAAACAGGCGGAAGACCTTGCCTCAACCCTGCGCAAGAGCCTGGGCTCGCTGCCGGTTCGGCCGCCGGCGGTGGAGCAGGCTCCTGCCTTCACCTTCACCGGCTGGCTGACAGAAACCATCGATCACCCTGCCAATATCGTGCTGGGTAGCGAATGCGAACTCAAGGATCCTTCAGAAGACGGCGGCGTGGTGCGTTGCAAGGGCCTGGACCTGAAAGCCGATGAAATTCGCAACCACCTCGAAACCGGCATGCAGGTGACCAAGCTGGCGCTTACCTGGGATGACAACGTCTCGTTTATTCTGGATGAAGAACTGGGCATTCGCCGGCTGAAGTTCGGTGAAACCCTGCAGGACCAGCTGGATGATGTGGATGTGGACGACGCCATGGCCAAGTTCGACGCCGCCTTTTCGCTGATGACCCTGGAACTCTCACGGATGATTCCCGGGCTGCTGGAAGCACTCGGTGGCGAAGACCGCTCCGCCATCGTCGAGGAATAAAACGGACGGGGGCCTTACAAGTGGCCCCCTTTCCCCAGCCGCTCCTTCTGCCAGTCTTTCACTGGTTCATTCAGCACCAACCGCAAATCCATCACTTCTTCTTCCGGGTTGTACTTGGTTTCAAAGCCAAGATGCTCTGCCAACTTCAGCATGGGGCGATTGTCCGGCAACACGTTGCCGATCATTTCCATGGTGCCCCGGGCACGACAGTAGTCGATCATTTTCTGCATCAGTGCCACGCCCAGCCCCTCGCCTTTCATCCGGTCGTCCACCATCACGGCAAACTCACAGCGCAGGTTGTCTGCGTCTGTCCAGGTGCGAACAGTGCCAAGGGTTTCCTCTCCCTCACCGTCCAGCCGCGGTGCATTGGCGATAAACACCATTTCACGGTCGTAATCGATCTGCACCATCTGGGCGACGTCTTCCCGGGAGAAATGTTTTCGGTACTGGAAGAACCGGTAACGAATGGACTCTGGTGACTGATGTTCGTGGAATGAACGGTGGGCCGGCTCATCTTCCGCCAGCACCGGGCGGATAATGACTCGCCGACCGGATCTCGGCAGCACAATCCACTCTTCCAGCTCCCTCGGGTATGGCTGGATGATCGGTTTGCCCCGGCGGTCATCCAGATCAATAGCAATGTTTACCGCCACCGCCCCCTGCTCGTTGAACAGCAGTGGCGCAATCTCCAGGCCCCGAATCTCCGGGATGTCGATGACAATCTGAGACAGAGTGACCAACGTCTCCGACACGGCACGAATGTCTTCCTCAGGCTTGAGGCTGTGCTCCTTCAACAGCTTGTACATGTAGGTGCGGCGCAGCAACTCGCGGGCCAGCACCATGTTCAGCGGCGGTAAGGCAATTTGCCGGTCGGTCATGATGTTGATCTGAGCCCCCGCCGCACCGCACACCACCAGTGGGCCGAACAAGTTGTCCCGGGTGATCCCCACACTGAATTCAATGCCGCCCACATGCTGATACGACCGCTGCACGGCAAAACCGAGAAATCCGCTGCGGGGGAAGTGCTCCCGGTACTCATCCATCAGGAAGCGGCAGCTATCAATAATCGCTTGCTCACTGTTGAGCTTTTTGACCGTGCCTTTGTATCGGCGCTGGGTAGGGCTCAGGTCCAGAAACGGAAAGCAGCCCTGTTCATGCACCACCGTAATATCAATGGGCCGGCGCTCCACCGCAAACACTTCGAGCACCTCTTCCACATCGTCACAGTAAACGGTGTCGATGGTGTTGATGCCATAATCACAGATCACCCGCCGGGCTTCGCGGTTGGACAGATGCCTCCGGCCATCGCTCAGTGCCCGGGCCACGAGTTTCCGGGTATTGGCACGGTCGGCGAAATGGTCGGTGAAGGATTCCGGTGTTTCTGTCAGCAGCCTCTGCACCCGCTGGTGACGGACGTGCTGCATAAAGGCCATGACCGCCTTCTCAGGATTGAAGAACGACGGCAGGCCGGCACGATAAAATTCTTCACGGGAATCCATCACCGTGCTCTGCCCCAGCCAGCAGGTGAAAATATTCAGCCGTGTGCCCTTGGAGGCCTGCACCACCGCATCGGCAATCTGCAGGCTGTCCTCGATCAGGGTTGGCGCATACATCACCAACACGTTGGCCACGTTCGGGTCTTTGGCGAGAATCTTGATCGCCTTGCCATAGAGTTCTGGCGTGGCGTCGTAGTTGAGGTCGATCGGGTTTTTCCGGGTCCAGTAGGCCGGCAGCAACTCCGCCAGGGCATCAACGGACTGCTCCGACAGTTCCGCCAGCTCGCCGCCCAGGTCGGCCAACCGGTCCACCGCCAGCACACCGGGGCCAACCCCGTTGGCCATGATCGCCAACGATTCGCGCCGCAGCGGGCGCATTCGGGTCAGGGTTTCCAGGGCATCAAACATCTGGCCCAGGCCGTCCACCCGTAACACACCGGCTCTCTGCAGCATGGCATCGTAAATCGGGTCACTGCGTTTGATGCCAGCCGGTAACTCATGGGCGAACCACTCCGACTCCGGCACCCGGCCGGATTTCACCGCAATAACCGGTTTGGTCCGGGAGGCTACCCGTACCGCCGACATAAAGCGGCGGGGATTGGGAATATTTTCGATGTGCAAAAGGATAGCGCGGGTCTGGGTGTCCTGGGCCAGGTAATCGATCAGGTCGTCGTGATCAATGTCCATGCCATCGCCCAGTGTCAGGAAGTAAGAAAACCCGACACCCCGGGCAAAAGCCCAGTCAATCACCGAACTGGCAATGGTGCCGGACTGCCCCACAAACGCCACCCGTCCGGGAATGGCGCCCATGTGCGCATAGGTGGCGTTAAGATGACGTGCCGGCACCATCAGGCCGATGGTATTGGGCCCCAATACCCGAATGCCGGTTTCCCGGGCCGCGTCCCGCACCGAATACATCAACGGCTGCCCGGTTTTACTGTGGGTACGTGACATACCGCCGGTCATCACAATGGCAGTACGCACACCACATTCGCCGAGCTTTCGAATCATTTTCGGCACAGTATCCGGTGGCGTACAGATAATGGCCAGATCCGGGCTAAAATCCAGTTTCGAGACCTTCTTGACGCAAGGAACCCCGTGCACGTTGTCGTAGTCGGTCTGGTTGACCACCACCAGGCGGCCTGGATAGCCGCCACCCAGCAGGTTCCGGAGTACCATACCACCGAGGTTCTCGGCCCGTTCGGAAGCACCAATCACAGCAATGGATTCAGGATTGAACAGGCTTTCCAGATAGCGGGTACTCAAGGTGACTCTCCCTGACCATGGGCGACGAAGATATGGATAAGAATCTCAATAAAACAGGATACTTATCAATGTATAACTTATCTTAGATGGGTATTTCCTGATGTAAATCCGGTATCACAACCATTAGACCAAAGAAATACGACAAACTTCGGTTTTCCCTGATAACATGGCCTGAAAAATAAGCATATTCGGGTTCAGGCTAGACGTATGACCACGGCATTTTTCTCCCACGATGACTGCATGAAGCACAATATGGGCCCGGAGCACCCGGAATGCCCTGAGCGAATCTCCACCATCCTCGCGTATCTGGCAGACACTCACCTGGAACGGGATCTGGACTGGGTTCGACCGGAAGAAATTACCCGTGACCAGCTGTTAACGGTGCACCCCGAGACTTACCTTCAACAGCTAGATATGATGCAGCCTACCCGGGGCCGGGTGTTTACCGATCCGGACACCGCCATGATGCCGGATACCCTGCGCGCCGCCCGACTGGCCGCCGGCGGCAATATCCAGGCGGTCGATATGGTAATGAGTAGTCAGGTGACCAACGCGTTTGTCTGCGCCCGCCCACCCGGGCACCATGCCGAGCGCTCCAAATCCATGGGGTTCTGCTTCTATAACAACGTGGCACTGGCAGCCATGCGCGCCCTCACCTTCCACCACCTGGAACGGGTTGCGATCGTTGATTTCGATGTGCATCAGGGCAACGGCACCGTGGACATCGTTAGCGGAGACGAACGCATCCTGATGTGCTCCAGCTTCCAGCACCCTTTCTATCCACACTCCCATGTGCATCGCCAGGCGGACAACATTATCAATGCGCCGATCGAGGCCAACTGCTCGGCTCTGGACTACCGTAAAGCGGTGGAAGCAGCGTGGCTTAAGAAATTGCAGGATTTCCGCCCGCAGCTGGTACTGATTTCCGCCGGTTTTGACGGCCATAAACTCGACCCGATGGCAGAACTGAATCTGGAAGTGGACGACTATCGCTGGTTGACGGAAATGCTGATCAGCGTGGCCCATGACCACGCAAACGACCGGATTGTGTCAACTCTGGAGGGGGGATATCACCTGAAAGCGCTGGCCGAAAGCGTCACCGCCCACCTGGACCTGCTCAGCACGGTTTACTGAGAAGTCCCGCTCCATTCAGCCTGAGAAATCCATACCCGGGCCGTTCGCCTGCTGTAACTCGGGGCGCTCGCCCTGCCGTTGCAAGCGAATAGTGGTACGGCGATTATCCGCGTGCCGGCGGGAAACCGGGAACTGGTCACCGTGCCCACGCACAATCAGAAGGTCATCATCGATACCGCGGGATCGCAGATAGTCCGCCACCACATTCGCCCGCTCTTCGGACAGCGCCCGGTTATCGATGCGGCTGCCAACACTGTCTGAATGGCCGTCCACAAATATCCGCTCAACGGTGGAATCCGCCATTACGTAGGTCACGATGTTATCCAGCAGCTGCCTGTCGGTATCAGACAGGCTGGTACTGCCGCTGACAAACGGCACTCGGGAACGACGAATCTGGTCGTAGTTCACCGGCAGCAGGCTGGATACGCACTCCCGGTAGCCCGAGTACGGGCCTGAGAAATTAACGTTGGAAAGTTGGACCCGCACGGGCCGGTCATCATAACGGGCAGCTCGTGTGACGGTCGGGCGCATCCCCTGCAACAAGCCCTGAGTCATCAGCGTTGCCTCACGACTGCTGACCGTGACCGCCCTGGGCTGGTCAGAGACCGTTACCGAGCCGATGGCCCGGGGCGCCACGCCAGGACGCCAGGCTGGCGCTTCCACCACTAGCTGGCCGCGACCGGGGCGCATCACCGGGATCTCGGATTCCAGATAGAAACTCAACGCTTCGCCGGCCCGATGGCGGAAAACCGCCCTGCCGTATCCCGGTACCTCGTGTACCAGGGAACACTCAAACACAGATTCCGACAGGTACCACTGGCTGTTCTCAATGCCGGCACCGTAGCTTGTCGCCAAAACAGGCGTAGCTGCCACAGCAAGCAAAGCCGACACGCCTGCAGCTGTCAGCTTTTGATGAAGTAAATGGCGAAGCGAATAAGTCATTGTGAGAGCGCCTCGAAAACCGGGTCTGTTTCCAACATGACTGTTTAACGGCGTTCAAAATGATTACTTGAGCCACAAAGGGGCTGGATTAGCAAAAACATTCCCATCCGCCTTCTGATATAATCCGCAAAATTTTTTGGCTGCTTTGCGGATACCATCATGACCAGAACACTCACCATCACCCGCCCCGACGACTGGCACCTGCACGTGCGCGACGGTGCTGTACTGAACAGCGTGGTGCCGGCCACCGCCGCCTGCTTTGGCCGGGCGATCATCATGCCGAATCTGGTGCCACCGGTAACCGATGCGGCCGCAGCCATGGCTTATCGTGAGCGTATCCGGGCAGCTGCGGGCGGCACCGGCTTTGAACCGCTGATGACGCTGTACCTGACCGAAAGTATGACCCCCGAAACCATTCGGGAAGCCAAGGCCGCCGGCGTTGTCGCTGCCAAACTCTACCCCGCGGGCGCCACCACCAATTCCGAGTCCGGTGTTACCGATATCCGCAATATTTACCCGGTTCTTGAAGCCATGGCTGAGTGCGGCATGCTGCTTCTGGTTCACGGCGAAGTGACGGACGCCGACATTGATATCTTCGACCGGGAAAAAGTGTTTCTTGATCGGGTCCTGAGCCCAACCATCGAGGCCTTCCCAACCCTGAAAGTGGTGCTGGAGCACATCACCACGGCGGATTCCGCCGAGTTTGTGCGCGCCCATACCGGCGGCAACCTGGCCGCCACCGTGACGCCACAGCACCTGATGTACAACCGGAACCATATGCTGGTGGGAGGTATCCGCCCTCATCTGTATTGCCTGCCGATCCTGAAACGGAACAAGCATCAGCTGGCGCTGCGCGAAGCGGTTGCCAGCGGCGATCCTCGCTTCTTCCTGGGCACAGATTCCGCACCCCACGCCCGCGACAAAAAGGAAGCCGCCTGCGGCTGCGCCGGTTGCTATTCTGCCTACGGCGCCATTGGCCTGTACGCAGACGTCTTTGAGGAACTCGGCATTCTCGACAAACTGGAAGCCTTTGCCAGTTTCAACGGCGCCGACTTTTACGGCCTGCCACGAAACACCGACACCATTACCCTGGTACGTGAGCCCTGGACCATGCCAGAGCAACTGCCGTTGGCCGACGGTAACATCGTACCCTTGAAGGCCGGTGAAACCGTTCACTGGCGCATGGCGTAACTCATCATTCATTCATAACACGAACATCGGAGTTCGAGTGTCAGAAGAAAACAAGCCGCCACATCCTATGTCCCAACGCTTCCGTGGCTTCCTGCCTGTGGTTGTCGATGTTGAAACCGCCGGTTTCAATCCGGAGCGGGACGCCCTGCTGGAAATTGCCGCCGTCATACTGACCATGGACGACGATGGCTTGCTGCGCCGGGGGGAAACCCACGTACAGCAGATTGACCCCTTCGAAGGCGCCAACCTGGAGCAGTCTGCCCTGGACTTCACCGGCATCGACCCCTGGAACCCGGAACGTGAGGCAGTTCCTGAGCGGGAAGGCCTGAGCGAAATCTTCTCCCCGATCCGAAAAGCGGTGAAAGCCCACGACTGCAAGCGCGCGGTACTGGTCGGCCACAACGCCACCTTTGACCACAACTTTGTATTTGCGGCTGCCTTGCGGGCCGACATCAAACGCAACCCGTTCCACCCCTTCTCCACCTTTGATACAGCAACTCTGGCTGGCCTGGCCTATGGCCATACGGTGCTGGCACAGGCTTGTAAACTGGCGGGCATCCCTTTCAGTAACAAGGAAGCCCACTCCGCAGCCTACGATGCAGAAAAAACCGCAGACCTGTTCTGCGGCATTGTGAACCGCTGGAAAGAGCTGGGCGGCTTTCCGCCGCCACTCATTGAGCCCGAGGAAAAAGCGACAAGCTGACCGCCAGAACCAAAAAAACCCGCCAAAGCGGGTTTTTTCTTGCCTGGAGACAGCTTACCAGTAGATACCTCGCATAATGGCCGCGAACGCCACCTGCTCGGTCGACACCTTGGGCTTCTCACCAGACTTGCTACCAGCGGCAGACGGAGAATCCGGGAACATCCGGTAACCGGTGTTCATGATAATCTCACCCATCTTCGGCGCCAGGGCATGCAGAACCTGGGCAAAGACACCCAGGCGAGTCGCAATACGCTTCGGCCGGTAAACGATGGCATCCGCCACCATCTGCGCCGCTTCATCCGGTGACAGCGTGGGTACCGAATCGTAAATCTTGGTCGGCGCAATCATCGGCGTTTTCACCAACGGCATGTTGATGGTGGTGAACGTGACGTTGCGGTCAGACCACTCCGCCGCCGCACACCGGCTGAAGGCATCCAGCGCTGACTTGGACGCCACATAGGCCGAGAAACGTGGTGCGTTGGTCAGTACCCCAATGGACGAGATATTCACCACATGGCCACGGCGGCGCTCCAGCATAGCAGGCGCAAAGCCCATGATCAGACGCACTGAGCCGAAGTAGTTCAGCTGCATGGTGCGCTCGAAATCGTGGAAACGGTCAAACGACAAAGACAGCGAGCGTCGGATAGACCGGCCGGCATTATTCACCAGTACGTCTACATGGCCGTGATTATCCAGAACCGTCTTCACAAAGCGATCACAGTCTTCCATGTCGGAAAAATCGCACTGGTAGGCGTGGATATTACCGCCACGGGCTTCCAGATCGGCTGCCACTTCGTCCAGGGTTTCCTTGGTGCGGGCGCCAATCACCAGGATTGCACCGGCTTCCGCCAGCTTCTGGGCAGTTGCCAGACCAATACCGGAAGTGGCACCGGTGACAACACACACCTTGCCTTCCACTGTTCCCTTCAGGGTGCGGTCCTTGAACAGATCCGGGTCCAGGTTACGCTCCCAGTAGTCCCAGATCACAGGCGCATAGCTTGGCAGGCGCGGCACGTCGATGCCGGTGCCTTTCAGAGCCCTTTCAGTTTCACGGGCATCAAAACGGGTCGGATAGTTGATGAACGACATTACCGACGGCGGGATGCCCATATCATCCAGAACGGCACTGGCAATGCGCTTAACAGGCGGCAGATTCTTGATGCTCTGGCGAATGAACGGAGGAATAAAACCAAACATCCGGGAATCAATACGCATCCCCATCTTGGGAGCGTGGCCCGCCTCGCTGAAGATATTGAGGATTTCACCCACTTTGTAGGGATCAGAGTCCACCAGGTGGAAACACTTGCCGTCTTCCCCTTCGAGATGGGCAATGTGATCCATGGCGTTCACCACGAAATCGACCGGCACGATGTTCAGGCGGCCGCCCTCGATACCAATGGTCGGTACCCATTGTGGCAAGGCGTGGCGAATCTTCTGGATCATCTTGAAGAAGTAGTAGGGGCCGTCAACCTTGTCCATCTCGCCGGTTTCGGAATGGCCAATCACCATGCCGGGGCGATAGATACGGAACGGCACCTTGCATTCATCGCGCACCACTTTTTCGGACTCATGCTTGGTGCGCAGATAGGGGTGATCCAGCTTCTCGGCTTCCTCAAACATGTCTTCCCGGAAGGTGCCCTTGAACAGGCCTGCCGCCGCTATGGATGACACATGGTGGAAATGCTTGGCCGCCATGGCCTCAGCCGCCTGAACCGCCGCCCGGGTGCCCTCGATGTTGGTGGCCGCCTGGGACTCTTCATCGGCGCCCATGTCATAGACCGCCGCCAGATGGAAAAAGTGATCGACATTTCCCTTGAGGGATTTCAGGGCCTTGGCATCGATTCCGAGGTTCTTGCTGGTCAGATCACCAATGACCGCCTTTACCCGGGACTCATCCACACCCCACCGCTCGCGCAGTTTTTCGAGTTTGCCCTGAGACTGTTCACGTACCAGGACATACACGGTACCGCCTCGGGCGAGCAGCTTTTCAACCAGAAAGCGGCCGATAAACCCGGTACCGCCTGTCAGGAAATAATTCATAGGTACTCCATCCTGCCTGTTGCTCTGTTGTTGTCATTACACCAGCACGAGTAAGACTAAAGTCTTATCTGCATTCCATTGGCCGGCATTGTACTTAATTGCAACTTTCATGTATCGAACTTTTTTAGAGTTTTTACTCTGTAACCCTTTGTTTTTGTTAGAGCCTTTACTCTAAAAACCGGCCTTCCGCCTGGCAGAAAATGTCCCTGTTGCCGACACACTGAGTTTGAGATTAGCACAGTAACCACCTGCTGCGAGCCTTGCGAGCACAATTACCGATGGGCAATGCAAGGCTCGCCCGGCAATGCGATAATCGGGAACTTACCGCGCCTGACGGCGTCACTAACTAGCCACGACCCTGAGAGTTACCAAACCAGCATGCAAAACGACAGCCCGAATACCGAACGCTACATTGCCATCGCCCGCGCCTGCCTGAAAGCCATCAACGACACCGCCGCCAACAGTGGTAGTCGGGAGGAGAAAATCCAGGCGGTCTATCAGGCGATCGACAAAGCTTTCCAGGCGGAGTTTTCCGAATATCGGCAATCCGTTGCCATCATGGCAACCGTACTTGAACGTATCGCGTCGGGCGAACTGGACGCCGACAAAGCCGCCAGCCTTGCCCGCAAAACCCTGGACCAGCAACCCGCTGGCACCCAATCCGGGATCATGCACTGAGCAAAACCCCCACTTTGACCGGACAGAAGAGGCACCATGACAGCTGACCGCCCCGTGTTCCAGAACCTGTACCGTTTCCAGTTTGTTTTGTTATTTTTACTTGGCAGTGTGCTGCTCAGCCCTCTGGCTGTTGCCGGCGCATCGCCGACCAAAAGCCCCAACGACCCTAACGAATACCGGTTTCTGGAACTGGACAACGGCCTGCGGGTGATTCTGGCCTCAGACCCCGAAGCCGACAAAGCTGCAGCCTCAATGAATGTCGCCGTTGGCAGCGGCAACGACCCCGCCGACCGCGAGGGTCTGGCACATTTCCTGGAACATATGCTGTTCCTGGGAACCGAGAAGTATCCGGACCCGGGCGAGTACCAGCAGTTCATTCGCAGCCATGGCGGCAGTCATAACGCCTTTACCGCATTTGCCGACACCAACTATTTTTTTGATGTCGAGGCAGAATTCCTTGAGCCGGCCCTAGACCGCTTCGCCCAGCAGTTCTCCCACCCGCTGTTCACACCGGAGCTGGTCGACCGGGAACGTAACGCCGTGCACTCGGAGTACACCGCCAAGCTCAAGGAAGATGGCCGCCGGTTCCTGTCTGTTCTGAAGGCCGGGGGCAACCCCGATCACGCCTTCAATCAGTTTGCCGTCGGTAACCTGACAACCCTGGAAAACACTGAAGAGAATCCCCTGAGACCAGACCTGATCCAGTTCTGGCAGGACCAGTATTCAGCCAACATCATGACACTGGCAGTTTACGGCCCGCAGCCCCTCGACCAGTTAGAGCAGATGGTCCGGGAACGCTTTATCGCCATCGAAAACCGGAACCTGACGGCCAAGACACACCCACAGCCGCTGTACGTTGAGAGCAGATTGCCCGAACGCATTACTGCTGAAAGCCTGCGAGATTCCCGCAGCATGACGCTGTCGTTCCCGATCCCATCGCAGCGGGACAATTACCGGACCAAACCGGCATCCTATGTGGCCAATCTACTGGGCCACGAGGGCCCCGGCAGCCTGTTTGACACCCTCAAACAGGCGGGTC
This sequence comes from Marinobacter sp. THAF197a, assembly GCF_009363275.1. Taxonomy (NCBI): domain Bacteria; kingdom Pseudomonadati; phylum Pseudomonadota; class Gammaproteobacteria; order Pseudomonadales; family Marinobacteraceae; genus Marinobacter; species Marinobacter sp. THAF197a. The sequence continues at coordinate 2,573,071 of NZ_CP045324.1, forward strand.
TGGTGGAGTCGTTGTCCGCCGGGCTGGGAATGGATACCGGGGATCATGCCACGCTGGACATCCGTATGTCTCTCACGCGCGAAGGCCTTGAACGGCAGGACGAGATCATCGCGCTGGCGTTTCGGTACATCGATAAGGTCCGGCAATCCGGAATCAACGAAGACCGCTTCGAGGAAATGAAACAGCTTGCGGTGATTGACTTCCGGTTTCGCGAGCGTAGTGAGCCGATGCGCGAGGCCATGCGCCTATCCAGCCTGTTACGGGACTATCCACCGGAAGATCTGCTGAGCGCGCCTTGGCTAATGGATCGTTACGCTCCGGAACAGTACAAAGCGCTTCTGGAACGCCTGACACCCGATAATCTCAAAGTCTGGGTGTCTGCCCCCAACCGGAATTTCGAAGCGCCACAATTTACGCAGTGGTATCAGACACCCTGGCAGAGAGCGCCGCTCAGCGTCGAAAGTGAAGTAGAGTCCACGCTTGCTGAGCGCCTGGCCCTGCCCGCCGCCAATCCCTTTGTTCCGGAAAACCTGGAGCTGGTACCCGGAAACACCATGGCCCAGCCAGTGCTGCTGGACGAACTGGATGGCCTGGCTGTCTGGTACGCCAGGGACACCCAGTTCAACACGCCCAAAGCCAACCTGTTTATCAGCCTGCGCACTCCGCAGGCGAGATCCTCTGCCCGCAACGAGGTGCTAACCCAATTGCTGGTGGACGCCATCGATACCAACCTGAACGCCTGGGCCTATTCCGCGCGGCTGGCCGGGCTGGACTACAGTATTTACCCACATCTTCGGGGTGTGACCATCCGGGTGGGTGGCTATAACGACAAGCTCTACAAGTTGGTGAACCGGATTCTGCTGGAATTTGCAGATCCCAAGTTTACTGAGCAGCGTTTCGACGTTGCCCGGCAGAGACTGATCGATGGTCTTGAGAACAAAGCCAAAGACCGGCCGGTTCAGCAAACCTCGGAATTCATTCAAACGGCCCTCATTGATGGCACCTTTCCGGTACCGGATAAACTCGCTGCCGCGCGTGAAGTCACCCTGGACGAACTGGAAGCCTTTGGCGCCCGCCTGGTAGCACAAACAGACCCGGTAATGCTGGCCCACGGCAACCTGACGGAGGCAACGACACTGAATATGGCACGGCAGGTTCAGGCCATGGTATTAAACAATCGGGAGCGCACCACGGTCGACCGCTCGCAGATGCGCCAGCTGCCGCAGGGACAAACCCTGGCGACGCTGAACCTGGAACATCCGGATACTGGCTATACGCTGTACTTGCAGGGGCGCGACACCTCCTATGAGGAGCGGGCAAGGTTCCGCCTGCTGGCGCAGATTCTGAGCAGTCCCTTCTATGAGGACATCCGTACCAACCGCCAGCTGGGCTACATCGTTTATGCCACCGCTTTCGAGATACTGGAAACACCGGCACTGGGGCTGGTTGTGCAATCTCCGGAAGCAACGGCTGAAGCTATTGACCAGGCGGTGATGGAATTCGCTGAAGGGTACGCAGACCGATTGGCAGAGTTAACGTCCGAGCGACTGGCTCGGGAGAAACAAGCGGTGATCAGCCAGTTGCTTCAGCGAGACCGGCAGTTAAGTGAGGTGTCGGGCCGTTACTGGCGGGAAATAGACCGGGGGAACACCGCCTTCGACAGCCGGGAGCGCCTCGCGGACGCCATTCAAAAAGTCACCCTGGATCAGCTGAAAACGACCTTCCGCAGCGCCATGATAGAGCGCCAAAGGGCACTGCTGGTGGTTACGGGCGATGAGGGCGAGAACAGCCGGTCCGTTCTTGACCAACTGCGCCAGCGGGATGCTGTGCCAGCCCGAGTTGAACGTTAACGTTCGCCAACCATATGCCGGAAGCGTTGCCAGTCTTCCGGCTCGTCTACATCCCAGCGGGGTTCCAGCAGGTAAACGCTGAGCCCCGCAGCATCCATCCTCTGCAGGGTTTGCTGCATAACATCTGGCGTACCCCAGGCAATACCTTCCAGCGCACCGGGCGCCAGCCTGCGAGCACCGATTAACACATAACCACCATCATCCGACGGGCCCAGCACAACATCGTAGTGCTCCAGAGCCGCTACCGCGGAGCGCACATAACCGGGGTCTACTGAAGGACAATCACTGCCAATCACCACGGCCCGGTGATGAGATGCAATACCCTGGCCCAACGCCCTGGCCATTCGCTCCCCCAGATCGCCACCTTGCTGAAAAGACTGGGGCAATTTGGCTGCTTCGATATTGGCCAGCAAGGGAGCAGCTTCTTCAGGCGGCTGATCCAACGGACGATCCCACCAGAAGCTAACGTCATAGCCCGTGGCACACAGATTATCCAGTACCTCCAGACTCAGGGTGATATGAGCCTGTAGCGCGCCCTCAATACCGAGGGCCGGAATTAACCGGGTTTTGACCCGGCCCGCCTGCGGCCACTTGGCAAACTGCATGAGAACCGCCGGTGATTGATCAGTGTTTTGCATGGCGCACGTTCCTCCGCCAAAGGGCCGCCAGGGTTTCGGGGCTGTCACCCCGCCAATAACGCCAACGCAGGCGCCACATCAGCACAATTGTGGGCCACACACCGCCCTGCTCCCAGCGCCGGCTGTCGGTAATTACCGGCGACGAAATACAGTAAGGGCGTGCCACCAGTTTCAGGCGTTTGGACAACTCCACGTCTTCCATCAATGGCATGGCGCGATAGCCACCCAACGCCTCGAACACGTCCCGACGCACGAAAATACCCTGATCTCCCGTGCAAACGCCGGTGAGCCGGGAGCGCCAGTTCATAAACCAGGCAATCACAGAAAACATGGTGTGCCGGCCGCTCAGACGAACATCAAATCGCCCCCAGGGGCGACCAAGGCACTGGCTTTCACTTAATTGCTCGAGGGCATCGGGGGGCAGGCGCGTATCCGAATGCAGGAATAGAATCAGGTCGCCACGGGCAACGGCAGCGCCCGCGTTCATTTGCACTGCCCGCCCCGGTTCAGATACCAGCAACCGGTCACACAACGGGCGCGCCAGGTCAGCCGTGTTATCGGGGCTGCCGCCGTCTACCACAATCACTTCGTGGCCGGCCTGGCGGATGGGCTGTAGCCTCTGCAAAGATTCTTCAATACCGGCCGCCTCCCGCCACACGGGCACGACCACACTTAAAGACAAAGCAATCCGGGTATTGGCATCCATAAAAGCGACAGACCAAGAGAACAAGGCCCAACCATAACCGGACACCCCTTGAGCCACAAGCCCTTGCCGGCTATCATACCGCCTCTTCTGAAATGCCCCCGTAGCTCATCTGGATAGAGCGTCCCCCTCCTAAGGGGAAGGTAGCAGGTTCGAGTCCTGCCGGGGGTACTCAAGCCCTTGATTTACCTGAAGTACCTTCCCTCAGTTCACCAACTTTGCGCACAAGATTGCACACGATTTAGTGCAAAGTGCTCTCAGTAACGAAAACCCCACTTTGCACAACACCAAGATTATCAGTCAGTTACGAGCCTCACGTCAATACCCGAGTTTGTGATAGTCGTGATCTCGCCGCTGATTTGCGTCTTTTCTTGCCGTCTCGATTTTCGGCTACAATTAAAACAATGACTTAGAGTTGCCGGATGACCCTCCCACCAAACAGAGGGAAGCTCGATACCTTCCCTTAATCGGAGGGATGAGCTGAATTGCAGGCATAAAAAAACCCCAGGCCGTGGCCCAGGGTCTACATTCCGCTGTGTACTGCCGGTATTACTGCTTCATGATGGCCTCAAGCTTGGCCTTCAGCTCCTTACCTCGGTCATTGAGGCTGAAGAGTGCTACACGGAAGTCAGCAGGGTCTGGCCGGTAAGATGCAACGTCAATACCTGCCTTTCCGGGTCTTGCACGATCAGTGAGGTTCCGCATGTTCCTTGAGGCACGGCTTTTACCCAACTTGAAGCGGGTGTCAACCTGACTCACGGTTGCTTCATCGTTATCACAGAGGTGAAGGAAGCAGAGGATGGTTCCAACGGGGATGTCCTCCTCGTAGTCTCGAAAAAGGGATATTGCGTTTATCAACCGGTTCGTATTCATAGGCCTGTTTCTTCCTGTTCCTGTTCAGCGGGCGATGAAGTAGACACCCCCGAGTTCAAAGCAGGGGCTTCCCGCTTCCTTGTGTTCGATGAACTCACTTTCCCTGTCAGTGGCCGTCCATGTCGACGCTTGGCCAAGCCGTTCACTGTTGAAGACTTCATTTTTTGTTAGGCACTCCAACAGAAAATCCTGAACGACAAAAGTAAAGTCCACTATTAAGTTTCTCCTGATGTAACGACCATGTCAACGTCGAGATAGACACAATTTCAGTGACTTCTCGAATTAAGCGGGTGATTATATGTAAAGGAAGGCGGCTGTCTATACCAAGGAGCAAGATTAATGTCACATTTTATGCATGACAGCCGTCACAAAAACGTCAGGCTGCAAGGCGGGCCTGAACACTCGCTGGAAGATCAAACACATAGTCGTCTAGGAGCTGCTGCCGGCGTCTGGAGCGATGCAATCTGGAGTCACGGCGCTGCTGTCGGAGCGTGTCTTTGGTTCGCTTCTGCATGGTGATAGTCCTCAGTCAATCAGGTGGTCAAGGAAGATTACGATTAGCATGAGTCCAGCCCATCCCAGAGGGTGAGCCAGAGTGAAAGCCAGGAATTTATCCATCAGTTAAGCCTCAAGGACATGCCCCCTGCCCGGAGACCTCGGAGACGATCAACAGAGAACCGCCGGTAACCCCCTGCGTTCCTGTCCCAGATGGTCACAAGCTCCAGGGTATCCGCTGCCTGGGGGTCGAGACCCTTGGTCAGATACCGGTGGACACCCAAGCGACCGTTCAACTCTCGGATGCGACCGGAGCGGGTCTCGAAGGTGACACCCACGAACTTACCTTCCTGTTCATACAGCAGGTCAGTCATCAGGTTGCGGGCCTTGATTTGTGCTTGCAGTTTGCTCATGTTCAGTTCCTCATCTCACACAGTCGGTGTATGTAATTTGCTTTGTTCGTGACCCATTCGTCACGCGGTAGGTGCATCCCGGTGTCGCCCGTCCAGTCATTGAACTCTTCGTCATAGAACCCGATGGGTGCCGGATGTTCTTTCTGGAGGTCTCTCAGCTCGTTGGCCCAGGTCTGCCACTGATCGTCAGAAACCAAGCTGGTGCCCATCCAGTAGTACAGGTAGCTGTGAACCAGCATCTGGGCTCTACGTCTGCGTATCAGCTCTACAGGAGGTCCAGCAGCATCAGGCACTGGATGACCTCCTCAGGTAGTGGATATTCGGTCATCGCGTCACCCTTGACTCGTTATAGGTGACCTCCCAGTCCTTACTGGTTGGTGTCACCCTCAGTAGTTTCATGAAGGACACGTTATGGGCGATACCATTGGTCACCAGTACACGCTCCACACCCCGGAACAATGAGTTCTCCTGCGTGATTGGGAACCACAGGTCGTTGACCTGCAGTTTCCCGCTGGTGAAGTGAATAGCTCGATTGCCATTCACCTCGGAGACGATGATTACGACTGTTTCCCTCCCCATCATGCCACCTCATCCAGAACAACGAGGTCTGCAGTCAGACCCCGGATACCCTCAGCCACACGGGCGGTGACCACGTAGTCAACCTCCCATCCCATATTGGTCTTCTTCATGACCATGGCTGCGCCCACAACCTCGGGGTTCGCAGCTTCAATCTTGGCCATGGTGGCCTGCAGGTCAGCGCCGGGGCATGACCCACGGATGATAGTGATAGTGCTCATGCTGCAATCTCCTCGGCAGCTGGTTTGTTATCCACAAGCCATGTCCGCAGGGCATCCATGACCTGCTTCAGGCGGTTGACCATGTGTTCATCGAATGGGATGTCGATCAGGTGATTGGCCAGTCCATCGCCATCACGACCATACACACCCATAGCAGTGCGGATTGCATTCTCACTCGTAGGGTCAGCGTCATCCCAGTAGCCATCCTTTCCGTCATCAAAGAGAGTCACGAAGCGGGTGTCGAACTTGGTGAACGACTCGAAGTCAGCGCCCCCAAGCTTCAGTGCGGCCAGAGTCCCGGCCATGGTCTGAACCTCAAGGTCAGCCTCTACGAAGGCATCAAGGTCACCCTTCAGTGCGAAGTAGTAGGACAGGACAGCAGGCACGAACTCCCAGTCAAACGGCTCGTTGCCGCCGTGAATCCATGCTGTGTCCTCCCAGAGCTTATCCATGACCGGTGCCCAGATGACGGCGTACTCCCGCATCTCAGCGGTGCCGTTGGCTCCCCAACGCTCGGCAACCCAGCGGTTCAGAGCTTCAGGCTTCTCCACATCCCGGAGGTCACAGATGTTTTCCCAGATAATTGCGCAGGTGAGCATGCTTTCGTGGGTGTATGCAGTCATGGCTTCAGGCCTCAAACTTGGCACGTACAGTGCGTTCAATCAGGTCAGCATCAGGGTGGTTCGAGCAATCAGACACACTTTCATGTGGTTCATTGGCCCATATCATGTGGAAGGCCAGCTTGCGGTTATCCTTGGTGAACTGGATGGACGTCATGTCACAGCACATGGCCAGCTTCAGGTAGGCACGTTCGGTCATGTCCGGTAGAACCCTCTCCCACTCCTCACCATCGAATATGGCCCGGAGTTGGTAGCCCATGGCCTCGGCCTCGGCTCGCAAAGCCAGGGCGAATTGCTCTTTGACCATCCACTGCTCGGAGACCTTGCGCGGGTAGTAGTTCGCGTTTACAGGCACCTCGGGCAGCTGGGTCTTGTAGACCTCAACCGCGTGGGTGGCGTCATCGGCAGTGACCCGGAGTTCTTGCTCACAGTAGTTCTTGCCGAGGGCAGCGAAGGAGACGTCGTAGGTGGGCATGTCATCAGCTCCAGTCGATCTGGTTGAGGAAATCAGCGAGTTGTTTGTACTGGTTCTGGGTCTCAGGGTGCATGGAGGCCAGTCGCTCAGACCCAGCGAACTTGATCAGCTCCCGAGCGTGTGACTGGAAGTCACAGTCCTCGTTCTGGCAGAGGTCTAACCGGCAGGCGTACTCCTCGCCGTTGTCGAAGTTCACAGTGATCTTGGTCTTGTCGTACCCAGAACCCGGTGGGTTATCGTTCGCAGCCATCCGGGCAGTCTGCTCGAATTTCTCGAAGGGCATGACGGTGTTGTCGGTCATAAAGCGGCGGCTCTCAGACCAGTGGACAAGGACAGATACAGGCTTCATGGCTCAATCCTGATGATAGTGATAGTGAAAAAGGTAGGGTCTGCCTTACGACAGACCCGAGGTCAATTCTTTATGGTCAGACGTTGACCACGTTGATTCGTCCAAACTTCTCCTTGTACCGCTTGGCAAAGGAGCCGTGGACATTGATCGCAACGCTGGGGCCTTCGGCCTTGGCGCCATTGCATAAACCACAGGCCAGACAGGTCAGGCCGCTGGTCTCACTCAGGCACAGCACCTCACCCGGAAGCAGTGGGCTGTCCTCAGTCTTCACCCGGAAGGTACGCCGCCCGAACTTCTGATGCATGGCTGCAGCCTTGGGTGTATCTGCAGACACCATGCAGTACCGCAGGATGTCAGAGTTGAACTTCGGGTGTGCAATCTGGTGGGTGTAACCAGTGGTTCCAGCTGAGATAGCAGAGACGCCGTGCCATACGATTGCAGGCACTGCAGCTGGGTCACCATAGGAACCAAGGCGTACCATCCTGCCCTTGAACAGTGGGACAGTCTCGGCGCTCAGGAACTCATAGTTCCCACGCTTGTATGCCCTGTACACAGCCAGCGGCCCTTGGTGGGTGATGACATAGCATGACCCGCCCAGTGAGTGACGATGAGGGCAGGCACCACACACAGAACCATCCAGACCAGCCTTGGCTGCTACCTGGGGTTCGACATCTGAACGGAGAATCCACGTCTGAACCATGGGGCCGGTCTTGTCGTTCCGGCTGTTGAACGTGGCGATGGCGACGATTGGCTGGCCGTCCAGTTCAGACGGGCCTTGGTACAGGATTACACCGGCAGTTCTCATGATGTCATTACCTCAGGTTAGATTCGAGATCGGGTCAATTAGATGTATTCAATGCCAAAAGACTTGACGGCATTCTTCAGGGCTGTGTCGATGTGGTCATCGTTTGCGTACTGGTAGACCTCATCGAACCAAGGCTGACGGTCAGCCAGCGGTATGGCCCACAGCCAGTCCCAGCGGTAACGTACTGGTGATAGTCCCTGGGCCTTGTACTCGGCAGCGTCAGGCTTATCCACCACAGACAGGAGCAGGAGGATTAACCGCTGGTAGTGGTCGGGTGTAATCTTCATGTCATTACCTCGGGTTGGAACTGATGTCAGGACTATTAGCCCAGAAGAAAGATAGCTCGACCGTCGCGCTTGTTGTTCGCTTCAGCCTTTGACTTGATGTAGAACAGATCGTTCCTCACCTCCGGTTTGACCCAGATGTGGCGAGGAGCATGGTGTACAGCACGGTTCAGTAAAGCTTTGAAGGTCATGATGATAGTCCCTGAATGTAGAAGTACTTGATGTAGTGGTGAGTACCATTCCAACAGACCCGTGAGTAAAGCCGTGGGTTATTCAGACCGCCAAGGGCGCAGTATCCCTTGTGGCTAATCTCTGTGTGCATGGTGTTATCTCGCTTGGTTAGATTCCGCGACTGCTCACTCAGAGAATGACCAGCCGGAATATAACGGGGGCTGTTTAACGTCACCGTGACGTATCGTTTGTATATTGACCCTCACTGGTGATAAGCCAGCTCCTCGTTGGTACTGAGGACTCGGGTGGGTCTATCTGTGCGGTGTGTTACCAGACGTGGAGACTCTCTTCGCTTCAACGTGGTTAGTGGCTTCACTTGCTCCACCGTTTCCCCGCGTAGTCCGAAGACCAGTGAGCAGGGTGACTGTATCCACTAGTCTCTCGACCCATGTTTCTTGTCGCTCAATCGGTTAACTGGGAGGGATAAGTGCCCTTTGCCAGACCCGCTCGGGCTAGGTAGGCGCTCTTGAGCTTGGCCATACCATCGAAGCCGTCATCCTGAACCGTCAGGCCGTCCGCTGTTTAAGGAGTCGCGGCAACTCATGGAGGAATATGGTGGGTCTTCCCTGACCCGAGGCTTCCCGCCTCAACTTCCTGCTCAATCCTTGGAGCCTATTCTACACGTTCTCGATTCGGTGTCAAGCTCAATTTCAACCTGACCTCAGTTCTTTCAGTTATGACCTGCAGTTGGTGTAGCCCCGCGTTCTCACTCTGTTCTGCCTCGTTTAACGACTGCTTTTTGTTCTGGCGTCACTCAGTTGGCGTCCCGTCGTGGCTGCTAAGAGCCGGACTGCTGGTCTAACTGTTAAAGAGCTGGAGGTCTGGCCGGTGGCCGTTGCCTCATTCGATGGAGCTATTGAATCATACCGGTATGCCCGACGTCAACAATTATTTTGAGGTCAGGACAAAAAGAATTACCCCGGGTTCTTCCCTCCTTTATACGCAAAATCATGATAGTGGCTGAGCTGGAGGCTTAACCACATGATATAGTGTGTGTTTGAGCTGGGAGACACAACATATTGTGTTACTTGAGGTGCGTATAGGGTGTGGGTCTTGGACGTTACAATATAACATTAAGTCATGGCCTGAGGTCTGGCCTACGGTCTGACCGGTGGTGATAGTCCCTTGTACCTTCCCCTACCTGAGGGGATGACACCCAGTGATACCAAGGGATAGGCCGGAGGTCTGGCCGGTGGTTGCACAGGAGGAAAGACCCCATGCCCTGACCGGAGGTCAATCGAGGGGGGTGTACGGGGGGTTTTCCGGGCGCTGGCCTTTACATAAGAGCGCTCAGGTTTATACAACAAAACAAACGTGGGGTTATGACGGACGGTGGGACTCCAGGTATGACCGGAGGATGTCCAGGAGGGTATAACTTGAGGTTGTGACCAGGGGTTGGCCATAGACTTGCCTTGAGGTTCGTTCGGCTTACGCCTCACTCACCCCCAAGTCGGGACTGAAAACGTGAATCTTATCGCTGCCTACAGTTAGACCCTGTTGGTCTTCACGGTAGTAGTACTGGTACTGGGGTCAATGAGCCAGGGGTCATACCAGGGGTTATGACCATAGGTTTGACTCACCCCCAAGAACTAAAGGTAAGACCAGGGGTAGTAAAAAAAAGCCCTAACCTCAGGTTTAACTGTAGGTTAGGGCTAGGGGTACAACTAGGAGGAGGCAGAACATGAGGAGGAGAACCATGGGTAGAACCCCCACATAGACTTATAGTTATATGACCTTGGGGTTCCACCTTTGGGACGACATTATTCTAGGCCTTGTGCCACAAGGGCTCCAGACCATCGCTTACCCATGAATTTCTGTAGAGATTTTGATCAATTCCCTGTGCATGGTCGATGAAGTCCTGAAGTTCTGCCTTCAGTAACTCCTCTTTCCGTGCTTCCTCGGCACCGTGACTGTCCTGCTCCAGCATGTCCTGGAAGTACTTGACCAGGATTGCCAGTGCGTCCAACCGGTCGTCATGGCCCAAGGCCCCCTTCTCAGCTGTGATTCTACTCATCTGGTAGAAGAGAGAGTACGCTGGGTTGCTCTTGGTTGACTCGTAGTCAGACACGATGACCCGTGGGTCTACAATCAGACGGTGCTGCATCATGACAGGCTCAAGGGTGTCTATGATGCGTTTTTCCTTCTGGATATGCTGACGTTGGCCTATGGTTGAACATGGGTACACACGGCTCAGGACAGGCTTCAGCAGGGCCTCAAACATGCCATCACCGAAGTTATCCTCAATGATAATCTCGTTGACCTGATGTTTCTTAGCGATCTTTGCCAAGGACTCCAGAACCTCAGGGCCATAACCGCCGATCAGACCGCCGGCTTCAGGTACAAAGACGTTACCGTTGAGCATGTAACCCACGGCATAGGCTGTCTCGTCCTTACCACGACCTGAGGGGTCAATGGACATTGCCCGCATCTGGTAGTCCACCAGTTCCTTGGCCACATAGAATGGCTGGAAGTAGCGGTCACCGGCCAACCCCAGGTTAGGTAGCTCGGACATCCCATAGTCTTTGTCCAGGGTGTGTACCAGCTCAGTTGGCCCCTTCTGGTATGGGACAGACATGACCAGGAGGTCGGAGAACTTCAGGGGATACTTGTCGGCATCGCTGAGGCTTGTGTCCAGCATGAACTGGAGGGCAAAGCCTGCCTTACCATATGACAGCAGACGTTCCTGCAGGTCTTCGTTACTGAACCGCTTGGGGTCAGTCGTAGAGCCTTGCTCGTAGTTCGGGTTCTCCAGGATGAATGGTGCCAGTTTCCCGGCATAGGCCATGACCTGCTCATCACTTGGGTATAGTGCCGGCCAGATGCGACACTCGTAGCCACGCTTCGGCAACTCGTTGTACAGGCTCATCTCACACTGAGGTGTTCCCAGGAAGATGATACGACTGGTCGGCAGAGGCTTGAGGATAGCGTCGAACTCTTTGACCAGCTCTGAGAGACGCTCTCGGGCTGTCTGGGTCTGACTATTATTCACGACTTCAATGTCATCTGCGATGATGACGTCAGCTCGGCTACCTGTCAGCTGACCTGTGATACCTACGGATTTAACCGAAGGACTGTGGTCAGGACTGGCGGGGCCAACATCAAAGGCGTGGAGGCTGTCTCTCTGTTCCGATCTTGCGGACAGGTGCGCCAGCCAGGGCACGGTGTTAATCAAACGCTTGGTAAACGTGGAGAACTGGTCTGCCCGATCTTTACTGGCCGATACCACCATAATCTTGAGCTGGGGGTCTCGGTACAGAAGCCAGACCACAAAGGCAGAGGTAATCCAGCTCTTACCGACGCCCCGGAAGGCTTCGATGATGCACCGCTTTGGGCCGTGCTGGAGGTACTTACCAATGTCGTACTGGAGGGGTGTTGGGTCAGGGAGCGCCAGTTCTTTCCAGATGGCCAGAAGGAAGTAACGAAAGTCTGACTTCAGTTTCTTCTCGGCCACCAGAACTTTATCGCTCATGGGTTGGTTCCGATGTCGGGTCTAAGGCCCCTCAGGTCGTCCTGGAGAGGCCTCAGGTTAATCAGTGCGTTGGGTACTGGTCGTCAACGTCAAAGGCATCTGGCAGCTCGTCAGCCAGTTTCCCGAGGGGGCTTGTGGCGTTGGGTCGAAGCTCGATGTTGTTATCTTTGAGCATCTGACGGGCTACGTTCAGTTCTGACGCTGAGGCCTTACCTGACCTCACCCGATTGAGCAGTTCACCGGCAGTTGCGATGTGCAACTCTTCCAGCAAAATCTCCAAGGTAAACTGACCGTCACTCATTTGTTTCGTCCTCTGTTCTCTTTCTGAGATTGAATACGGAGGTTGCTCCTTGCGTTATTCCGGGGGTTTCTGTCCCTGTGATCGACGTCCTTGCCGTCACCCTTACGTACCTTTCCAGCCTTCTCCATCTTGCGTCTGGCGGCATTACGCCCTGCCCTACGCTTCTTCTGTTCAGGCTTGGAGTGGTACTCACGGTACTCTTTCTTGTAATCGCGCTTCTTGGACATAGGCGGTCATCGCTGTTCCGTGGGTGTCAAAGAGCCGGGACAACCAGCCTTTGCCAAAGTGTTTGAAGGTTGAGAGGTTGACGTAATGGAGGGCACGTCTAACGGAGTACTGGAGCATCACCACATTGAGTGGGGCCTCGTGTGCGGCACCGAGGGTCATAGGCCCGACGATACCGTCCTGTTTGACCCCAAGTGATGCTTGGAGGAGTCTCTTGGCTCGGCCTTGGCCTTGGTTTACCGCTGAGTCAAAGACCATGAGAGCCAGAGGCCCAGGAAGCTCACCGCAACGGCAAGCCTCCCAGTAATCTCTCCGGTAAATCTCACGGGCCTGTGCCTTGGTCAAATTCGCGATGTCAACCGTAGGGTATGCTCGCTTGGAGATTCCGTACTTCGTTTCACCACCAGGGTCTCGGGGGTCATTAACGTAACCCCCTTCCCAGTGAAAGACGTGCTCCATGGCTACTTCAAAGTAATCCACAGGCACGTAGTCCATTACTTCACCTCAGGGCCGTAGTAGGCTTCCTTGACGGCTGCAACCACTTCGTCATCCACGGTGTTGGTGGTGCGACCAGCGGCATACTCCAGGCCAAGGATGACCAGACGCATGAGGAATTTCTCGGTCAACAGCTTGGTTGCCAGAGAGGTCAGGATTGTTGCAAATACTGCAGGCATAGGAATAACTCCTTGTTATTGTTGTTTTTTAAGGTTTTTCATTTCAGTGCGCAGCTCTACGATGGCCTCAGCAAGCCCCCGCATGTTGTCATCCATCTTGTCGAGCACCTGAACGAAACGCTCACGCTCCTTCCTGGTCTCGTAGTGAGACTGTTCAAGAAGGGTGATTCGGGTATTCAGGTGAACCCAGGACGGGACAATCGCGATGACAGCTGTAAGAACCACCGCCAAGAACCACTTGGGGAGGTCTTTAAGCATGTCTTAGAGCTTCATGATGAAGGCCAGCGCATAGTACGGCGGCAGGTTCTTGTCAGTGCCAGCCTCACCGGCAGAACTCACAGTCACTGTGTGGGTGTGAGCGCCTGTGGTGTTGGTGCTGAAGGTGTGGGTGTGAGCGCCGGACGAGGCCACAGGTGCTGAAGACGTACCTGCGGTTCCGTTGGCACCATAACCTGTAACACGATCTTTGCGGTCGATGCCGGCCTGAGCGTAGATTGTTAGCGTGTGAGTGTGGGAACCAGCACTCGCGGTTGTACCGGAGTGACTGTGTGAGCCTGAGCTTTCGGTTGTGGCTGAATGTGTGTGCTCCACCACAACAGCGTCAGCAGAGCCTCCGGTATCACCTACGGCCCAGCGACCACCAGCACCTACCACAAAACGGTCTACCAGATTAGGCGTCCCGTTCTGCCCATCACACAACGCCCAGCCAGACGGCAGGTTCGTGATTAAACCAGACCACATGGCAATGATGCCGGCAGGAACACCCCGGTTAGTCTCTAGGGCGGACAGAAGGCCATCAACCTGAGTCTGTGTGTAGTAACGACCATCGTGATCACCAGATGTCCGGTGGTCATTCATAGCCTTTGCCTGGAGCAGGCTCACAGTACTGGTTGAAGTACGACTTGCAGTTGTGGAGTTGGGGATATTACCCAGACCCACATCTTCCTTGGTTGTAGCCTGAGCACGTAGCCCAGAGTATGTGCCGGAGGTATTAGCCTTACCGTTCAGAGCGGTCTGTGTTGCCGTGGAGATAGGCTTGGCGAGGTCAGAAGTGTTATCCACGTTGCCCAGACCGACGTCAGCCTTGGTTTCAGCCTTTCGAGTGTCAAGACTGTTCAACGCTTCCTGCAGGTCAGTCACATTCGCAATCGTGTGATTATGGCTGTTATCAGCAACCGTGGCTGTGATCGTTACGTTGGTCGTGCCGTTGAAGCTCGCAGACCCTGTGACAGCACCACCGAGGGCGATGGTACGAGCAGTTGCCAGTCTTGTTGCAGCCGTAGCCGTAGCCGTTGCGTTCAACTTGGAGTCAAGAGCTGTTTGTAAGCCTGTGACCTTACTAATGGTGTGGGAATGGGAGTCATCACCAACCACAGTTGCCAGGGTCACGTTCGCAGAACCGTCCACAGACGCTGAGCCCGTCACACCACCTGTTAGGGTGATTGTCCTGGCGGTAGTCCACTTTGAGGCAGACACAGCGTTTGCTGTTTTGCCCAGGTAACGGGCGTCAGCTGCAGTGATGTCCGGGACGTTCGCACTGGCGGTTCCAACAGCGCGTGTTGCTGCGGTTCCAAGACCCAAGGTTGAACGCATACCCGCTGCTGTAGTGTCATCCAACACCGTTGCGGCGAAAGTAGACACACCAGATGACGGGAAGAAATCACCGGATGCATTCAGAGCCGCAGTGCCTAGACCCAGCAGAGAGCGGCCAGCTGCAGCATCAACCAAGGCTGTTACAGACTCACCGAAGGTTGATACCTTGTTGGCACGGTAGAAGGCACTCGCATGGAGACCATCAACCAAGTCGGCATCAAGCCCTGAACCAGCTCCATCGACGGTCTTAATCTTTGTCAACACGTCGGAGGCGGTGTATCCGTCCTTCCGCTGGTAGATAGACGCGATGTCGGGAACATCAGTTGAACTGAGAACGACGTCAGGGCCTGCCTTCCCGTTAACCGATGACACAAGGTTCGGAGGTAATAGGTTTGCAGACTCGTAGGCAAACGCATCGTTGATTGAGAGTTCCCAGCCAACGTCAACGAAGCCTACACCAGGAAGCGTACCAGCAGTATTGATAATCCAGTACTTACCTGCGTCACCTGTACCAGGACTTGTAATAGGTAGGGCACCACCTGAGGCGTTCCACTGACCCACGTAAGTCTTTGCTCCTGAGGTAATAGCCCGAGCTTCGTCAGCGTAGGCTTTCGCAGACTTCAGTCCTGGTTCAATTTCTCCTGTACCAACAGCCCATGAACGCGCAGTATTCTTCGAGGCCAGAGCCTCCGCAGCAGAGTTCGAGGCAGAACTTGCACTTGACGCCGAGGCAGATGCGCTTGATGAAGCAGAACTCTCTGAAGCTCCGGCAGCATTAGCAGACGCTACAGCTAAATCCTTGGCAGCAACCGTGACGTCCTTATCGGCGGCTACAGTTACCTGTGCCGATACAGCCGCGTCCTTGGCAGCAACAGCTGCGTTTCTTGCCGTCGTGGCTTCAGAGGCCTTGGTTGTAGCTGTAGTTGCAGCTGTTTGTGCTGTAGCGTTGGCCGCAACCGCCGCAGTTTCAGCGTCTGAAGCTAAAGAGGCCGAGATTGCCGCTGCCGATTCGTAACCAGCAGCCGCAGTAGCTGCAGCTTGTGCCGCTTGCTTCTGAACCAGAGCATCAGCAGCAGCAGCCTGGGCGTCAAACCTGTCGTTATCAGCATTGGCCTCAGACAGAGCAGCGTTGTTTGCAGCCTGTACCGCTTGGTTCCTTGCATCAGTTGCAGTCAAAGCATCCTGTTCAACACGGGTAGCCTCAGTGACCACCGTGTCGTGGAGGGTTTGAACTACATTCCGAAGACCCTGAGCCTTTGTCGCATGGTGCAACGCAGAGTAAGAGCCCGGAGACACCGGAGAGTCCACAGCCTTTTCAGACCATTCTGCAGCTCTAACCGCATGATGCTTGGCTGAATACAGAGAAGGGTCTACCTGAACCCCAGGAGCTTCCTCAGCCCACTTACGGGCTTTCAACTCATGGTTCAACGCAGCGTTCTTGGAGTTCTCGGCCTGAATCTTGAAGGTCTCTGCATCAGAAACCTTAGACAGAACAACGGTCTTCGTGGCCTCAACCTGATCGGCCTTGGTCAGGACGATGTCAGTCTTCTCCAGAACCAGCTCTTTGGCGGACTCAGCAGCTAACATGTGCTCAGTAGCGAGAGTTCGGCTCTCCAAGGCACCCTGAGCGTATGTGTTTGCCAGCTGTGACTTAGCATCAGCGTTGGCCGCAGCAGAAGCCGCAGCCGTAGCACTTGCAGAGGACGCAGCCTTATCAGCTGTGATGCCATTACGCAGAGCAGAGTTGATACCATACTGGTCGTCAACGTACTGACGGTTTGCACCATCAGTCGGGAGCAACGGGAAGGCCAAATCCTTCAACCGGCGGTCACTCATTGAGAATGAACCGTCAGGCTGGGGCTTGATGCTGTCCCTAGCCAAGTCGTAGGCTTCCTGCATGGCGTAGAACACTTGGTCTGCGCTGTCGTCCAAGTCTTTCTCGGTCAACTCCGCAGCATTCACGAAGTCAACCACTCGGCTCTCCAGGAAGGTATCCCGGAACACAGTAACAACCTCTGAGCCATTGAGGGGGTTATTCAACTTGATCGTGTGTGAGTCGAGAAAAACGAAGTCAAAGGTCTCAGCGCCATCAATGCTCACATGCACGTCAGACCTGTTGACATAGTCAAAGTCGAACACAAAGGTGTCATCCCCGAGGACGGTACTGTCGTAGATCGTCCTGGAGTAATAGCTTTCTGCCATTCATTAATCCCGTAATACAGAATTGTTGATGTAATGGAAGCCGTACCATGAGTTGGTCGGGATTGACCGCCAGAGTCTCTGGATGTCTTGTTCCCCGAAGTTGCCCATAGCGGCATTACCAGCGGATTTGGTGATGTTTTCGATGGTGGTCAGCCACGGTGCTGAGAACAGAGCGCCCTCAAGTGACTGGTAGCGTTGGCCGAAGGTTGGGAACCCGAAGGGGGCCGCAGCTTTGTTCCAGATGGAGAATGCTCCACCGAGACTTGTGGTGTAACCCAAGGCTCCCTGCCAGTAGGCATGACCACCGAACTGCCGTTCCCGCCATTCGTCTTTCTCTCGTTCAGACATGCCGGCAGCTTTGATTTCGTTACGGGCCGTGTACCACATGGCACCACCCACGATTTCACCCATGAGGGTCAGCCACGTCTCGGCCCTGTTCCAGTTAGCCACCTTGTTGCCCAGGCTCTTGTAGAGGCCAGACAGCAGAAGTTGCTGGAACTGGAAGAGAAACTGCTCGACCGTGGCGTTAAAGAAGACCACACGTTCACCGGCTAGAATCTTCAACACCTGATTGGAGTTCATCCGGTACAAACCTGAGAGGAAGGCTTCCCGTGTGTCTGTGTCCCACTTGTCGAAGTTGACCGTATGGATTGTCTCACCGAATTTACCCTTGGTTCCCTCGGCATGTTTTGACAGGTAGTCAATGGCCTTGGCGTATTGCTCCTCGCTCATTCCCATCTCTGTCCGAGTGAAAAGCATCCTGCCCTTGTTTCTGGCCATCTCAACGCTCTTGTCGATTGACATATAGAACGTGGTCTGACGTGACCAACGGTCGAATGGCGCCATTAGGGAAGCCACAGCGAAGCCCTTGGAGGCATCATGCATGTGGCGTGAGAACCAAGACCCCTGGCCATACATTCCAGTTTCTTCGTATAGGTTGAAGTAGTGGTTGTAGAACAGGTTGTCGACGTTGAAGCCGAACTTCTCGAACTCCTTGGCCAGCTTCACAGAGCCTTGGCCACGGATTGCCGGCACAGACTTCAGAGCTGTCAGTACACCACCACGGGCGATTGCTCCCACCAGTTCTGCCATACCAGCCAGACCAGCCATACCCAGCATCTGAAGGCTTGAAACCTGAAGCAGGTTCCCTGCCCATTCCTTCTGCTTGTCTGTCAGTCCACGGAAGTGGATTGGATGCCCGTTGACCATGGTTATGGCGTCATCGAAGATTTCCAGTTCCTTCTTGATGGCCACATCGTCTAGGTTCTGAGCCTTGAGTTCCTTCTCGATACTACGCCGGAGGTCATTGATAGCCTTTGGACTGTTCAGCCCTTTTTCTGCCAGAGCTGCTGCTCCCTCCATCTTGCGGACATACATCTCGGACACCTGGAAGATGTTCATGTTGAGCATGTCTGCAATGGAGACTGAGCCGTCGTCACTCCTGGCATAGATGTCCAGATCAAGCCGTGGCTTCAGCCTGTCGATAACGTCAAGCTTGTTCTTCCCGTTGGTCTCCTTCTTGTTTTTCTTGAGGTAGGCGAAAGTTTCCTCAGCAACCTCATCGACCGACTTCCCTGCCCTGGCTGCTTCGGTTTCCAGAACCTCGGTCATGAACTCCTTGAACTTGTCGGCATCCTCGAAGATGTCATCCATGACCACCCGACCGTTCGATGCCGCTTCAGCCACACCCCGAGCGATTAACTCGGCAGCGCCTTTGGGCATCTCAGGGTCTTTGTTAATCAGACCGTTACGGATGGACTGAATCACACGGTCATCACCATGAGCCTGCTTTGCGGCAAACATCTTGGCCTTGTCCCAGATGCGTGGTAGGTAGCCCTTGTCGTAAGCCAGACCACTGGTTCCCTTAACACCGAAACGCTGGGCATCATGGAACGCACCTTTCATCCGTTCGTCCACAATCTCCAGCATCTTGCGTAGGTGGGGGTTATCAGGGGTCGTGCCCATCATCCTTTGGTGCGACAATTCGTTTGACACCTCAGACAACGCCTTGTGAACCTTGTGTCTGGTGGCGATATTCCAGCGGTTGATGCCTTGTTCCTTCAGGTAAGCACGGAAGGCCTGAGCCAGTTCCCGGTTCTTCGGGGCAATCAGGTTCTCAACCCGGCGTTGGGCGTTGACGTCTGCAGCATTAAGTTGAACGTCATCCTGCCTACGGATACCGTTTGACAGAAGCTTATGACCCCAGTTACGGAGTGTCTGAGAGTTAGCCTTCTGGGTCTTGCCCCAGTAGTCATAACGCAGCATCCCCTTGATTTGCTCACGGTCAGGCAGGGTATCTTCCATCACGTTGACTGCAGACTGTTGAGCTGGCGACATCTCCTCTACCGCTTCAGGCGCGAGGTCAGGACTTTCAGTCTTAACTTCAGCCTGTTTAGCAATGCGAGCTTGCATCTCAGCCTCTACGTCCTTGAGACTCGAAGGCATCTCCATCTTACTCAGCCGTGCAATCTCAGCGTCTGCCTTGGCGATCTGAGCCTGGAGGTCTGCAATCTCTCGGGCGTTCTTCTTGGCCTTACCCTTGGAACGCTTGGCATCACCCTCAGCCTTCTCAAGCTTCAACTGGAGGGTCACCTTATCGTCCTGAACCCTTGCCATGGTTGATTCACGGCGTACCCAATCCTCAACCCGACTCAACTCAGACTCAGCATTCCTGGCCTCTACATCACGCCCAAGTTTGGTCTTGACCCTATCTAGGCTCTCCGTCAGGGTTTCAATCCGTGAGTTAAACGACGCGACTTCCTCAACCTTACCTACGGTCTTGCCTTTACGGTTTGCGATGAGGTCATTCTTCTGGGTTTGAAGTTCAGCGATCTGGTCAAGCAGTATTCGCTCTTCAGCCACCAGTGCCTTGTTCGTCCCTCGGTCGTTCTTGTTGCCTGCCCTGGCAGTGAGTCCAGCCTTAACACCATCTACCATTTCCTCGTAGCTCAGCTCTCGGATAATGGGCTTCACGGCTTCCTGAACCTCACGGTCAACGACCTTTTGTGAGGCCACAGCAACATCCTCAAGCATGGCATCCGCTAAATCCGTCTTCGCCATAGTCGCGAGGTCAATACTTCTTGACGCACCTCGAAGTGCCAGACCCCCAAGTGGCCCAATCAAAGCTGCAGCAATGGCAGTGTCTACCATCGCGTCATGGCCATTATAGGTATCCTGTGTCTTCGCAACCAAGGCGTTATAGCCGGCAGCTTCTGCCAGAGGTAGACCCAGGTATTCCATAGCCTTAGCGGTCTTCATGGCCGTGCGTGATAACTGGAGGGTTCTGACCGATGCATTAATCGCAGAGCCTGCACCCAGTGTTCCAAGGGTCATCCCCCAGAACGTGGTGTCACCAAGCATTGCAGCCATTTCCGCTTGCAGCATGTGGCCGATACCAGCACCTGAAAACTCTGACATCAGCTCATGTTCTTGCTTTAGGTTGCCAGCAATACGTTGAGCCATGGAAAGATTCACGGGGTTTTCCCGGAAGAATTTCTCCTGGTAATCCCTCGGAAGGTCAGAAATCAGGCTCTTCACCTCGTCAGACTTGAGGTTAAAGTTGGGGTCTTCTTCCTCGTCTGCGAACAGGTTGTCCATGTTGACCGCCCGGAATGGCACAAGCTTGGCAGCCATTGGCAGAACCTTGAGGTTGCCCTCGACGTCACCATACTGTTCACGCAGGCGTTCGTAACTCTGCGCCCGAAGGTTCTGAGCCTTCAGTTTGGCGGCATAGCCACCATCCTGGTACATAGGAGCAGAGAGTGGGTTTCCCGGAACCTCAGGAGTCCTGGCCTGAGCCGGACTCATGGTTGGGACGCGGGGAGCTTCCTCCGCAGGTTTATCCAGCCCATAGCGGGACATGATGTTTTGAGCGTCGGCCTCTGCACCCATGTCCACAGCCTGATTGAACAGACGGTGAGCTTGGGCTACGAGTTGCTCCCTACGTTCATCCATTTACTTCTCCTTATTGCAGACCCCTGCGTCCTCCCATACGGAGTTGTTGCAGCTGGTCGTAGGTTGAAAGTTCATCTTTAGGTTTGATTGGTGACCTGAGGTCATTCACACGGTCTCGTTCTTCCGAGAGAGCCTTGGCTTCAGTATCCAGACGTGACCTGCGGTTGGTGCCATACTCAATGACTTCATCCAGACTATATGAGCGACCGCCCAGAGGCAGGCCAGTCTTGTCCGTCATGGTGATGACACCAGTTGGCTGGATGATCACGGTCACATCGCTTGGACTGTAATCCGTGGCGTACTTGAGGTTATGAGTCTGCAGGCCGTACCCGATGAAGCTGTTGAGAACTTCTTTAGGCGTATCCTCAGGCCTGAGGTACGGAAGACCTGTCTTTTCGTCAGGAACCCCAACGGCATCCAGCAGTGCATCACTCATAACCTCCTGGAGCTGAGGAGCACCTGCGCCATATACCGGTCTACCCCATGAGAAGACCCCATCATCCAACTCTCCGGCCTTAGCTTTCAGGATGTTCCTGGCGGCTTCGTCTGCTGTCTTTAGGGGTAGCATTGAGTACTTGGCCAGGAGTTGACGGTACTCAGAGATCATCTGAGGTGGAAAGTCGTCTGCAAAGTCAGCAACCTTCTCGTCAATACCAGAGGCTGTATGTGAGGGGTCTCTGGCCATCTTGTCGCGGTACTGGTGGTCTGTGGCAGCGCGAAGACCCATTTCCCGACTACCGAAGGCCTGTGAGAATACGACCATATCTTGGAGTCTTGCCCTTTGGGTCTCATCCTTTAACTGGTCTTGAATCAACGCGAACTCATTTCCACCATAGGCTTGAGCCCATGTATCCCATGGAGCTGGGTTGCCGTCTTGTGGGAGCAGAAGTTGACCTGAGGCACCAGCCAGTACCCCGTCTTCTGGGTTTGCATCTGGCGGTAATACCGTGGTTGCCAGACCGACGAGTTGGTTCTGGACTTCGATAGGACGCATACGGATTGAGCGAGCCAGCATGTCCTGGGCCTCAGCAATCTCAAATGGGTCACCACTTTCAGCGGCCTCAGCCATGCGCTCCTGAGCCGATTGGAAGAACTGCTGGGTAGCCTGTCGTTCAATCTTCTCACGTTCAGACTCTTTGATATCTCGGAGCTTACCCACCTCCTGGACGTAATGCCTGAGCTGGTCACGACTCTGGATTGACCCATCGAAGAGCTTGGGGTACACATCCATCGTAGACACACCGTCGGTCAGTTTCCTCAGCATGTACTGACGGTACTTGTCGGCGTCTACACCATCGGAGAACAACTTGTTCTGGATGCCCAACTGTACGTGAGACTCAATGGTTTGAGCCGTGGTATTCGGGTCGAGAATGAGCCCATCACCCTCTTCTGTATAGGCTTGCTTGACGGCAGCAACCCGTGCTTTCTCAAGACCAGCGGTAATGGTTCCACGTAGCTGGGTCACAGCGTTGACACCCTGAGCTGTCTTCGCGTCGAACATCTTGTCCAACTGGTCAGCCAACTCGAAGTCACCACCTTTAACCCTGGCGTCCAGGTGACCCACCATTAGGGCCTCATACTCCTCGGGGGTGTACTTGTAGTAACCCTCGGGGTCTGTGTACTCGGCTCTCAGCTCAGTCATTGCCGCTGTCAATGCCTCGGGATTGTCCCGGTTCATCTCAATGGTGCCGGCCAGGGCGTCAACCGCGAGGTTCTGACGGTCTAGTTCAAGCTTCGCGTATTGCTTGTTGGTTGCATCTCCCCACAACTCGTCGTCCAGGCTCTGGTAGAGCTGGGCCTTGGTCTCAGGGTTATCAATCTCAGCAAACATGTTGTGGTAGGAGTCCAGACCCTTCACGTAGTCGAGGATGACCTCAGGCTTCTCACCTTCGAGGTTGGCCTCTTTGATGGCGTTCTGGATTTCCGGCAGATAGCGCATACGGCGTGACACCGACATGTGCTTGTCTCGGGTGTCAATCTCCCGCTGTTGCTCTGCCACGTACTGCTTCCGCATGTTTCCGACTGAACCCATGGAGTCCAGGATGCGGGTTGAAGCTTCTGCCTCCCGTCCGGACTGACGAATACCCTGAGTGTTTGGTGCATAGGCCAGTCTTTGCTGGTTTGGGGCAGAGTAGATTTGACGTCTTGGTTGTTCGCTCAAGGTTTAACCTCCAGGTTTCGGAATCGTTAGGGTTGAGACCCCAGCGTTCTTGGTTGCTACTGTGGCACCTTCAAGAGGCTTTGAAGCCATCCCTGAGCCAAACTGAGCACCAGAGACACCGCCTTGGATACCTGCTTGAATTGCTGACATCCATGAGAACTTTGGAGTCTGGGTCTGACTTGTGATTCGGCTCTGGGTTGAGAACTGGTTACCCTGAATGTCCTCGGAGTAGGAAGCCCTGGAGTTCTTGAAGTTGGCGTCCAGCGTTGCCAGAGCCCGTTGAGCTTGCTCATTGATTGCCCGGATAATGTTCTCAGTGGAACGTCCGGTCACACCCGAGGCTGCTCCAGCGGTTCTGGCTGCACCTTGAGCCTGCAGTCGTTCGAGCATGGTGTTAATCCGGTCACCCTGGATTACCTGCTCAATCTGCATCTGCTGGGTCGATCTGCCACGGTTCTGATACATCAGGCCTGTGACTTCACTGTCTCGCATCTGCTTGTTGTACTTAGAGGCAGCCTTGATTGCGGCCCTTTGACTGGCGATGTTGAAGCCAATACCCAGCACCGCACCTGCGCCACCACCTGCTGCTGCGCTCATGCATAACTCCTGTGAATAAAAACGAAGGGTTCACCGGAACCCATGAAGTTGGTGTCAATCACACTCTCGGTGAAACCAATAGTTGCCAGCCAAAGACGGGAGGTCTCGTTAGCTAAGGCAACCCAGTTACAGAGGTGTGTGTATTTTGAGACCCATTGGCGGGTCATAATGTGGGAGAGCTTGAGGAAGGACTTGCGGCACTGCGGGAGTCGGTCATCAGTCAATAACCAGACGCCATACCACTCACCATCTAAGGGTGTAACCCCAGAGATTCCCAGAACTGAACCGTCGAGGACGAGTGTTACAAGTTCCAGGCTATCCTTGATACTCTCTTGCAAAGCAGCCAGTGGTTCTAGGCCTGAGGCACAGTAACACTCGTACACGTCGATTTCTTTGAGTCTGGGAGCCAGTTCAACCTCGTCTCCACTCTCGTAGGGACGAAGCTCAAGCATCAGACTCTCCGGTTCCTGGTGTGGTAGAAGCCTTCCCAATGAGCAGACTGGAAGGTAAACCCGAAGATTTCCTTATTCCTAATCCGCACCTTGATAGCCCCGGATTGACCCATGATTGGCGCCGAGAATTTACCTGAGGTCACAGGTACAACACCAATCATGTTGTCCAGACGTCCAAGAACACGCCCCTGAAACACCAGCTCCCGAGTCTCCCGGCCTAAGGTTTCAACCTCAAGCACGAAGTTCGTGGTCTTGTGATAGTCAAGGAACAGTCGCCGCAACTGCAGGCGTCCATCAGACCGTGTCTTCAGTTCCCCATCCCTCAGGAAGAAGGGAGAGAACTCATACATCACATCCAGGAGGTATCCCTTGTAGTAACGGTCTTTGACCCGCTTGGTCACTTCCCCAGGCCTAAGCTCTGAGGCATCCCAAGGGGTGTCCCTGAAGGTGTATGAGTCGAGGTAGACACGGTGGTTGTGGTGCTGTTCAAGCTCATCGAATGAAAGCTCGATTGACTCCAGGAATGTCTTCTGGGAAGGAACACCAGCCTCCACCACGTCGCGCTCAATCAGGAAACTGAGGTTGGTGCTGTCCACCGAGACGTCCACGACGTTTCCATCGAACACCCACTTCGACCAGGATGATTGGAGCCTTTCGTTTCCTTCATCAAAGTAGTTGTAGACGTAGATGGTATCGACGGTGGTATCAGTGCCTGTGGTCTGAACAAAGATTGCATTATTCGCGGTATTACCCACCAGTTTGACCACATCACCCTCAATGTATTCGGGGATATGTGCGCTGACGTCCAGGACAGCAAAGGTCTCGCTCCCTTCCTCAACGTACAGCTCCTTCAGGGCGTGATACTTCCCGCGCTTACTGATGAAGAAGACCCTGTTGCCCACCGCCAACGGTTCGATTGTGAGGTCAGCGTCCTCAGCAGCAACCATCCGTGATGACACTCGGTCAGCTGCAAACACTTGGTCTTTCTGGATAACGTATTGCTTTCTCGCCGTCCAAAGCACCAGAGACCCAGCACCTGGGGTGATATGCTTGACGTCCAGCACGTCATTGGTATCAAGCGTTGTTTCCATGGGGTCACTGTCCACAGTTGTGGCCACAGTGGTTGGAAACATATTGAAGAACTGGTCAACCTCAGAGATGCACAAGGTATCGCCGGCAGCCATGATCAAACGGTTCTGGAAGACACACATAGCGGTTATCGTGCGCTCAGCTTTGACCTTCCCAGTGGTAACGTCGTGTTCTGACATGAAGTATGGGAAAGGGGCTGACAACTCATCACCTACCGCCCGAGGTTCCCACTCTGTGGTGTGAAGCTCGAAGTAAATACCCAACGGGTTCGTCTCACTGATGAGTGCTACGTCCTGCTTCCGGCTCAGTGACAGAGGCATGGTTGTCAGGTCGTACTTGTTGTGCGTGTCCAGTCCTGTAGTTTCAACCCAAACACCTTGGCCACCATCGTTCCTGTCGAACTCAAGCCAGTAGCCTGAGGTGGTTGCATCCCCGATTTCACCCCGTACCTTGACCTTGTAGCCGTTCGGTACGTTTGTGCCTGGGAGGTCACTCTCTTCACGGACAGTTCGCTTGAAGGCGACCAAGGCTGTATCACCAAGTGAATCGAAGGCTTCAATCTGGAAGTCAGACGCCGAGGTAACGTGGACGACATTACCTTGAGGTAGAGCTGTGATTCCCGCAATACCGTTGATGGACGACGCCAAGCCTGCGGCAATGACCTCAGTACGAAGACCATCCCGTGCCTGTGTTGACGTGGCCTCTGGTGTCTTGAAGTTGTTGACCGTTCCATTAATCTTGACGTTGTAGTTAGTGGCATAGTCTGCCCGTCTAACCCACACCAGGGCCTCGAACGCTGGCCTACCGTTTACACCCGTGACCACTGTCGTGACGCTGTTCTTGATCGTCAAGGTTTTGTACGTTCGATGACCTCCATCCACCAAGCGTGTGATTCTGGATTTGTCTGTCACCTTCAGCGTGGTGTTTGCCGGCACTGTGACTGTAACCTTTGACTTCAGGTTGCCTACCTCAAAAGCCGGAAACTTCTCGCCAATCTGCTTAGCGAAGTCTGAGGCGACCTCATTAGCAGTCTTGAGGGGGTCAACCACAATGGACTGACCATTGACCAAGTACCCATACCCGGAGAAAGACGGGCTGTCGATGATTCTGGATTTTGTCACCTGAGATGAGCGTTTGGCCCAAGCCTTCCAGTCCATCGTTGTGAAAGTGAACTCGTATTGCCTGATGTTACTAACCGAGGGCTCTGCAGGCTTGTCCTGAGAGAATAAACGCCGAGTTGTGAACGTCCGGTTCAGAACCAGGAGTGTGTCCTTGATTGGAAGCAGCTGGAAAGCCTCACGATAGGAGACGTTACCTTGTGGGGTCAGGTACGGAACGTCCTTGTAGCTTCCATCCCAAGCTGTGAGCCCTTCCAGAAGTCCATCCTTGATGGTCACTGGATACTCATGACCAAGCTTCCCGTCAAAAACCCTGAGGTTCTGCTGTCCGTCGTGCCTGATGGCAATCCGGTAGTGTTCGTTCTCGTCTCGACGGTAGTCCATGATATGGGCATCGTCAGATGTGATGGCACACTCACCTACAAGTTTTGTGCCCCGCCTTGGCATTAAACCCTCAACCACGGAGTTCCAACAGTTGATTTGCTCAGAGGCCTGAGTTGGTAACCTCAGGGTGGGACTTTGTTGTGAGACCCCACCAACAAGGTTGGGAATATCCTGAGAGACCAGTTGACCCATTAATCATAACCTCCCAGTAATTGCTCGTAGGTGTAACCCAGAGTTGAGCCTGAGCCTGCCTCCTTGCTTGAACTACGACGGAGGTCAGAAGCCACTTCGGGGTTATTGAACAGGTTGTAGTTACCGGCCTCCAGTTCTTCCTGCTTCAACGCAAAGTGGGCCTCAGCCTCATCTTGAGCGTGGAACTGGTTGAGTGTCGGGGAGCCGATGAAGTCAGCCTGGAACTTACGGCCAGCCTTGATGACGATGTAGCGTTTTGCTGTCTCAGGCAGGTTGAGCCATTCAAGACCCAGTACCACGGTCACCCACACGGGGCTGTTGAACTTGGTGGTCTGTCTCAGGCGGTCATAGAGAACACCCCCACGTTGGACGTAGTGTGTGTTCTGGGAGTCCAGCTTCAGGCAGTTACGCGGTAGCTGACACTCACTCTTGTTGTTCGGGGAGAGCTTGTAGTTCTCGGTGTTGAAGTACCAACCGACGGACTGAACCTCGCGTGACGTGCGCTCCAACTGGAGCTGGGCCAAGCGTGACTCAGAAAGGCCAGTACCCACGCTGTTAACAGGAGCTTCACCGATAGCGGCCAACATTTGGTTGATGGCATCAAGTTCAGTCATTGGGCCGATCAAATTTCGTACTCCTCAGAAAAAAAAGCCCGCAGGCCCAATTAAGGGTCTACGGGCTAGGGTTAAGAACCCCGACGTACTTCGCGTATTACCAGAGTGACCTTGTTGTCTCCGGTTCAGCTTGCAGTGGTCAGGGCCGTGTTATTAAACGTGGTACTTCTCGATGTTCACGGAGCAGCCCGGACGCAGCATGTCGTGACCAACAGCCAGTTTGGCCAGGACTGTCTCACCCAGACGCAGAGGCTCATCCACGTTGCGGACTTGCAAGTCCATCAGCTTGGTGGTAGCTACAGCATCTTCAGTGAAGGCCAGACCGATGATGTTGGAGTAGTTACCACGGTACTTGGCAGCATTACCAGAACCGAACTCAACGTCAGACAGCGGCTCAGGGTCAGTTACCAGACCAGCGGTTTCGTTCTGGTTCGGCAGGTTGTTGGACTCGTAGATGGTGAAACCAGCGATACGAGCAACAGGCCCAGTGCCTTCCATGTTCGGGTTCACAGAACCGTTCACATCTTTGTTCAACCAAGTGATAGCGTTCACTTGACCTTGAGCGATGTTGGTCAGAGCCTCGATCTGCTCAGGGCCGAAGACCACATGACCCGGCTTGTAGATGTTCTGCTTACGCAGCTGAGTGCGGGCACGGAACAGAGCGTCCACCAGGGCAGCACCCTCGAACTCGTCACCGGCAGCAGCCAGCATGATGTTCTGGGAGTAGGTTTCTTCAGGCAGAACCTTCAGACCGGCAGCCACAGCTTCTGCTTGAGAAGTGATGTAGCCAGCCTTGGCGATCATACGGAAGATGTTGCGGTCAACCAGACCAGCCAGTGCTTCGGCACACTCAGTTGAGTACTGAGAACGCACGTCGTAGTGAGAAATCGCTTCCTGGATGTCAGGGATGAACACCGGAGAGATGGCGATGTCGTCAATGGTGACGATACGTTCCGCGTGGCCAATCTTGTTGGTCTCGATCAGCTTACCCGGAGTGTGGTACTTGGCGGTGTTCTTACCGATCAGCGGGAAGGAGGCAGATTTACCGTTCTTGATGGTACGAACACGGGTCAGACCCATGGCAATGTGACGAGTACGGAACATCGTCAGAACTTCACCGGCAAACAGCTTCAGGAAGAGTGCGCGGGAATCACCGGCCTTGTTAATCTGACCGGATTGAGAGATAGCTTGGTCTACAGGAAATACCATTATGGTTCCTTATTCTTATTGTTGTTGTGGAATCAGGTTCGTCCCGATGTCAGGACTAAAGGTCAAAGGTTAATACCAGCCGTTCACGCTAGGCCCGGACAGCAGAGCCATAGCGCGGCGAGATACCTCTTCGCGGTAGGCTTCACCAATGGAGTCCATCCGGTGGTAGCGTGGGTCGGCCATGGCTTCGTGCAGCTCACCTTCGGATTTGAAGTTGGAGGTGACCTGGGCGTTTGACCCAGAGACCTGCTTCCCTTCGTAACCAGCGGAGTCACGATAAATGGCTTGCATGGCTTTTACTGCCAGCTTCTTGGCTGCGAGGTCAGAGCTGTCCAGTACGTTGTTGTAGAAATCCAGCTCATCTGCTTCGATGTTCTTGGATGCCCACTCACGGAGCTGGTTATACTCTTCTTCACCGCCAACTTGGCGCACCAACTCTTGGTCATGAAGCTTGATTTCCAGGGCCTTGATACGCTCATCGCGTTCATCGACCTCAGGCTCATCTTCATCTTCCTGGTCGTCGTCACCCCCAGGTTCTTCAGCCTTCGGCTCTTCCTGAGGTTCTGTGGGTTTTTCACCCTTCGACTGCTCGACAAGGTCGTTGTAGCGGTCAATCAGTTGTTCGAGTGATTCGATACCTTCCGGTAGACCGGCTGGCTTCTCTTCGGCACCCGTGGGGATAACGTCACCGTTACTGTCCTGGATTGTTACGTCCGCGAGGTCAACGGTTTCTTCATTCGGTTTAGACTCGGGGTTGTCCATTCTGTCCTCCCATCATTTGTTGAATCGCGGCCTCTCCTCCAGACGCAGCGAGTTGTTGCATGAGCTGTTGTTGGGCACGTTGCTCACGTTGTTCTTCAGTCAGTACCAATCCCTTCCGGTCAATGCTGAGAGCTGCCATGATGCGAGACGCCAGTTCACCGACGTTCACATATTCAGCGACAACTTCAGGCCCGAACGGTGCGAGGGCTTGTGTCAGGATGTTCAGCTTTCCGAGTTCTTGCTCACGACCCAACGCCTCAATGCCAGTCAGAATCTGAGGCTTGAAGGTGTCCTTGGGTAACTGTGGGAGTTTGCCCTCGGCCTGGAGGTAACCAAGCTCAAGGTCAATAATCGGAAGCTGGACTGAGCCAGCCAGCTGGGTGTAAAGACCTCCAAGGCCTTCTTCCAGCATCTGGGTCACCTGCCTGATTTCCTCAGCGGTAACTCGTTCGGCATCCCTTCGGATTGCACCGGTCATCAGGAAAGCTTCCTGCAGACCGGCGATTACCTCTTGGCGAACCTGCTGTGCAATCGCAAAGTCCTGCATCTTGTCCATTTGCAGACACTTCACATCTTCCTCGTTACCGATGACGAACTCACCGTTACGTGCTTTTTCCAAGGCTTGAACCTTGGCAGCAGCATTCGGCTTGACCAGGAAGATGATGCGGGCAGCGGCTACTGATGCCTGGGTAACAGCACGGGTAAGAACTTCAAGTGTATTGAAGTCTCCCATGTGTTCTTCCACGTAGGAGCGACCGTAGTCCTCACCTTCAACGCGTATTAAACGAGCTGCAATCCAGGGACACTTACCCTTGGGGTAACGGCTGCGGGATGTCTGGATGACATGACCTGCAACCTCTTGGTAAGACTCCCAGTAATCCGGGGATGACTGGTAGATACGTGTGTAGACCTTCAGGTTCTTCTTCAGGTCAACGGACTGAGAGTTGTCCAGGCGAATACGAGCCAGGGCTTCAGCCGGCAGTTTGGACGGAGAGACTTCCTCACAGAGGATGATTTCCTCGGTGTCTCCCTCTCCATCCCTCGACACAACGTATTTACTCAGCGGGTAATGCTTGGCTTTCTTCTTGCCGTAGAAGAGCAGGACGTTGCCGGCGATCAGGAGATGCTTCATCCCTTGATACAGCGTGTCCCTTGTGCCCTTGTTCTCTACGTTTCTGACCCCAATACGTTCGATGGAAGCCAGGGTCTCTTCAACCTCGCCATATGACTGCTGGTCTAACCCAGCGTCAGTGAGGGTCTTCTCATCGACGGTCAACCGGAAGAACGGATGACCAGGAGGCAGGATGCCGAGCAATAACTTGGAACTGAGAGTCTTAACTGCCCTAGCACCGAGACCAGAGGACGGGAGTGGAAAGTCCTGACCCTCAGCCTCGTCTCGGGGAACCAGACTTGGAATTGTTACTGACGCACATGCCCGTGCCCGTTGGAGGTATGGTTCGCGTTGTGATGCCAACTGGCGGTAGCGACCCTCCAGCGATACGGTTTCTGACATTCAGATTATCCTGTGCGTGTGATGTTAAGCCCACTCCGGGCACTTGCTCCTGGCATTGACACACCGGGGTTCTTCAGGTCTGTACGCAGCTTCTTGCGGGTCTTTTGACCAGAATCTTGTGTCTTTGCGCTTTTACCCTTACCGAACTCAATGTCTGCAGGTGCAGCGGGTGGCGGGGCAGGAGGAGGCGGCGGGGGTGGAGCAGATACCTTAGGTGTTTTCAAACACATTAAGTGACTCCAGTTTGCCTTCAAGGAACTCAAGGACTTCCCTGCGGCCAATCTTCAGGCCAACAGTCTTTTCGTCATCCTTGAGTTCTACCCTTGTGTTAAAACTGGAAGAGAGTTCTTTTAGCAATAACTTTAGGTACTCTTCCATTTCTATCCTTTGGTGCGACTTTATTCAGCGGGGTCTGCTGGAGCAGTTTCACCGACAGGTTTCTCAGCTTTGACCACAGCACGTTTGCGGGCTACTTCAGCCGGGGCACCCTTCGGTTTTGTCACAACCATGGGAGCACCAACGGGTACTGGTCGGACGTCATAGCCTTTGGTTTTACCCATGGCCTTCTCGGCGTCTTCACGGGTCTTGAACAGGTCTTGACCCTTCACATCCAGGAACTCGCCCTGGGCGTTTACAGCGGCATATCGAAACATCAGGTGTTACCTTCAGTTTTGGTTGAGGAGGTCAGCGGCCTCTTGGACACGCTGGGCGTACTCGTCACGCTTGATCACCTCGTACTGCTCCAGCCGTTCAACGGCAATGCGGGCCACACGGACACGCTCGGAGCTTTTGATGATGCGTTTTGAGTTCAGGTTCATGTGCGTGGTTGCCGCACGGATGAATAGCTTTCGGAGGAATACTGCGAGTGTCAGGAACATTGGCCCCTCATGATTCGGTGGTTGTGGTTGGTGATTGCGCACTCAGCCTGGAGCGCGGCGTAGGCGGTCTTGTCGAGGTAGTCATCTTCGGTGAATTGACCGGCACGACTCCGGGCATCCTTCAGGTACTGCATGAACAACCAGCCGTCCTCTTCGGTCAGCTTGTGGCCAGTCATGGCGTTGAAGGTTGCAACGGTGCGGGCCATTGATCGTTCCTGACCAGCTCCATCACGCTGTTTGCCGCGCTCATCAATGACGTCAGCGGCTTTACGCAGGATGTCACCTGCAAACGGTTTTACTTCTCCGGTGTCCATAACTTCACCTCCTTGGCGTGGAAGTCATAATCATTGGCCTGGAGTATCCGAGCCACCCTCGCTTGACGCAGGGCTTCCTCCTCACACAGACCTTGTTTGTTGAACAGAGAGACCACGACGTCCCAGAGGTCATCGGCTTCATCGGTTGTCCAGCGGGTTTCAATCTCGCCTTTCCGCTTGCCTGACTTGAGTTCGTGGGCGTAGGAGACCACCTTGGAGACCTCTGTTAGGTGCTTCTCAGCGATTACAGGCCCTATGCCTGGGCATCCGTCGTAACCGTCAGTCGCATCTCCCATCAGGGTCTGGAACATGTGCCAGTAGTCAGCCTCCTCTTTGGAGACCTCCCACGGCTGGTAGTCTTTCTGTGGGTTGAACAACCAACCCGGAATGGTCTTCATGTCCTTGTCGATGGACACAATGATTTTCTTCGCCCCTGGCTTGTAGCCGTCCCATGTGGACAGGATTCCCATGACGTCGTCAGCCTCCAGTCCGGGGCGCATGAATGACTCATACTTCTCGGCTAGAGCTTCTTTCAGGGGTCTCAGGGCAAGTGGCTTGCGGCCACCTTTACGTGATTGCTTGTAGGTAGGCAGGACATCGTGACGCCAGTAACGACCAGCAGGGTCAGACCAACAGAAGACAATGGTGTCAGCGTTCAGCTGCTTCTTTAGGTCTTCCATCCGTCTGACCGCGTGGTCAAAGGCATCCTCGAAGAACGAGTGGAGCGTCCAGAGGCCATCACCCCAGTCGATTTCTTGCTCGACTA
The DNA here is from genome assembly GCF_009363275.1 of Marinobacter sp. THAF197a. Taxonomy (NCBI): domain Bacteria; kingdom Pseudomonadati; phylum Pseudomonadota; class Gammaproteobacteria; order Pseudomonadales; family Marinobacteraceae; genus Marinobacter; species Marinobacter sp. THAF197a. Next base: position 2,606,071 of record NZ_CP045324.1, read on the forward strand.
CAGATGCGGCCTCGAATGCAAAGATGTCGCCATCCATAAGCAGGATGGTTTCACTCATTAGTGGGTCTCTTTCCAGGAGTCACCTACAGCGAACTCGCAGTCCAGCGGACAGCGGAACGTGAAGTACTCCTCAGTTATTTTGATGGCTTCCTTGACGACTTCACCCAGAGCTTTGGCTACGTGCTCACCACGGAATGCAATCTGCACTTCATCGTGAACCCAGGCACAGAACGCATAGTCACCGTCCCAGCCATGCTTGAAGCCGCGCTCCTGCATTAGCCGGTCGATTTCCACCACCCACTTCTTGCAGACCAGCGCACCAGCCCCCTGAAGCAGGAAGTTCAGTGCCGCATGGGCTGACCGGACGTAGATGAGGCGACCGTCCAGACCGAACAGATGTCCACGTTCAGCCGCAGCTTTGACGGCGTCACGGAGATTCCTGATGGCAGGAGTGTTGTCGAGGAACTTGCGTTTGATCTTACGGCCAGCCTTGACCTTCTCTTCGGGCGTACCCTCAGGGCAGACAATGGCTCCAATAAGTTCATCCCCTGCCCCATAGAGGAAGGCGTAGATAAACGTCTTGGCGAGGTCACGGGTTGCGAGACCAGCGGCCATCTGGTTGGCGGTGTGGATGTCACCTTCCAGAAGTTCACGGATGTAGGCACCACCGTCGAAGGTGGCCATGAAGTGTCCGAGGCACCGGAGTTCCAGACCTGAGGCGTCAGAGCCAAAGAGCTTCCAGCCAGGAGGAACGGTGAATAGCTCCCGGCACTGCGGGCCGTATTCCACCTTACCGCTGGGAACCTGGGCGACGTTGGGTCTGGAGTGTGTGGCCCGACCTGTGGCTGCACCACCGGTATTCACTGACCCATGGATAAAGCCTTCTGGAGTCACACACTTAGTCCAGGCCTGCTCACCGTCTGCCAGTTGTGATAGTCGTTTCACAACCATGAAGTAACGGGTCAGAGCCTTGGCTTCCGGGTACGGGAGGTCACCCAGAACTTCCTCATCAATCTTGGGTTGGCCACCGTCAGTGAAGACTGTAGGCACCCAGTTGTAGAGGTCTTTCAGACGCTTTGCGATGTGCTGACGTGAGCCTGGGTTGAACTCAACGTACTTGACCTCACAGAACGGGGCGTCAGCCGTTCGGTCAGGCATGTAGGGGTCTTTGTAGCAGATGGTCTTCTTGGGTTTCTTCAGGGCGGTGAACTGATACCAGCACCCGAAGATGTCCTTGAGTTCTCGCTCAATTTGAACCTGTTGGAGGCGAAGCTCCATTTCCAGCCGTTCGGCCTTCTCCACGTCGAAGAAGAAGCCGTTACGCTCCTGTTGTGCCATGACCCAGCAAATTTGGTGTTCAAGCTGGATGGCACGTTCGGAGTAGTTCTTGCTGTCGATTAACTCAAGCAGGTCTAGGGTTACCCAGACGTCCTGCTCACAGTAATCAAGCATGTCCTCGGAGTATGTCTGCCAGTCTGTCTGTTCGGCAAAATCACCTTTCAGACGGTTCAGGCGATAACCCCAGGCTTTCAGGCTGTGGGCACCAAAGAGTTTCGGTGGCAGCATCTGCTTGCCTTCCAGTGTGTTCAGATGCCATGCGATGTCTTTCAGCTTGTTCTGCTGGTAACCATCGGTTTCCATGGACTGCCAATGCTGGAGGTCACCCTGTAGCTGCTCATACTTCCGGTATCTGCGGGTCAGGACTGTGTCCTTGTCACCGATGTTTGGGAAGATGAGGCGGCTGAGTACCAGGGTGTCGATGATGTTGTCACGACGAACCTTCCGGCCAGATAGCTTCTCCAGCGCGGGGTGGTCATACTTGATGCCGTTGTGGAACGCTACGGATGTGGCGCTCTCGATGAGGTCAATGAACTCGGACATCTGGTGTGGGCGGAACTTGTAGACCTTCCGGGAATCCCGGTCGATGGCCACCGCACACCAGAACCTTGAGACCGACTGCAACAGACCATTGGTTTCAATGTCTGCTACGAGCCGCATGTTGTGATTTATTCCTCTGGGTTGTAGACCACTCGAAGGTCGAGGAGATTCATTTCGACTTTCTGGTTGTTGAAGACCTTACGGATGATGTTCGTGCTCACTCCCTGAAGGAATGGCTCAAAGTTCAATTCACCGGCCAACTTGAGGATTTCAGCTTGGGTCAGTTCGATGTGGTCAATCTCTCTGGCCTGTTCAGCAGCCTTAGCCTTCGCTTCAGCCACGCGTTCGGTAATCGTCAGCTCATCTTTCAGTTTCACCTTCAATATCCGTACTCCTCTTGTTCGTTGTGGAACGCACCCATCGTGTACTGAGAGAGCAACCCGGTGTCTGTGTCGTAGCTCAGGCGTATGGTTTCGCCTGTGGCCTGACCCGTGTACCGGTCTTTGAGGATGCGTAGAATCGTGGTCTGGCGTTCCTCCAGGTCATCTGCCTGTTGGTTGCGCTCAAGACCAAACATGAAGTGCGCCCAGAAGCCGATGGCGCGTGAACCCTTGAATTGACGTATGGTTACCCGACCGCCTTCTTCATGGGACGGCCCTCTGTCCGGGGTTGTGAGGTGAGAGATAACGTGGAGGATGATGCCGTAACGCTTAGCCAGAGCGGCCATACGTGCGGTTATATCTTCCAGTACCTCTTTCTCGTCCTTGTCGCCACCAGTGGCCAGAGCCGTAAGGTGGTCGATGTAGAACATGGTGTAGCCTTGGGAGGCCAGGTAGATGATGGCTGGTTCAATCTCGTCCCAGTCAGTGCAACCCCAGGAGTCCCAGATGGTCAGGCGCTCATCCAGACCTGGGTCATCGAGCACAGCGTCCATCTCTTCCTGAGTCCACCCCGAGTCTGGGATGTGGAAACGACGACCAGCAATCTTACCGGCGAACCGTTTGCCCAACTCTGCAGGTGCCATCTCCATGTAGAAAGCGGCAACCTTGTGGCCCAGAACCTTGACGTCATACGCCATGGACTGAGTGAACACGTCGGTCTTACCCACGCCTGTACCGGCACCGAGGAAGTAGACCTCCCCAGGCCTACGGCCATACGTGAGCTTTGTCAGGGTGTCCAAGAACCAGGGGTAACCCCATTCGACCGGCTTACGGACTAACTCCTTGATGTCCTTGAGGGACAGGAGACCAGCGGGCTTGTACTTCTTGGCACCCCAGAATGCGGCCATGAGTTCTTCTACACGGCCTGCCTTGAGCATCTCGTTGGCGTCTTTCAGCGGCAGGTTGATGACCTTGACGGTCTTGTGTAGGAGAAGCTTCGCAGCTTGCTCAACGGCCTGTTGACCTTCCTCATCCATGTCAAACGAGAGGTAAATCTCATCGAAGTTGGCGAGGTAATCCAGGTTATCCGCGATACACTTCTTGGCTGACTTCGCGCCATTCATCAGGCTCACAACGGGGTATTTATTCCCCTGCACCTGACTCCAGGTCAGCATGTCAATCTCACCCTCGGTGATAATCAAACGCTTACCACCGGAGAACAGGTGCATCCCGATCAAGGGCTTCGGCTTAGCCTGACCCAGAGTGATGAAGTCCTTGTTCTGGAACTTCACCTTCTGGGCGACGAGCTTCTGATTCGGCAGTCTGACGTCGCAGACCTGCACTGGTTTACCGTTAAATCGGGCAACCCGGTAGCCAAACTTTTGGCATGTCTCCTGGTTAATGAGCCGAGCTTGAAGGGGTCTGTAATCCCCCATGACTGGCTCGAAGTCTACGGACTGATTAGCCCGCACTTCCCCGCCCTCTGGTGGTTCCCAGTGCTCACAGCCGAAGCAGTAAGCATGGCCATCGGTATACCGAGCGAGGTTGTCCTTGGAGCCACACCCAGGGCATGGCTCATGCTGAAGAAACTCGCTCTCCTGCTCCATGTGTTACACCAGTGTCAGTTGACGTGGCTTACCAATGGCAAGGCGCAGGTTCTGGCAGTAACGCTCAGTCATCTGCGGGAGTTTCTCAGCGATTGTTGACGGCGACCCATGGAACATCAGGTTGTCAATCTTGCGGCGGTAGTACTCAGAGCGGGCCTTGTAGTCCGGGACATACCGCACATAACCGTCACCGATTTCTTCCGCTTTCATGGAAGCACCTGTGTTGTTCAGGTCATAGATTCGGGCAGCAAGGCGTGTGATTCCATAGTGCTGAATTGCTTCCCAGGAGGTGATGCCTCCATTCTTTCGTACATGCTCAACAATGAGTTGACATTGGGTTTTACCCGATGTCGCAACTTGTTGGGTTGAAGCCATAGGTCACCTCCTCAGGTGTTAAACGATGGTGTGAAAAAGGGGTTCTACTTCGGGGTACTGCTCTTGCAGGTAACCGATGAGTCCATTGAGCGCGGCTCTTTGGCCTTCTGTGTACTGATCGTCAGAACCGACGAGCACTACGAAGATTGAATTGGCGTTGTAACGAGGGTCGACGTTGCCGACTTCATCACGGGCACGTATGGCCTTGTAGGTGTTCTTGTTCAGAACGTCGCCATCACGCAGGATGACGTAGTGTGCGCCGATACCATTGACCCCGAGGTCGCGGTACAGACACTCGACGTCCCAGGCGGTCATATCTTCAGAGGCTGAACCCACACTCAGGACAACGATGTTCTCCGTCGTCTCTCTGGTGCGGTACATGGTCTTTGTCTCCTTCTTGGGTGTAAGGGTCTAAGCGGAAGCGGATTGTTTCTGCGCCTTTCTCCACGATGAATTTCTCTACTTCGAGCTTGTAGATGCGGTTGTCGTTGAACAGATACCGTTTCTGCAGGCAGTCGATGAAGGGCTTGAGCGCGTTGTCGAGGTCTGACAGCTTGTTGCTGTAGTAGACCTCTGCGGTCAGTTTCAGCTTGCCTTTCGGTTCGAGCGGAAGGTCGGGCAAGACCCGCAGCATGTGACTTTCGTACATCCTGTAGGCCTTGCTCTTGGTTTTCTTCCCGAGGTAGGACTCATTCGCAGAAAGAGGCTTGAGGCCTGTCTCTACGAATGTGGTCATCAGAACTCGACGTTGCCCCCGGTGTCATCACCAGCGGCAGGAGCCTGACTGGAACCTTCCGGGTTGCTCATGGAAGGAGCGACATAACCCTCTTCCTCTTCAAAGCCGTACTGGGCAGCTGTGCCACCTGTGCCTTCACTCAAGGTGATGACCTGAACAGCTGCTGGTTCCATGCGAAGGCCACACTTCGGGGCCACGTACCATGTGAACAGGCGGCAGGATACTTTCAGTTCACTGCCAGGACGGATAGCGAACTCACCTTTGATCGGCTGACCAGATGCGTCGAAGAATGCGATGTTCTTCTCGAACTTATTGGCACCCGAACCGCCGAAACGCTTCATCTTAATTTTGAAGGTTACGGTGCCGGCGTCTTCGTCAATTTCATAACCCAGTTCTTCCAGCTTCGGTTTCTTACCAGTGGTAGCCTTGGTGACTTCAACGTGACGCTCAAACTCAGCTTCAACGAAGTCGATGAAAGCCTGAGATTCTTCATTCAGTGGGCAGACCAGATTGACCTTGTATTCGCCTTCAGCGTCAAACTTGGTGTCAGCCTTGGTCAGCCACGGGTAGTTAGCCACACCTTTCGGGGTGGTCTTGAACTTGTACTTACTTGCCATTTCGATTTATTCCTGAGGTCGAGACATCCTGACCTGAGAATACCAGTTTCGCGCAGCCAACTCAGCATCTACGCCATGCTCAGACTTAATGAGCGAGAACAAGGTGTCGGGAACGGGCATCTTCTGGTCGAGGAGTTGGTGGTAGAGAGTGATTGAGTTTCTATACATTGGTCACCTCCGGGTGATGATTGGTTAATCCTTTGGGACGACTTTATTGCCGTACCAGTGATATGCCGGAACCACCACCCAGAGGTTTATGGGCGGTAGACTATCGGACAGGACATGCGCCACCAGCGCACTCTGCGTCGAGCAGCTCGTCAAACGAGTTGGCTTCGGAGTCGAGGACGATGGGTTGGAGCTGGGAGGTATAGGCTTCATAGACCTCCTTGGTGACCACTTCCTGGGGTAGGTAGAGGTATCCCAGGTCAGCGGCGGTCTTTGTCGGGTCTGTCCGGTACAGGAAGGAGACGCCCACGTACACGTCCCAGTTGTCCAGCAACCACTTGATGATGGCCGGGACTTCACTCGGGTCGTAACTGATCGTCACGCTGGTGTTCTGTTGCGTCCAGTTCTGTTGCAGGAGCTTGTAACGCTCCAGCTGGCTCACAGCAGACTCCACGTTCACTTCCATACCGTCCACGTTGTCGAACGGCACGTCATCCCAGGACACGGGAAGTGTCGCCAGGACTGCTGACGGGTCGGTCGGGTGGTCAAAGACGCGATAGTTCGCAGCTTTGAGGATTTCAACCAACGGGTCATGCTTCGAGAATGCCACGTTGTTGAAGATGTAGCGCCCAAGCGGTTTGTGGACACCTTCGGTGGTATCCATAACCTTGCTCAGGGTGCCCGAGGGCTTAACACAGGTGACGTTCTTCGGGCGTGGAGTTCCCAGTTCGTCAGCCATGGAGTAGGCAGCAGAGGTCGCCACACGCTGCATATCGGTGTATTCCCAAGCGCCCAAGTCAGGACGGCGGGCAATGCCGGTGAGACCGACACCACAGAGACGCAGGTGATAGTTGTTCAGGTGCCAGGACTCCTGCAGGATACCATCTCTCAGGTCAACACAGGTCTGCCGGTAGTTGGCCCGAGCTGCAATGTAGAGCGCACGGAGCAGGCCTGCGGGGTCATTCTTGAACTTCGCAACGTCGACCTCGGTCAAGTTACAGAAGCTCTTGTTGCCCAGTAGGATTTCCACACACGGGTTGCAGCCCCAGAACCATGGGGCACGGCGCCGAGCTGCCTCAGCATTGATGAACCCAGGCTCAGACCCTCCGGCCTCCAACATGAGCCCGAAGATGTGTTCCAGTTCTTTCTTGGAGGGCTTCTTCTTGAACAGCAGGGAGTTGTTGGATTGAGTCCGGTGAGCGTTGTCGTACAGCCAGAAGTCTTTCTTGGCGACGGCAAACTCTTCCCATTCCTCTTCGTCCACCGGGAAGATTGCAATCTCGGCACTGCGACGTGAACTCAATACGGTGCCCAGGTGGTTCTCAAGGTCGAGGATGTCCATCCGGTTCAGAAGACAGCCAGCCTTACGGTTCAGAATCTGTGCGATCTTCTCGTAGGCATGGGCAATCTGTTCGTCACCGGAGGAAATCCAGCCGTAACCAGCGAGACGTTCACCGGCAGGCCTGATTTGGGAGAAGTCAAGCACCAGCTTGTGCGCCGGGTACTTACCAGCAAGTAGCTTGCCGATAGACTTTGCCCAAGCCTTCGCGCTGTCTCCGACGGTGATTGTCCATACGCCATCCTTGAAGGTCTCAGTATTGTGTTCATTTCCACCTTTACCAGTTCGGGTTGACCGGATGACTTCGATTTCGGGAATGCGCTGCATGAACCCAGTCAGGGTTCCAATCACGGGGCTGAAGCCTACGCCACAGCCTTGCAGTAGAAGCCAGAGGCTATCCACTACGTCGTACACCGTCTCAATACGGAGGAACGAGCAGTTGAACTGAGAGGCTTCACGGGTCTTGGCGACATCAGTACCACCCAACCAAAGGGTACGTCCTGACATCGAGACCTTTCGATCAAGCATCAGCTCACGGAGTTCGTTCAGCTCCATGCGTTGGGCATGACTCAGCTCATGGCCTTGGGCACGTTCCCACAGCCATCGCTGGTGTCCAATGACACGGTTAACGGTTTCCGCCCAGGTCTCGAAGACAGTGCCTTCAAGGTTCAACGGGCGGTTGTAGGTTCTTCGGGTTACGATCTGGGAGCGAACACTCTGGGTCATGCTTCCAGCTCCTTGCGGTGCCGGAGGTGTGACAGGATGAACTGCATCCCGGTGATGTACTGACCATCAGGTAGGCCCAAGGTTGGGACTGATCGTACCTCTTTTGGGAACTGTTCGACGTCATCGACCAGCTCCAGGTTACCCATTAGGTCTTCAGCGTGGAGTGCCAGCTTCAGGGCCTTGCAGGGGCTACAGGTTTGGGTTGTAAACAGCTTCAACGGTCGTCACCATTTCCTTGTAAGGTATTGTTTTTCTTGCGCTCCATGAGCTTCTTCAGGTTGAAGTAGGCGGCATCGCCCATGGCCAGACCCATGACCTCACAGAGCTGGGCGATGTACCAGAGGACGTCACCGAGTTCTTTCTCCAGGTCTTCACGGGGCAACTCGTCGTAATCACCACGGAGGAATTTCTTGACCTTGCCGGCCACTTCGCCTGCCTCTGAGACAAGACCAAGGGTCAGGTACTCCAGGGCTTTGTCCTTCGGGTAAATCGCGGTTGCTGAGGTTTTTTCTTGGTAGTCGTTCATGTACATAGGTCAGGCACCTCCCTTCACAATCAATTCGATGGATTCATCAAAGAAGTCACAAACGTCAGAGACAAACTCTCCGAGGTTCAACTCACCGGCTGAGTACCGAGCGATGAACTCGGCACCAATGGCTATCGGTGATAAAACGATGAAGGTGACACCCAAGGTGCGGGCTACCACATGCTTGAGGGTCAACTTGAATAGCAACTCAGGCTTCGTCATTGAGTTCGACCTCCTTCTTGACGATGGCGTGGGCAATCTGCCGCTGTTCGCCGTAGATGATTGCTGAGAGGACACCTGGGCGGTAATCCAGTACGCCGGCCCATAGTGTGTAGTCCCGGAGGTATGTGATTCCGTTGTAGCTGACCGCAACACGTATGGTGCTGTAGCGGTCTTGTGGTGTGAGCTTGGTCACCGCCCAGGAGCCATACTTCTTCACCCATGCCAGGGCTTCTTCAAAGGTCATGCTTTCTCCTTGGCTTTCGCCCAGATAGACGCGAGGTCAGGACTATTGGTTAAAATCTCATCGACAGCCTGGGCGTAGAGCCGGACTTCCTTCTGAGCGTGTGGGTCAAGACGGAGCTTACAGATACGGGCGTAGTCAGCCAGAGAGCCTGTCTCCCAGAACTCTGTGAGCATGGCCTGAGGCAGAACCATACGAGCCTGCTCTGGGCAAACACCATCAGCCATAAACTCTGCGTAAATATCCTTGGCGTTCTCTGTCATGAAGCCCATGTTGATGTTGGAGCCCACACTTACCTTGCGAGTCACCACACCAGATGAACCCTGCTTGGCACCGTTGGTCGGGGCACCACGCCATTCCTCAATCTCGAAGAACTCAGGCTCATCGCTGACGTAGCGTCTGGACACCTCGTTACGGGTCAGGCCTACCTGATGCTTGAACCACTGGCGGGCAATGGCTATCGGCATCTTCAGGCGGAAGGTCACGAAGTTGAACCGTGGGTCATCGTCCAGCTCTTCATCGCAGTAGTTGACCAGGACACTGTTTGACGGCACATCCTCGGCTTCTGGAAGAAGAAACATAGTGGAGTACTCAGCAGCACGGAGAAGACCGTTGATGATGGCCTGACGGTCGTCTCGGTGCAGTACTGGACACTCCAGGAGCTTCGCCCAACCGTAAAGACTCATGTTCAGGTTCAGTCCGCCACCTTGGTTCAGGTGCCATTGAGCACCGGCAACACCCAGAGGCCCAAGTTCATTGAAGAGTTGGGCTGCCAGGATGAACCCGTAGTCCAATCGGAGACCAATGCGGACATGACTGAACGGTGTCCAGTGGTCGTGGTCAGCGAGGTACTTGATGAGTTTGATGTCGCGGCCATCCAGCTCAGAGCTGGTCTTGGCGAAGGAGACCCGTGCTGCGTTAACTACAGTCAGGTCGTCGTTGTCGTGCTCAACGCGCTGCACGAAGCCATTGGATACTTCAATCATGGTCGCTTCTCCTCAGATTACGTGTACTTCAGGAATACCAACGGGCTTGTGCTCCGGGTACTTCTCCTGCAGTCGAGCCAGACGTCCGGCAATGCGGCTCTCGGTTTCACCGTGGCGCATATAGGTCAAGGTCTTGTTCTCGAAGTCATTCTTAAAGGCTTCGGTGGCGTAGATGTTGCCGTCGTTGCTTCCAACTTGGCACAGACCAAAGTCGAAGTCTTCCATCAGCTCATCCAGGCCCATGTTTCGGGACAGGAAGATGACCTGTACTGGAACCGGGGTGTCAAACTCAACGATGTAAGCGATGTTGCGCTCATTGCCGAGGGTTGAACCGGTGGACATCTCCATCTTGGGCTCACCGAACAGCTCAACCAGGGCCTTCATGGCGGCGTCTTGTCTTACTTCTTCGACGTAGACCCAGAGGTCAATGTCCTTGGGAGGAAGCTTGTGAATCAGGTCACGCAGGACACCGCCTGCAATGAACACGGGACCATTAATGGCTTCTTCGACGGCTGCGGCCAGGATTGCCAGAGGCTGGGGAACTGCTGCACCTTCAAGACAGAATATTTTGGTCATGCTCATCTCCTCAGTGTTTGACTTTCAGACGGCCTTGACCGTCGTATTTGGAACGGGACTCTTGCGGGTGACGTCCGGGCTTGGTCTTCCAGCCAAAGGCAGTAGGCTCGAACACTTCGCAGTACTTCTCGAAGCGGGCCATGGCACGAATGAACATCGGGTCTTGCATTACTGGGTCAGCGAACAGGTTCAGGGTTTGATTCATGGGGCGCACCTCCTCAGGTGTCAGAAAGTAAAAAGCCCCGAGACGTGAATCTCAGGGCTGTTTCGATTGGTTAATCCTTTGGGACGACAAAAAGGTCAGAACGGGTCTCGACGCTTGACCGGCATATCCTTGAAGCTTGTCTTGAAGACACCACAGGTCACGGCTTCGGTTGCTTCCAGGATGAAGAACACGGTGCCTGGGTTCTCTTTAGCCAGACGCATGGCTTCGGCTTCGGCTGTGTCGCGGGAGTAATGAACGGCTTTGGGGGCGTGTTGTAATTTGTCTCTGTAGCCTGGAAGGCCACGGGTAACTTCACTGTTGACCACCATCCAGATTGGACGGACGGGTTTCTGGTCGCTGAACTTCATGTTTGGGTACATGGTCACCTCCTCGGTGATAGTTGGTGGTTAATCCTTTGGGCCGACAAAAAGCCAAACTCAGTGTTGGTGCGGGTCTGCGGGCCGGTTGTCTCTCGTGATCGTCACGCCCTTATAGGTGAAGGACAGGATGTTGGGGTCTTTCTGCTTCAAGCCGTTGAACCGTCGTCTAGCCAGGATGGCAAGCTCTTCCAGCTCGAAGTCCTGAGCCAGAATCTTTGTGACCCTGTGGCCCTGGTTCTTGGCGTCATTCATGACGATGCGTATTTCCTTCAAGATGTCGCGTTCAGAGATGAAGTGCATGTTGGTTCTCCAGGTGATAGTTGGTGGTTAATCCTTTGGGTCGACAAAAAGCTCGGGGTACATGGTGCGCATTTCCCTAAGGCTTGTGGCTTACTTCTTGATCACCCTTAAACGGACGCCCATGAACTCACCCTCGACTTTCTTCATCGCGTATGAGGACGGGTGCATGTGGCTCTGAGCCAGACCTTCTAATTGGGCTCTGAGCATGTCCCACTCTTCCTCTGTGAGTCGTATCTCTTGGATGGTGTCGTTATTGGCCCGTGCGTAATGGATGGTTTGTTGAAGCTCATGCGCTATGTCGCGCTGGTAGATGACTTCCATGGTTCTCTCCTCTGGTGGTTAATCCTTTGGGCCGACAAAAAGAAAAGGCCCCCGGTTGGGAGCCTTTGGTTGCGAGGTCAGGACTATTCAGGCAAAAGCATAGAGCGAGTTCAGGATAGACCCGATGTCGAGACTACCTGCAGAAGGAACAGATGCAACTTCCCCACGGATGTCAGGTGGAAGCTGGGCCATGAACTCCTCCCGTAGGTTCTCAAGCACAGGCTCTTCGTACAGGCGCATGAAGGCTTCCCGGATGACCCGGAAGAAGACGTCAGTGTCTGCCGCGTGTGTGCCGAACGAGTCATGGATGAGTGCGAACGAGTCCAAGCCCTCAGTCACCGATTGAGCGACAAGCTTCAGCAAGTGACTGGAGTCCAGGCTGTGGGTCACGTTGGGACTGATTGCATTACCGGCACGGATGATGTCCATGGCTTCCATATCTTCCTTGATGGACAGGTCAATGGCCTGACCGAAGATACGGGTCTTTACCTTACGCATGGTGAACTTCCGGTAGTTCTGGCATACCGGGAAGCCCAGCGGGGTTGTCCAGCGCACAGGACGGCCCTGAGAGGCCACCAGACGGGCGATACCCTGCATCCACTCCATAGCCTCAGCAGCCTTCAGTACGGTCTCACGGACGTACTTGTAGAGTAGCTTGGCCATTACTCCGGCAGCATCAAACCCATCGTTGGCGAACGGGAACAGCTCACGGTATCCCCTCTCGTCAATCGCACGGCTGTTCAACATCTGGTCTACCTGTTTCTTCAGTGGCCGGATGGTGTCCTCCATGACCTGCTCCTTGAAGCCAAACTCCTTGGAGCCATACGGGAAGGTCATGACCGAACGCTTGCAGTGCTTACGGGTGACCCCGAGCTTCAGCCAGTGGTACATGGCCACGGCGTAGTTGTACTCGCGGCGTACCTCACGCTCGGCCTTGTCCTTGGGCGGCACCTTGTCGCTGATACGGTTCAGGACTGCCGGCCACTTCTGTCCGCTGGCACCTTTGACCTCCCGCAGGTAGTACGCCTTGGCGATGGCCAGGGCCTTACGCTTAGCTTCTTCCTCGGAGGTGCAGTCACCCATGACCTCCTCCATGTGGTTCACGACCTTGTTCATGACCTTGGTGTAGATGTCTGCAGGTTTAGCTGCCGGCACCAGATTTACAGCTGCACCGGTAATCTCACACCGCAGGGCCATCCCAAGGTTCTGAAGCCCGGAGCATGAGCCGTCGAGGTCGATGGGCATATGGGACACGTACTCTGCGCCCTGCTCTACGATACCCTTCAGCTCACAGCAGGCAGCGTAGGCCTGGAATGGCTTGTCGGCTTCCTCCCAGAATCGTTCCGAGATCGGGTCTATTGCACATGCAATGAGCCTACTGGTGTTGTCGTCCACCCACTGGACACGTTCATCGAATGACACCTTGTCCACACCAAACAGGTTGGCAATGTGTATTTTGACCCAGCGTACACCACGGGTTCCAACCTTTTTGCCCTCGGCAAATTCCAGCAGACCCTTAATCCAATCCGCCGTCTGCGGGCTCAACTGAGGGACAGCGTACAGTCGGCCCCGGAAGTCCAGCTGGTGTGGGAAGTAGATGCGGTCGAACTCCATGAACTTCTTGGCGGTGTTCATGACCATGTGGTAGGTCACGCGTTGACCCCGGTTTGCCACATTGGCGTCATAGGCCATGGCCGCTTCCTTCCGGTAACGGTTCCACTCGTATTCCTTCTGCTCAAAGTCAGCCGGAAGCTGGGGTTTCTTCTTGCCCTTGGGGCTCTTCTCGTACTCTCTGATGGCACGACGAAGGTTGGCATGTGCCTCGCCCCAGGTAGGCTTCTGAGGTATCTCTACGTCGCTCATGGAGGGCATCTTGGAGCCTTCAACCGTGCGTCCCAAAGCCTTCAGTTGATCATGAAGAGCAACGACGTGTGGTCTGATACGCCAAGCGGTATCCTGGGCGGCATTGACCGCAGCCAATACCTCAGGCATGTGAGCAGACTTCAGCTCCTCCAGATAGTTCCGATCTCGGGTCTTTACGAGACGAAGAGGCGGACTGTAGGCGCTGAGGTAACCACCGCCATGGGACATCCCCGGCTTCCAGGGAACCGGTGGTACAACCATTGGCTCGTACACTGGCTTGACCGTGGACATGAACTCGATGTTGTTCTCAATCCAGCTCATGGTTGTGTCCGTGGCGATGATGTGCTTCACGGTCTTGCTGCTGCCTTTGACCCCAGGCTTCGCGATGTCTTCCACGGTCACGAAGGATGGGAGGGCTGATCGGCAGACGTCAATCAGGTAGCGTCCAACCTTGAGCTTCTGCTCCTCAGGCCATGGGTCACGCTCAACGCCTGCCATCCGGGCGACACGAACCATGGAGTCCAACTTGTGGCGTACTGCGTTCTTCTTTGCCATCAGCTCTTCCAGCTTGGCGACTAACCGTGCGTCATGCTCCTTCAGGGTCTTCAGGAACAGTTCTTCCTCAAGGGCCTTACCGATGGCCACAGCGACGTTTGTGTAGGGGGCGGAGGTTGTGATGAACCTCATGATTTCTTGCATGGTCAGGAAGGCTGCTTCCCGGTAACCAACTTGGGTTACGACCTCACCAGCCATGGCTTCCACTGATGGACGACCTCGACTGCTCTTCTCCTGCTGCTTCAGACTCAAAGCTTCCAGAGCTTGGGCAACCTCACCCATGCGATGTGCAATGTACCGAGAGCCATAACTTGTGTCTGACTCCTGGCCACGCTCACGGGCCTTCTCCAGGTTCTTCATGAAGCGATTCTGACCCATCTCAAAGCTACGCTCTTCCAGTGCCATCTGGAGGTTGTAGAACTCTGGGGCGGTACGGAGTTCGACTTCAAGTTCAATCTGGGAGTTGTTACTCATGGTTATATCCTCAAGTTATCTGAACTAGTAGTAATTGAACTAGTAGTAATGGAGCTATAAGTAATGGAACTTTAGGTTAGGAACTAAAGGTTATTGAGCTTTGGGTCTCACCTTTGGTGCGACAAAAAGATTTCGTATTTCTGTCGTCCTATTACCTAATCCATAGGGGCGACAAAAAGAAATGGGGTCTGTCGCGGGAGCGGAATAGTATCGAGGTCAGGACTAAAGTCAACAAAAAAAGACAGGCCCGGAGGCCTGCCTGAGGTCTGGATGATAGTCAATCCATCAGGTGATGATGGGCCTTGTCTTTCAGGTGGGTGTATCGTTCCAACATTCTGAGTGAAGAATGACCAGAGACTGCTGCCACCTCGAACAGGTTATTGGCCTTCCCGACCATGTCCGTGATCTTGGTGTGTCTGCAGTCATGAAGCCGTAGATGCTCACGGCCACAGGCCTTCCGTGCCCGAGCGTAGGCGTTCCTGATACTGTCTGGATGCATGGAGAATACCCGACCATTGGTCTTGTCTCCGAGCCACTCAGAGAGGATTTCCGTGGCCCTACGACCCAGTGGCACCTTCCTTGCGCTCTTGGTCTTGGTGGCAATATCCGGGAGGTTGATCACCCTCTCGTTGAGGTCTACCCACTCAGCCCGGAGGTAGACAATCTCGGACAGACGGCAGGCAGTCTCCAGTAGCAGCTCATACACAGCCAGGGGCTCACCGGACAGGTGGTTGGAGATTGCCAGACGGTCTTCAGGTCTGTGTACCAACTCACGGGCGTCATTGGCAGCGGGGAGGCGCACACGGCGTACTGGGTTCTCCAGCTCGACCATGAGCTTTTCCTTGATCAGGAACTCATAGACTGCCGAGATGTGGTAGACGTCCTTACGCACGGTTGCCGGGGAGACCTGTTTAAGACGACTGTCCATGTACCCCTTTAATTCAACGGGACCGAAAGTCTCGACTGTGTGGGCTCCCACGGCTTTCTGCACAGCCCTCAAGGTACACATCCGAGCCTTCAGTGTCTTCCGGGCGTTCGGGGTCTCAGCCTTGTCCTTGAGGGTCTCCATGACCTCCTCGAAGTACATCTCAAACGCGCTGTCGAGGGTCATCGTAGAGTTGACCAGCTGCAACTCCATCTCATGACCCCACGCTTCTGCCTCACTCTTGAACTCAAAGGTCTTGGATTTCTGGACAAACTCGCCGTCAACTTTGCGACGAACTTGTACTCTCCACTTGCCGTTTGGTTGCCGATGTAAGTGCATGATACCTTCCCTCAGATTTCAGATTTTGCGTTCTGCACAATCCGTCTGAAAGCAGGTAAACTGACCTCAGGCCTTGTCTACCAGTCGTTCACCCGTAAGTGTGACTGGATGTTATGACTACTCCTAAGGGGAAGGTAGCAGGTTCGAGTCCTGCCGGGGGTACCAAACAACCTTATTCAAGTGTTGTTATTACCCTCGACCACTGAACACTCTTGCAACCTGAGAGAGAAGGTCAACCGCCTCTAGCAGGGTGCCCGGGAAACGCCCCTGATTGACTTGACCCATCGGTACCCGGCAATCCCCAGCAAACCCGCAAGCAACAGTAATAGACTGGAAGGCTCGGGGACCTTGGCCGGCGCAATCTTTTTAAGGCGACCTGTCAGCCAGTAGTAGTCCCCAGAGTCCCGATTGCCAACGTGCGCACCCTCAAACGGTGCGGTTAGGTGCAGGTTGTCGAAAATATCCTTGCCGGCCTCGAGGTAAAACAGGTCGAGAAAAAGGAAAAACTCAAAGTTATCCACCACAAAGGGTTCGAATCCGTTCTCGTAAAGGGCGTCGGTATCGGATATCGGTTGGTCATACATCAACGGCACAAGCCCAGTCCAACTGAACGTGATCGGGTCACTGGTAAACTGAACAGAAACCAGGCCACGCAGCACCGAATCAACCTCGATGATCGCGGTGGCATTATGACTCTCGTACGGGTTCATAATGGGGTGGTCGTAGCTGTAGGTGATTAGCGCGGCGTTTGCGGCCGGCGCCAAACAGGCAAGCACAATAGTCAGTAGATTCTTCACGCGTTCAGTCCCTCGATTTACCTATGATCCATCAGGGTAATTTAAAGCAATTATCGAACCATGGCACGTATCACTGGGTTTTCAAACGACCAGCAAAACGGCGCACTACTCACATGTAAAATATTCTGACACCGAGAATTTGGAGCGCTCACGCATTGCTGCGTCCAGTTTGGGGTTACAATGCCGCCTACCCTGTCACCACCGGAATCCACCGAATGGCCCGCTTTAACGAAATTGGCACCGCAACCATCCCCGGCAACGGCACCCGCTTGCGCCTGCTGCAGCGCAATGACGAGTTTTCCATCAAGATCGCCGGGGCGCCTGGTGAACTGATGAACAGCCGGTTACATGGTTCTGAAGATGCCCTGGCCACGCTGGCCTGTGAACGCCTGAGCCATCTGCCAGAGCCGCGGATCCTGATTGGCGGGCTGGGGATGGGTTTTACCCTGGCGGCGGCATTGGCATCAACCGGTGAAAAAGCGCGGGTGACCGTGGCGGAGCTGGTCCCGGAGGTTGAAACATGGAACCGTGGGCCCCTGGGCTCAGCGGCCGGCTATCCGCTGAACGATGCCCGAGCCCAAGTGCACATAGGCGACGTAGCAGAACTTCTGAGGCAGGGTGATGGCAACTGGGATGCCATTCTGCTGGATGTCGATAACGGCCCGGAGGGCCTAACCCGCAAGGAAAACAACTGGATCTACTCACCCGAAGGCATTGCCGCTGCCCAGAAATCCCTGAGCAGGGACGGCATTCTGGCCTATTGGTCCGCGGGCCCGGAACACGCTTTCACCGAACGGCTGCGCCGGGCTGGCTTCTCGGTCGAGCCAGTCGTTGTGCGCGCCCTGCGCCCCGGCAAAGGCGCGCGCCATACCATCTGGCTGGCCTGGTAAGCATTGCGGCGGGTTCTGACCCTGTCATTGCGACATTTCGATAAAGTCATTCGAAATGCAGGTTCATATGAACTAGGCTGGACTATAAAGCCGTAATGTTTCGACGAAGATCGTTTCTTTGCAGAAGCACTCAGGAGGTATTTCCATGAAACCCTCAGTGAGTATTACCGGTGAACACCAGGCCCATAAAGTCGCTGCGATATTCGAAACCGAATCGGATGCAAACGGCGTAGCCCAAACATTGTCGCAAGATACCAGCCTGGATGATGAACAGGTTATTGTTGTAACCCCCCACGACCAACATCAAGGTGAAGCGCTGGAGCCCGAGAATAAGGGTATATGGCATACGCTGTTACGCTCGCACCTCTGGCTGGGCGTTGGTGGCGCAATCGCAGGTTTTATTCTGTTCCTGATTCTCAGTGCTGCCGGTGTGGGCTTTATTGTGCAGAACACCATCGCAGCAGCGGCCGTTCTGGCTGCGCTTGGCGGGGTACTTGGCTTACTGCTCGCAGGCGGCGTTACTCTCAGGCCTGACCACACCCCTTACGTTGTGAAAGCCCAGACTGCCCTGACCGAAGGCAAGTATGTACTGACAGTCCATGCCTCAAGCTCGGAGCAGCTCAAGGAGGCCACAACCGTTCTCAAAAACCGGAACGTCAAATTGGTACGCTCTATCTGAGGCCGCGAGCTTGGGTCCAGGAAGCCGGAACAAACCACAGGCAAACCCGCGTCATCCAGCGTAACAGCAACAGGAACGGCAGCAGAATCAGGAACCAGCCGGGTACCTGTACCATCCACGGTGGCACGCCGAGCACCTTGGCAGCGCCGGCGAACAGGTCGTTCAGCACTAGCGGGTGTCGAACGGCCACATAGGCCAGGGCAGCCACGGCGGGCCATTTGGCGTGACCAACCATAACCGAAGCCATGCGCCCGGCCCGGGCAAGGCGGGTGCTGTAAGCCGCTGAACGGGCAGTGACGGTAGAAGCCCGCGCCGTGGTGGCTGCCGCCCTGCCTGCTTTCAGAAACTTCACCGCACTGCCGATAACAATGGCATCCACGGCGGCCCAGCCCACATCGCTGGCACGAATGGGCTGATCGGTCCGATAACGGGATTCCAGGGTGCGAATGCCGCTGGTAAAGAACTGGGTAACGCCTTCGGTGATGCGATCGGTCCAGATCCACTCGATATTCCCGTCCGGGCCCACCACAAACTGACCGGTAAAATCCTGCCCTTCCTTGTTGGCAAAATTGACGGCATACCAGGCGCGCTGTTCGGGTGTGAGGGTTTGGCGGGTTCCGGCCACGCGATTCATCAGCTCTATCGATCTGACCGGGTTCTGGTAAAAATGGATAACCGGAGGTATCAGATACTCACCGTGGGCTTTGAGGGCATCCTGGAACTCGGGTTCCTCCCCGAATAACTCCATCAGCCACCTGGTGTGTTCCGGAAACACCTGGAGCGCCACCTGGGCCTTCAACAGCAGCAGGCGGTCGTCCCGATAATCAAGCAGCAGAGCCTGCACCGGCAGTGGCTCGGCAAGCACGGCCGAACGGGCGCCGAATACATCCTGGGCATGCAGGCGTACCAGCCGCTCTTCCACCGGTTGCGGCTGGAACCGAACCGCTACCAGGATGGCAATAACCAGCGCAATCAGCGCCAGCCAGAGCACGCTCCGGCGACGGTGGGTTCTGAACAGCACAGGCTCTTGCATCGAGTACTCCCGGCGATCTGAAAGGTTTTAGTCTACACGGAACGCCGGCACCATAGGAGTCATGCACAGCTAAGCGCTGTCCCTTCAGGGAACACAGGAGAGTGCAAGCCATTTGACCCGTAGCAGTTAATTACATAAAAGTACCGCAATCCGCTTTACGGTTTGCAAGAAACGGATACCATAGCCTCAGGTAGTGCTTTCCGGACCCGTCTTGATGGATATTTTTGAGCAGAAACGCCGCATCATCACCACCGCCATTGTTGCCGTGGTTATGACGGGCATCATTATTGCCGCAGTGGTTTCTGCTCCGCTGATCAACCAGATTCACACCCAGGCGGCACAGACAGCTGGGGGCGTTGCAGACGCGAAAGCAGAGAACGTCAGAGCTGTTTTTGATCAGCACCAGGACTTGGCCCGCCAGACCGCCAGCCGGTCAGAACTGGCAAAGGTGCTGGGCCAATACGCCAAAGGCGAGGTTTCGGCCGGTGTGGTGCACACTTTTTCCCGCCCGAGACTGCAAGACGCAGCGCAAATCATAGAAGACCTTGCAGTATTAATCCGATACGACGCTGCCGGCAACGAACTGGTCAGGGTCGGGCCCTGGGCCAATGATCTAGCTGCGGGTATCCCTCTCTCTGATACCCTGGACATCAATACTTTCGCGCTGGTGTCCGGCGAAACCAGCAGCCCGCTGCTGCAGGCAGCAAGCCCAATACTGGCCGATGGACGGGTGGTAGGTTATGACCAGCTTCTGTTCTCGCCGGACTCGCTGACGCGGGTCTTCCAGAGTCAGCCGGATTCATCACTTTGTCTGCTCGACAACCGGAGAACAAAGCGCATTATCCTGAACCCACAGACGGATCAGATCGAGCTGACGGCCCCTGAGGGCTGCCTGGCCGTCAGGCAGGGAGTGTCCACCCGAGATCGCTCCGGTGCTTTCCGGGCAAGGCTTGACGATGGTTCCAGAGTGCTCACGTTCCACCGGCCACTGGCGGGTTATGGCTGGGAACTGCACATGTACTCCCGAACCTCACGGGTTTTCGCCGACGTCATCGTCGCTATCATGATCAGTATTCTGGCTATCCTTATGCTCTCTGCTCTTGCAGGGTTGCTGGTCTGGAGGTCACTGAAACCGATAGTCGGTGCGATGGTAAAGCAAACGTCTCAGATCGCCCGTTCCACCGAAGAGCTGCGGCTGGCCTACCAGGTGTTCGAACACACTCATGAGGCGATTCTGATCACCGATGCAAACTTTATGATCGTTCGAGCCAACCCTGCCTTTTCCGACATTACCGGTGAAGAAAACAGAGCGTTACATCGCAAGCTACTGACAGACTATCTGGACAGTCAGAAAGGAAAAGGTGTTGTTCTGGAGGAGATTCGGAAACAGTTGGTCACGGTGAACGCCTGGCAGGGTGAGGTCTGGCTGAAGAGCCATCAGGGCCTCACCATTCCCAACCTGATGACGGTGTCACCCGTCAGAAACAAAAATGGCCAGATCCGGCAACTGGTGCTGACATTCAGTAATATCACGGAGCGGGTACAGGCCGAGAAACAGATGATCCGGCTTGCCCATTACGATGAACTGACCGGCCTGCCTAACCGGGTGGCACTGGAGAACCACCTGGAGCAGGCCATTCAGCAGGCGCGCCGGGATAACAGCCATTTTGCCCTGATGTTCCTGGATCTGGATAAGTTCAAGCCAGTGAATGATAACTATGGCCATCAGGTGGGTGACGAGCTGCTACGCAATGTTGGCAAGCGTCTGAAACACTGCATTCGCAGTGGCGATGTGGTGGGCCGGCGAGGCGGCGACGAGTTTGTGGTGATTACCGGGCCGCTGCATGGCGATGATGACGCCAAGCCTATTGCCGACAAAATCGTCGCCGTGCTTAACGAAACCTTTCACATTCAGGAGCACAACATCCAGATAGGCGCCTCGGTGGGCGTTGCGCTCTATCCGGATGATGGCATGGCGGCCGAGGACCTCCTGAAACAGGCTGATGCCGCCATGTATCGGGTTAAAACCAGTGGCCGTAACGCCGTGGCCTACGCCTGAAGCCGCTCAGGCCTGCTCATATTCCTGCACCAGCTGGCCGAGAAAATACAGGCCTGCAGAACTAAGAAAATACCGCTCGGCACCGGCCCGGAACACCAGATTTCGCTTCTCCAGGTAATCCAGGGCTTCAGCGAGGCCCTTCTCGAACCGGGCCGCCCGGAGAATGTCCTGGTACTCGTCGTCTCCGGCCATGGCTTCAAGGTCCTGCTCATTCAGGCCTGCGTCTGCACGCCCCAGATAATCCAGGTCCCTCCCGCTGCGGGCAAAGTAACGCCCAATTATCAACAGCACCACCTGCACCCTGAACGCATTCTCATCGTGCTCTTCACTTTCGTCGTCACTGCTCTCCTTCAGGAAGAAAAATGCGCCGGTTTCATTGAACACAAGTTCACTACCCAGATGTTCATAAAAGGTGCGGAAGTGGGACAAGTGGTTGTACAACAGGTTGTATAGCGGATTGGCCCGTAGCTCCGAGCGGTTGTTGTCCCACACATCCCGCACGATCACCCGGCCGGCCTGAAACTCCCGGTAAATGGCGGTGCTGTGGGCGGGCAGGATCTGCTCGAAGCTGCCGACTGGCGCTGCGCTCAGGCTGTTTTCCGTCTCGGTCATGTCAGAAAAATCAGGCATGGCTTGGCTCTTGTTTGATATCGGTTACGCCGGGTTCAAGCCGGCGTTTTCGGTAGACGAATTGCTCGCTGTCCGGTGCCTGTTCAAGGGTACGGAAGCGGTTGGTGGTGACCACCTGCATTCCCTCAGGTGGCGAATTCACCAGCCGGTTCAGGGCAGCCAGCAAATCCGGAAAACGGTAGCCGGGAATGAAACCATCCAGCCGGCCGTGCAGCTCGCGCACCAGGTCTGCCGTGGGCCGCAGCTCCAGCGTTTCGAGCCACTGGTAAAGCTGGTTGATGCGCTGAACATCGATCCGACTGTGGCGACCGCTGCCATCCACTTCCTGCAGTACCGGCACTTCCGCTTTGCGGCGCAAATCCGTCAGGCGCAGGTCCAGTTCGCTGAACAACAGCTGGTAGTAGCTGGACGACTGGCCAAAGGCATAATGCTTCGGCCGCTGTTGTGCCCGCAGGCCCACCAGGAACCCGGTGCTGCGGGCAAACTCCCCACCTTCCAGCCACTTGCGGCGCAGGCTGAGGGTTTCGGTATCCCCCTTGAGCGCTCGCAGCTTGCCATAGAAGTGCTCCATGGCATTGTACTGGGCCATGCCCCGGCGGGTCTTGCGCAGGAAGTGCTCCACCTCCTGGGCCACTGCCTGAATGGGTTTATAGAGCGCATTCAGGCTGAGGGACGAGCGGAATATCTGGTCCGCCAGGCTGTGATTGTCGTTGGTCTCCAGCAACCGCACCATAGCCTCCAGGGTTTCGAACAAATTGCTGCCATCGGGCAGCCGGGTGTCCGGATTCAGGAAGACCAGGGTGGGTTTGATGTGCCGGTCGTAAAGAGTCACGATCTGCTCAAACAGGTTCTGGCGAAATTCCAGGTACTTTTCCGGTGCCCGGCTGGCATCACCAGACAAGTCCGCCAGCTGGGCACTGATGGTTTGCATACGCAGCACGTTCTGACGCAACAGGCCGATGAGCTGGCTCACCCGTTCGTTAAGGTCGTCCCGCAGTTCGGTGTAATCCGGGTCTGCTTCACTGAAACTGCTGGTTTCCAGACGATTACGCACATCCCTCAGGGTCACCAGGTGGCCCCGCAGGCGGGCGTCGGTCAGCTCCTGGTAGAGCGAGGCGTTACAGGCGCGCATCAGGTTGATCAGGGCGTCCTGGAACACCAGCCGGCGCTCGCCGTCGGCTTTGATGATGTCTATGATCAGGCCGCTACGGAACAGGTTCTCGGTGTTCAGGGCCAGCCGGACCCGGTCCCGGTCGGCCTTGCCCAGACTAGCGGTATAGTCCATCACCTCGGCCACCAGGTCGCTCTCACGAATGTAGCGGGCCTCATTCCGGTCCATGCGTTCGATCATCCGGAACAAGATCTTCGGGTGCTCGAACAGCAGCCGAGTGGTATCCAGGGTGCTGAAGCGTTTACTCATCCACCGGCTCCAGCAGGCTGTTCTGGGTCTGGTCCGCCCAGTACTTCAAGGCTTCACCACCGGTAAACCCCTCTGCGCCGCCCCAGAACACCAGCGTACGCTGGGGGCTATATGGCCGCGCGGTGCGCATCTGCCCCACTTCCAGGTGCCGACCAATCAGGTAGATGACTTCGGCACTGGCACTGTGGGTGGCGGCAGAGAAAAGATTGAAGCCCTGCTTGCGAAGTCGTTCCAGCAGTGACGGCATCTGGCTGATGTCCACACTGGCCAGTTCGTCCAGCACCATGGGGAACGACAGTTGCACCCCCGGGTACAGCACCCGCTTGAGCAGCCGGTACACCAGTTCCAGGTTGATCAGTGCAGTGGTGGAGGTGGACTGGCCTTTCTTGTCCAGGTTGGCGGCGTTTTCCTTGCGGGTTCGGTAGGAAATGCCGGTGATCACCCTGTCCATGGTCAGGCGCTTGCTGCCGCCCTGCTCTCCGAAAAAGTCCGCCACAAACACCCGCAGGCGGTCATAGAAAGCATCGGACTGCAACTGGTTGCCGTAGGGGTCGATGTTGTTGGCTTCTTCCACCAGGTTGCGGAATTTCGGATCGGTGTGGATATCCACCCGAATTTCCACCAGGTCGTTGATGCGAACGCCGTCCAGCTCCCGATTGAGTTGGGCTTCAAAGCGCGCAATGTGTTCGTGGTTGGATTTCAGCGCCTGGCGGTAGCTGGCCACGGTTTCGTTGTGGATGGCAATCTGCTCTTCCAGCACCTGCCAGCGCTCCGCCATACCGGCGAACAGGTCCGCCAGGCTCTTGAAGGTGTCGCGAATGACCGACGACGCCGGGCTGTCTTTCTGCAATTCGCCTTCGGTGTCTTCGTGGATGCCCAGATAAACAAACTGGCGCAGGTGATCAAGGATGTTGCGGCGCCGTTCTTCCAGATCGTCCAGCTGGGTTTGCAGGTCGTCAAAGGCAGCAGCCGAGACTTTCTCAATGGCCAGTGGCTGTTCCGCTTCCACCGTTTTCAGGTGCGGGAAGCGGTGTTCAACGGTGCCCACGCTGCGGCTCAGGCCCGCCAGCTCCCGCTCCCGTTCTTCGATTCGGTCTTTCTCAGCCTTGGCCTTGGCCGCTTTCTGTTGCACCGCGTCCTGTTTTTCCTGTTCCAGCCGGGCTTGCTCGTCCAGTTTGGCAAGCTGTTCTTCTGCCGCCTGCTTTTCTTCAGTGGCGTCTTTCAGGGTAGTGGCCGCCGCCGGATAGCGCTGTAGCGTTTCCAGGTCTTTCTCAATAGCGCGGATTTCTTTTTCCGTGCGCTCAATCAGCCGGGGCCGGTCGTGCTCCTGATTGGCGGTATCTGCGAGCTCTGAACGTTCCCGTTCAAGACTGTTCAGTTCACTTTCAATGTGATGCCGCTGTTCGGCAAAGTTGGTTTGGCGAGCGGGTTGGCTTTGGTATTCAGTGTCAAACCAGTCGAAGCCCCGGTCGTTGGGTATAAACAATCGGGCGAAGGCTTCAATAGTGGACTTGCTGTCCGCATCCAGGTCCTGACCCGGACTGGCCATCATCAACCGGGGATCGACAGCGCGAAGCGGCGCGGCGGTTGCTTCGTCCAGCTGATTCTGCAACTGCCACTGCTGCTTGCTTTCCCGGTCTCTCAGACTTTCCAGCTGTCGTTCAAGGTCCAGCTTCTTGCGCTGAATCTGTTCCAACCGAATCTCCGCCTGAGCGGCACTTTTCAGGGCGGCCAGGTGCCCGCGCTTGCCCTCAAGCTCCTCTTTCTGGATCTCGGCGATTTCCTGCAGGGTCATCTCGCCGTATTGCGAGACCAGCAGTTCACCGTCTTTCTGGTTCTGCTCGGACTGTTTGATGCGCCGGTCAGCGGAGCGGATCTCGCCTTTCAGGCCGCTGGTTTCCTGCTCCAGTTTCTTAAGGGTTTGCAGTACGTGGCGCAGAGTGTCGTTCTGTTCGTTAAACGCATCCAGCGCCAGCCGCCGTTTGGCGCCAATGTCCGCCAGGGCACTGGCCACGCCGTCCCGGAGGGCGGCGAAATCGTGCTGGCTGCGCAGTAGGGTCTGGTAGGCCTGGTAGTCCCGGTTCAGCTTCTCAAACCTTGGCCGCTCTTTCTCGATGCTGTTGAGCTGGGTTTGCTGCTGTTTTAACTGTTCGTGGCGGTTGAGGAAATCATCAATATTGAAGTCGAAGGCATCGTCGGCAAACTTCTTGTCCGCCTCGATGATGCTGGCCACCGCATTGGCCATGGCCTGGTCGTCGGCCTTCATTTCGAACAGCAGCAGGATCAGGGTGCGCAGGGACTGCACCCGGCGCTCGTCCGACTCACCCAGGGGCAGAACCGAATAACGCACCGCATCGGCGTTCATCAGCTCGCTGCTGTAGAGCATGGATTTGAGCTTCGCCGGGTCGTTCACCAGCCTGGTGTCTTTGGACAGCCTTTTCAGTGCCTCAGACAGCCGACTGAACGACAGCTCCGGCACCGCCTGGCCAATACCGTCTTCATCGTCGCCGTTCCAGAACAGCGGCCGCAGCTGGTCGTAGCTCACGGGTATAAAGGCACGGCCATAGCTGAGCTGGCTGGCGTTGTCGCGGTACAGAATCTGGCAATGGGTACCCGCCGGGTTCTCCGCCTCCATGATCAGGAAGCTGAACTGGCTGGGGAAATAGTGCTGGTAGCTTTCTTCGTTGGTATAGAAGCTACCTGCGCTGGCGTTGCGGAAAGCGAATTTCTTGCGGCTGTTCTTGAAGTTGTTTTCCGGCAACAGGAACAGACGCAGGGAATTGAGCAGGCTGGATTTACCCAGGTTGCCCGGCCCCAGGATCAGGCCATGGTTATCCACCGGAATTTCCACGTAACAGAAGCCGGCGGAATCCACCAGTATCAGGCGGCGTATGCCAAAGGTGAAAGTACTCGCGCTCGCCTGTGGATCACTCATCCAGAATCATCTCCTGTTCCATGAATTTGCCGGTGGCCCGGAAAGCCTGCGCCAGCGACACAAACCCCAGATCTTCCGCCAGCATGATGGCCTTTGTAAACCTTTCGGTGGTGTCCGGGGTTTTGCGGAAGCGGCTCAGCCAGGGTTGCCAGTCAGCCGGCAGAAGATAGCAGGCCTTGTCGCCCAGCGCCGATCGCACCGATGCCAACATCTGCAGGCCGCCGGCATCGTAATCAAAGGCGCAGAGCACCTCATCGTAACCGGCCAGCCAGTTCAGGTCTGCCGCGCGGGTAATCCGGTTACCGCCACCGAGCACGACATCGCAGTCGGTGAGATCGACTGACTGGCCCAGGCAGTCACCGGCAAAGGCCAGCATCTGCCGGTAGTGATAGAAATTTCGCTCATTCTCCACCACCAGCACCCGGGGCGCTGGCCGAAAACCGATATCCACCGAATCTCCGGTAATCACCACCGAATCCGGCCGGTTGCCTGTCAGGGCGTGATGATACACCAGCAGGAAACTCACCTCGGTGCCGTGGCGGTGGGAATCGCCCTTCTTCGCCGCATCTACCCTGCTAACGGGCGCAGCCGCCTGTCGCTGTAACGCTGCAAACGCAGCTTCATCCAGAATGGTTACCTGCCAGCGATTGGCACCAACCTTCTCCGTTGCGAACAGCTCCCGATGCCGCCGACGCAGGGCATCCGGCAGCTTCTTCAGAAAGGCCTCGTAGTTGATGGCCCGGCCTTTAAGGATTTTCTCGAGGTAATCGTTCAATGGCCCACCTGTTCCCGCCTTGGTAAACTTGCCGGAAAGTTTACAACCCGAGGCAGATTATGTCCCTGAAGTACCGCGTGATTCCCGTCACTCCCTTTGAACAAAACTGCACTCTGCTCTGGTGTACCGAAACCAACAAGGCGGCGGTGGTGGACCCGGGCGGCGACCTGGATCGCATTCGGGCGGCGGTGGAAGCCGAGGGCGTCACTTTGGAGAAGATCCTGCTTACCCACGCCCACATCGACCACGCCGGCGGTACAGCGGAGCTGGCCAAGTCGGCCGGGTTGCCGATTGAGGGGCCCCATAAGGACGACAACTTCTGGATTCAGGGCCTGGCCATGCAGGCGCAAATGTTCGGGTTCCCGGCGCCGGAAGTGTTCACGCCTGATCGCTGGCTGGAAGACGGCGACACGGTAACGGTGGGTAATGAAACCCTGGAAGTACTGCATACCCCAGGCCACACCCCTGGCCATGTGGTGTTCTTCCATCGCGGCTCAAGACTGGCCCAGGTGGGTGACGTGCTGTTCAATGGCTCTATCGGCCGAACGGATTTCCCGAAAGGCGACTACAACACCCTGATTC
Source organism: Marinobacter sp. THAF197a (assembly GCF_009363275.1). Lineage (NCBI taxonomy): Bacteria > Pseudomonadati > Pseudomonadota > Gammaproteobacteria > Pseudomonadales > Marinobacteraceae > Marinobacter > Marinobacter sp. THAF197a. The sequence continues at coordinate 2,633,607 of NZ_CP045324.1, forward strand.
ATTCCATCCGGGAAAAGCTGTTCCCCCTGGGGGATGACGTGAACTTCATCTGCGGCCACGGCCCCATGTCCACCTTCGGCCAGGAACGAGCCACTAATCCGTTTGTATCCGATCACCGGGGCTGAGCGCCCCGGTGCCCGCGGCCGGAATCATTGTTGCGACAACCGGAACTGCTCGATGGTCTTACGCAGGGTTTCGGCCATGGCCAGGAGGTCACCGGCAATGCGGGCGGTTTCCTGGGCGTCGCTGGAGGTCTGCTCCGCCGAACGGCTGATTTCAATCACGTTGTGATTGATGGATTCCGACACATCGCTCTGCTCGTTGGCCGCACTTTCCATTTCTTCATTCAGGCCGGTGATTTCGCGCACCGCCGCAGCGATGGTCTGCAATTCCGTTTCCACTTTCAGAATTGATTCCACCTGATGCTGGGCCAGTTCGGAGGCATGGCGCATGGTGCCCACGCAATCCACCACCTCTTTCTTCAGGCCGTCAATGGTGTGGCGAATCTCCTCTGTGGACGCCTGGGTACGCGACGCCAGTGCACGCACTTCATCAGCTACCACCGCAAATCCACGGCCCTGTTCACCGGCACGGGCGGCTTCGATGGCGGCGTTCAGGGCCAGCAGGTTGGTTTGGTCTGCAATCTCGGAAATCAACTCCAGCCGGGTTGCCATCTCGGTGGTACGCTGGTCCAGTTGCTCGATTCGGTGAGCACCGTTCTGCACCTCGGTATTGAGGGTTTCGATACCTGTCACGGCGTTGTGGGCCAGCTGTTCACCGGTCTCCGCTGCCTTTGCTGTGTCTGCAGATTTGCGAGCAGTATTGACCGCGTTCTCCCGCACCTGCACCGCAGACGCCGCCATTTCCGTGGTGGCACTGGCCACCTGGTCGGTGTTGTCCCGTTGAGCGAGAACCTCGCGTTCCGTGGTTTCCGCCTTGCCGGCAATGGTCCGTGCCGCTGATTCAACCTGGGCAGCATTGTCCATGACCGTATTCATGCTTTCCCGAATCTTCGCCACCATTCGGTTAAAGGCCCTGGACAGTGAACCGATTTCATCGTTGCGTGTAACCTCCAGTTCAATGGAGAGGTCTGAGTTCCTGGAGATTTCATCCATCCGGTCATGGAGCCTGCGCAACCGGGAGAACACCAGCCGCCCCAGAACCAGCGCGGTCAGGAAGAAAATCACCACAAAAATGACCACCTGAACACCACCACCCACCAGCAACTGCTGCTGCAGGCGGGCGTCGCTTTGGGCCAGGGAATAATCCACCCGGATGGCACCGAGAATCTCGCCCTCCTGGGCCTGATGGCAGCCAAGGCAATTCACCCCCTGATAGTCTGCCTGGGCAATAACCGGCTCAATCAGGGTATAAACCCGGCCCTGGTCATTTGCCGAGTAAAGCTCCACCCGCTCGCCACGCAGTGCCCGCATATCCTCAGGTTCGCGACGCCGCTCCTCCGCATTACCCGCGCCGTACATCGCGTTCAACTGATCACTGCGCACCACCCGGATGTCCAGAACATCCTCGGATGCCTTGGCCCGATCACGCAGTACATCCCGATTGTTGATGGTGCCTGTCACCATCATGGTGTTGAGCCCGTCAAAGTAGGATTTTGCCAGCCCGTCTACATATTTGTGGCTGAACTCCTCAAGATGCGCGCGCTGCGACTGGGCGCTGTAAACAACGGTGAACGCAAGAATGATGGAAAACGCCACGGCCAGAGCCGACAGCAGCAAAAAGCGGATCGAGTGTTGTTTTTTCATGGTACCCCGGCAGCGGAAGATCAACTGAACAACCATCTGTTATGACGGCAGTTTCGGGCATAACTTTATAGACATACATCAATTTTTATATGACCCAGATCAGCCCGATGCCATCCCTATGACACTCGTTGCAAAGTTTTACATTTCCACGCAAGTACAGACTGCGAAACCTCAAGAACAACCTGGCCCAAAACCTGCTTATTACTCACAAACACACCCCATAATCGAATTTCCGGCAGTTATTTACCGCCGAGGAGGAAATGCACCATGTCTTTGCTGACATCCCTGATACAAGCCAGCACACGCTTTCAGCAAGCCATGGACAGCCGCCAGGCACCCGCAGCCAAGCCCGATGGCGAGAAACCCGCTGCCACGAAGCAACCCGAAGCCGCCGGTAACCCGGGTGATGACCGCTTTACCCCGTCCGGGCAGTCAGAACTGGACCCCGGCAGCCTGAAAGCTCGCAAACTCCCACTCGGCCAGTACAAACAGACCGTTGCGCAGGATCTCTCCTTTGTTCGTGAAACCCTCCGGCACAAACTTGCCGAGTACAACCTGCACCCGGCAACGGCCCTGAGCGTGGGAAAAGGCGAGAACGGCGATGCGGTAGTTGAGGGGAAGCTGCCAGAAGAGCTTCGCGAAAGAATTGAGATGGACCTGAACAACAACCGGGGCTTCCGGGAAGCCTTCAGTCGGCTGAGCGTCAGCGAACCGACACTACACTTTATGGATAACGCCCTGAAGCTCAATCAGGCCTACGGCGTGAACAACTCCCTGCTGGATTCACTGCTCAGCGACAACCAGCAGTTCAACGGATTACAGGATGTCATCCACCGTTACGACAGCCTGAAACGCAATGCCAACAGCGGCCAACCCGACTTTGGTAACAGCGCACAACGCTACGCCTTCAACCTGAACACCCGGGCCTGATACCCGGGTGGCATGGGTCTTTGACCGTTAAACCTGAAACGGAGCGGGATCACCTTTACCCACCCGCGTAACCTCCGGGGCATCCCCGAGGAAGTTCACCACGGTAGTCGCTTCCATACCGCAGAACCCGCCATCAATGATCAAATCCAGCTCGTGTTCCAGAACATCCCGGATTTCATAGGGATCGGTCATCGGCTCAGTTTCATCGGGCAGAATCAGGGTACTGCTCATGATCGGCTCGCCCAACTCGCCCAGCAGCTCCCGCACAATCTCGTTATCCGGCACCCGCACGCCAATAGACCGACGCTTGGGATGCAACAACCGGCGCGGCACCTCACTGGTGGCTGGCAGAATGAACGTATACGGCCCCGGTGTGAACGTCTTCAGCAAACGGTACTGCGTGTTATCCACCTTGGCGTACACACCAATATCCGACAAATCCCGGCACACAAGCGTAAAGTTATGCTTGTCATCCAGCTTCCGGATACGCTTGATACGATCCGCTGCCTGCTTGTCACCCAGGTGACAACCCAGCGCATACCCGGAATCCGTGGGATACACAATCACCCCACCCTTGCGAAGAATATCAACCGCCTGGTTGATCAACCGCTTCTGCGGATTCTCAGGATGGATCTGGAAAAACTGACTCATGAATTCACTCCCTGTCCCAATTTCGCAGCCATGGCGTCATCGCCCTTCGACCCACCCATACAACCAGGCGAATCCGGCGCCGCCTGACCACTGGCCGCCCACTCCTCCGGCGTATACAAATGCAACGCCAAAGCATGCACAGGCCCCGCCAGCTCTTCCGCCAACACTTTATAAATGGCCTGATGCCGCTTAACTTTCATCTGACCGGCAAAATCCGGCGACACCAGTGTCACCTTGAAATGGGTTTCCGAATTCGGCGGCACCGAATGCATATGGCTCTCGTTCTCCACCGCCAACAGCTGCGCGGCAAAACCGTCTCTAAGTTTTGCTTCAATTGCGTTCTGAACTTTCATAACTACTCCACAACCGTCCGTTCAAGTCACCGCAATCACCGCGGCGACCAGCACTGGGCCTAGAAGCGGATGTGAAGGTGGCTTTGCCAAAAGTGTGTGTTGCCAGGGACGGCAACACCAAGCCCCCAGGGATGGGTTCACGGCGTCTTTTGGCAAAGCCACCTTCACAGCCGCCTCCCCCAAACACCAACAGTCTACTACACATAGCCGCGGAACAAACCAAGAGCCCTTGACACAAAAGCCCCAAACAGACACATTCCGATGCCACTCAGCGAACCACCAACACCATGCACCTGTACATCGCCGAAAAACCCAGCCTGGCCAGAGCCATCGCCGCCGCCCTCCCCGGCCCGCACCAGAAAGGCCAGGGCTGGATCCGTTGCGGAAACGGCCAGAAAGCCGCCACCGTCAGCTGGTGCATCGGCCATCTGCTGGAGCCGGCCGAGCCCGCCCGCTACAACCCGGCATGGAAAAAGTGGCGCCAGGAAGACCTGCCCATGTTCCCAGAACAATGGCAGCTCACCCCCAAAGACAGCGTAAAACAGCAACTCAAGGTGCTCGAATCCCTGATTCGACAGGCCGACGTGATCACCCACGCCGGCGACCCGGACCGTGAAGGCCAGCTACTGGTGGATGAAGTACTGCGCTACGTTGGTACCACCGTTCCGGTAAAACGGGTACTGATTAACGACCTGACTCCCAGCGCCGTTGCTCGCTCCATTCAGGCACCCAGAGACAACAAGGAATTCCGCCGGCTATCCCATTCCGCCCTGGCCCGACAAAGGGCCGACTGGTTGTATGGGATCAACCTCACCCGGTTCTACACCCTGAGCTACCAGCAACAGGGTCAGGACGGCGTTTACTCGGTTGGCCGAGTACAAACACCGGTGCTCGGCCTGGTTGTGGAGCGGGATAACACCATCGAGAACTTCGAGCCCAAGCCCTGGTACCGAATTGAAGGTCAATTCCAAGCCTCCGAAGAGGACGACGCGGACCAACGCCCGTTTACCGCCCGCTGGCTGCCGGATGAAACCTATGAAGACCATCTGGACGAAGAGAAACGCCTGCTCAGCAGGGACGTGGCCGAGCAAATTGCCCGTGCCGTGAACGGTCGGCCTGGCACCATCGCAGAATCCCGCTTCAGAGACCGGCCCGAGCCACCGCCCCTGCCGCTGTCCCTGTCGGCACTGCAGATAGAAGCCGGGCGACTGTTCCGGATGGGTGCCAAAGACGTGCTGGACACCGCCCAGAATCTGTATGAACGGCACCAGTTGATCACCTACCCCCGGTCCGACAACCGTTACCTGCCCGAGGAACATTTTCATCAACAGGAGCAGGTGATTCGCGCTATTAGCCGGGTATCCGGCGAGCTGGAAGCGCTCACAGGGCAACTGGACAGCAACCGGCGCTCTGCGGCCTGGAACGACAAACAGGTGGACGCCCACCACGCGATCATTCCAACCGTGCGCCCTACCCCGAATGGCAAGCTGACGGCCGCCGAGGAAAAGATCTATAACCTGATCAGCCGCTACTATCTGATGCAGTTCGCCCAGGATGCAGTTCACCGTGAGGGAAAACTGACGGTGCAGGTTCAGGAACACAGATTCCGGGCCACCGAGACGGCGATACTCACCCCCGGCTGGAAAGCCCTGGAGCTGAAACTTCGGGAGAACAACAACGAGCCGGAAAAACCACCGCTGCCAAGGCTGGGGAGTCGTGAGCCGGTCACCTGCAGCAACACCACGGTAACCGAACGCAAAACTCAGCCACCCCAGCACTTTACCGATGCCACCTTGCTGTCGGCGATGACCAACATCGCTCGTTTCGTGGCGGCCCCGGAACTGCGTAAAACCCTGAGGGAGACCGATGGCCTGGGCACGGAAGCCACCCGCGCCGCCATTATCGACACACTGTTCCGGCGAGATTACCTGTACCGGGAAAAGCGATTCATCCGCGCCACCGACAAAGGCAAGGCGCTGATTGCGGCGCTGCCGGACACTATCCGTACCCCGGACCGTACAGCGGTCTGGGAAGCAACACTGGAGAGCATCCGCCGCGGCGAAGACGACCCCAGGGCATTTCTGGAGTCGCTAAAGCAGGAGATCCGCGAATTCATTCATCGGGCGCCCGATGCGACCGGAACTCCTGCCAGCGAAACGTCTGTGCATTGCCCAAAGTGCCGGGCGCCCATGATCGAGCGGGAAGGAAAATTCGGACGTTTTTTTGCCTGCACCCGCTACCCAAAATGTAAAGGCACGCGCCCTCTGGAAGACAGTGCACCAGCAGACGGAACCGGGCAGAAACCCGTGCCCTGCCCCCATTGTTTTTCACCCCTGGTGAGGCGCCAAAGCAAAAAAGGCTGGTTCTGGGGCTGCAGTAATTTCCCGGCCTGCCGACAAACAGTGAATGACGCCAACGGCAAACCTGAACTGTAGTTACGGAATTCTACATATCACTACTGAACGCAGCCTCATTTTTTGGGATACTTGGCCTCTAATGCAGGGGATTTCTACTCCGCTCTGTGCCAAGACCACGAAATCGGCAACACCATCGAGGGCCAAGCTTAATGCGCATTGCTCTGCTGGAAGACGAACATGAACAAGCGCAACACATTCAAGCCATTCTCTCCGAGAAAGGTCATCACTGTGACAGCTTCCCCACCGGCCAGGCCTTTCTCGGTGCCGTTCTGCACCGAAGTTATGACCTGATTATCCTGGACTGGCAAATTCCAGACATGACCGGTATCGACGTGCTGGAGAATGTGCGCGCCCAGCTGGACTGGCCCATTCCGGCCATTTTCCTGACCCAGCGGGACAGCGAGGCCGACATCGTCCGGGCGCTGGATGCCGGCGCCGACGACTACCTGTCTAAACCGGCCCGGGCGGCCGAGCTCACCGCCAGGATCAATGCCCTGGCCCGCCGCAGCAACCCTGACAGTGACAAAGAAGTGCTGGTTTACGGTCCGTTTGAAGTCAACACCCGGCAACGAGTCATCCTGCTGCACGGTGAACCGCTTACCCTGACCGACAAGGACTTCGACCTCACCTTGTTCCTGTTTCAGAACCAGGGCCGGCTCCTGACCCGCGAGATGCTGCTGGAACGCGTGTGGGGCCTTGCCCGGGATATCAACACCCGGACCGTTGATACCCACATGAGCCGATTACGCCGCCGGCTGGGTGTAAATCCGGAGAACGGATTCCGCATCAAGACCATTTACCAGCGCGGCTATCGCCTGGAAGCGATCAAAGCCACTGAAGCTGACGAGCCCCGGGAAGACAGTGCAACCAATGCTTGACCGAAAACGCCAAAGCGTCACAGGTTTGCTCCTGTTGATTGTAACCAGCCTGCTGCCCGGCGTGGCTGCCGCCGAGATATCGGTTGCCCGGGGCTCTTCCTCCGCCGCGCCCGCTCAGCAATCGGAAAGCGCCCAGGAATGGGTGTATACGCTCCGCTCCGGTGAGACACTCAGCGACATCGGCCAGTCCCTGCTGATGGACCGGGTAACCATTGGCCAGGTGCTGCAATACAATAACCTGCCCGGTAACGCCAGGCTGTCTGCCGGGGAACAAATTCGCATTCCTCTGGCCTGGTTGAAGCGCCAGCCCGAGCCCGCCAGGGTTAGCTCCGCCAGCGGTAATGTTATTCACGTATCGGGCACCACCGGCCAGAAAACGTCACTGACCGAAAATTCTGTCATCCGGGTGGGCGATGAAGTGATCTCCTCTGCCGGCACCGCCACCATTGTCCTGGCCGATGGTTCGGAACTGCGCATGGCGCCCAATTCCAGGCTCATCTTCAATCGCCTCACCCAGTACGGCAAGGCCGGAATGGCAGATACCCGTGTTCGCCTTCAACGGGGCGAGGTGCATACCCGAGTAAAACCGGTGCTGGAAGATGGTGCCCGGTTCGAAATCGAAACCCCATCAGCGGTCGCCGCTGTTCGAGGTACCGTGTTTTCCATGCAGACATCCGCCTCTGGCAGCAGCGTTCAGGTAACCGAGGGCGTGGTTGATTTCGGCCAGCCGGGCCAGGTACGCCGGATTCCTGCAGGCTATGGCGCCAGCGTGTCCACCGCGAGCGCCACCCCCATGAACATCCGCCGGCTACCACCGGCCCCGGTGCTCAACCCCATCACTCCGGTTCTCACACAGCTACCGGCTGAACTCAGCTGGCAGCAGGACGGCGCCAACCGGTATCGCGTCGATATCTTCGAAGAGGATGGCGGCACCTGGCTACAAAGTCGGGAAATGCCTGGCCATCGCTTTGACATTAGCCAACTGGACAACGGGCGCTACGAACTCCACCTGGCCGCACTGGATCGTCAGGGCATCACCGGAATGCCGGCCATCACGTCGATCGAAGTTGACCTGCAGGCACGAACACCTGATCTGCTTTCGCCAGAACCCGGTGAGAGCGTGAATGACGACATGCCAGAGTTCCAATGGCGCCTGAACGGTACCAACGAAGTTGCTCGGGTTGAAATCGCAGAAGATGAAGAATTCCGACGGCTGATTACCTCCAGTGAATGGGCGCCAGACAACCGAGCCCTCCCCTCCCGACCCCTAAGCCCCGGCCAGTACTACTGGCGAGTGGTCAGCGAGGCCGGCGGTAACTCCGTGGCCGCGTCCCAGCCCCGGTCACTGGTTGTGAACGGCACTTTGCCGCCGGTACGAATCATCAGCATCAACTACCTGGACAACCAGGTGCGCGTGTTCTGGGAGAAGGTGGATACCGCAAAAGACTATCGCCTCCAACTAGCGGAAGAGCCCGGATTCAACAACATTATCAAGGAAGCAAACGTGGCAGATACCACAGCGGCCTTGCGTCTGATTCCCGGAAGAAGGTATTTTGTGCGCGTCAAAGCTCTTTCTGATGGTCCGCTGGCAAGCCGATGGGGCCCGGGGAGGGAGCTTTACCTGGATTAAATACCTCCACAACAAGAACGAACCGCACGGCCCATGAGAAGGGATTGGTTAACCTTAAAGACGACACCCTGGTCTCTGGGCTTGCTGCTCACAGGCATCCTGCTATTACTCCAGATAACCACCCTGGAAGAGCGCATCAATTTCTGGCTTTACGACAAAGCCATCACCACCTGGTCCGCGCCCGTTGATGACCGCCTGGCTCTGGTGGGCATCGATGAACACAGCCTGGACGCGCTCGGGCGCTGGCCCTGGGACCGAAACCTCCATGCCCGGCTGATTGACCAGCTTGCCGATGCCGGCGCGGAAGTCATTGTGCTGGACATCCTGTTTCCTGAACCCTCCCCCAGCGACCAGGCCCTTGCAGACGCCATGGAGCGCCATGGCCGGGTTGTGCTGCCCATACACTACTCACCGGCAACACCAACACAACGGATGGCCGAACAACTGCCCGCACCGCTGCTGGAAAAGACAGCTTCTGCACTCGGGCACGTGCATGTTGAGCTGGAAGACGATGGCGTGGCCCGCGGCCTGTACCTTTACAACAGCCTGGGCAATCATCGCTGGCCCGCGCTGGCACTGGCGGCACAGGATCGGGTCAACCCCAGTGGCCACGCACCGGATGCGCCTGCCTATACCAACGTCCGCAGCGAATTCCGCTTTGTGCCACTGGCCGGCGGAGCAGATACAATCCCTGCCCATTCCTACGTCGATGTGCTGAACGGCGCCGTGCCCCTGGAGACCTTCGCTGGCAAGACCGTCTTCATAGGAGCCACGGCGGTCGGTTTTGGCGATATTCTTAGTACACCGTTTTCCGGCCTGGGCAGGCCCATGAGTGGCGTTGAGTTCCACGCCAACGTTTATTCCGCCAGTCGCCAGGACACACTGATCTCCTCCGCACCTGGCTGGGCCTCCATTGCACTGACACTGGTGATCCTCCTTGGCCTGGCCAACTCCCTGCCGAGACTCAAGCCCGCAGCGACCGTCCTCGCCTGTAGCACAGGTTTTGTCCTGGTGTTGATCACCTACTTTGTGGTCCTACGCAGCTTGCATTACCACCTGTCAGCCGCCAATGCCCTATTGTTGCCCATGATTGCTCTGCCGGTGGCCAGCGGTCTTCGGCTTGCGATGGCCAACCGCTTCCTGAACCGTCAACTGGATGACTTGGCCAGAACACCGCAACTTGCCTTGCCAGACCCCTCACGCAGGCACCCTCACCAACTTCTTGAACACCTGAGCGCGCTACTCCAGCCCCAGGGTTGGCTGCTGGCGGAAGGCAGAGACCTGCTGGCAGTCAAAGGCATGACACTGGCCGATGTCCCGACCAACATCCAAGTCGGGCAATGGAGTCATCATGGTAACCAGAGCTGGATACGCCTTATTCGCGGCGGCAGCGGGTACCTGCTCGGGCTCACCCTCCCGGATGACCTGAGCCGGGAAGTTATCCAGCTGTACTTGCAGAACCTTAAATTGGAAGACCCAAGCGCGCCCGCCCTTGAGCCGGGCGCCCAGGAGAACCTGTCCCGGCGTATTGAAAAAGTCCGAACCGCCACCGAGCGCCTCAGCCAGATGCAGGCATTCATCAGCCATAGCTTCGAGCGCATGCCAGACGGCATAATCGTAACGGATGAGCTGGGTGTTATCCGCTTCGCCAACCGGCACATTGAAGCCTGGTTCCGGGAGCCCATGCCGAGCCTCAGCGGATTACCCTTGACGCGCCTGCTGGAAGGCCATGACCCAAGGGACGCGGCGCCCTGGTATGAAACCGTGTCTGAGACGTTGACCCTTCGGCAAAGCCGAACCGTTGACCTCAAAATTCACAACAAGGACTTCCTGATTCACCTGGCTCCGTTCGCATTGCCAGACAGCAATCAATTCGGAATCATCGCCAACATCTCGGACATTTCCGAGCTTCGGGAGCAGCAGCGGCAGCACCGGGAAGCCATCGACTTTATTTCTCACGATGTTCGCTCTCCGCTGGTGTCTCAGTTGGCATTGATTGAGCAACTGAAACGAGACCCTAGCCATATTGATGAGCGCCAGCTTGAACAACTGGGCAGACTGGCCCGGCGCAGCTACCACCTGGCGGAAGAATTTGTGCAGCTGGCGCGGGCCGAGCAGCTGACGGAAACCCGGTTCTACGAGTGTGAGTTTCTGGCTATCGCAGAAAACGCACGGGACAGTGTGTGTGAGCAGGCACAGGAAAAGCAGATCAGCCTGCAGGTGATCGGCACCGAAGACCTCTGGCTGAAGGGGAATGCGGAATTGCTGGAGCGGGCAGTCATCAACCTGATGACCAATGCCGTTCAATACAGCCCGCCGGGATCTGCGATCACCGTTCAGGTATACCGCGCTGGCCACCTGGCATGCCTCGCCATCGCCGATGAGGGTAGCGGGATAGATCCGGCAGAACTACCGATGCTGTTCGATCGCTACCACCGGCAGAAACGCAGTGAGCTGGCAGGCACCCACGGCACCGGGCTGGGCCTGTCGTTCGTGAAAACCGTTGTTGAAAAACATCGGGGCGACATCTCTGTTGAATCCACCGCAGGCGAAGGCACCACTTTCATACTGAAACTGCCCATTGCCGACCCGATGCCGTGACTTGCTCACGCCCCTCAGGACCGAATGGTCTTGCTGACAGGCGCTGAGGGCTCGCTGACCAGACCCTGCTTATCTTGCACCTGGATCGTGAAGTACCAGGTACCGGAATCCAGATTGTCCACCGTGTAGCTCATCTCCGGGTAGACGTCGGCCTCGCCAATGATCACCTCACCAGACAGATTTTCGACGTCCTGGCCGTACCGGATCACATACTTGTCGAGCTCGCCCATGGCAATACCGTCGCCATTGACTCGGGTAGAGGGTGCTGACCAACTCAGGACAGCTGCACGGGCCGGCTCAGGCTGCACACCCGAAGGGCCTGACCCAACATTACCGGAGGTATTGGAGCCCGAGGTATTTGCACTACTCCCGGCATCGGAGCCACCTCCACCACACCCGGTGAGCAGAATCCCTAGTAAAAACGCGGCCGTCCATGCCTTTGACAATTTGATGACGCGTTTCATTGGCTATTTGCACCATTATTCCGTCGACTTTGTGAAATTCTATAAAATCGGATCGGATGATGATGCGAATGACGTCATTTTTGAAGTTAGAAAATTGTCATTTTTTTGACTTTACAGTTGGTGAAAAATTGTGCATCCGATCAGGCAAAACGCCAAACGCGGATCGTATAAGAGATGAGTTCAGGAGGTTATCGGGCGCGGAAAACGAAAAAGGCCGGCTAAAAAGCCGGCCTTTTTCTGATTGGTAGCGGGGGCTGGATTCGAACCAACGACCTTCGGGTTATGAGCCCGACGAGCTACCAGACTGCTCCACCCCGCATCAAAACTTTTAACGAAATCTTTTGTTTACCGGGGTTGCCCCGATCAACGTGGCGCGAATATTACAGCGCACCACCCAGCCTGTCAATCCATATTTTCAAACAGGTCGGTGGGATAACTCAATTCGGGAGCCACACTCTCGCTACCCGGCTGAAAGAAACCTGCGGAATCGATTGCCTCCTGAACCGGCCGAAAAGATCGGCGATGCTCCGGCGTTGCCCCCAGGCGCATCAGCGCTTCCAGGTGCACCGGCGTGGGGTACCCCTTGTGTTGCGCCAGGCCGTAACCCGGGTAAGTTTGCTCCAACAGCGCCATTTCCCGGTCACGGGTCACCTTGGCAATGATCGACGCCGCGCTGATGGCCGGGTGCCGACTATCCCCTTTTACCACCGGTTCTGAGGGCCAGCGCCAGTTCGGGCAGCGGTTGCCGTCTACCAGCACGTATTCCGGTGCTATGGAAAGGCCATCCACCGCTCGCTTCATGGCCAGCATCGTCGCCTGGTAGATGTTCAATTGATCGATCTCGCCAGGCTCACAGCGCCCCAGACACCAAGCCGCGGCCTTCTCAACGATCTCGTCATAAAGCGCCAGGCGCCGCTTCTCAGTGAGCTTCTTGGAATCCGCCAGGCCCTGAATAGGACGCTCCGGGTCCAGGATAACCGCTGCGGTAACGACAGCACCGATCAAGGGCCCCCGGCCAACCTCATCCACACCTGCAAGGCGCCAGCCTTGATAACGGCACTCAAACGGTGGGAGCTCTTTGCCAGCCATCAGCCCTGGCGCTCCAGCAACTCGGAAATCGCCATGGCAGCCCGTTCATCGGCATTCTGTTTAAGCGACTGGTGAAGGTCGGAAAAGGCTTGCTTCAGGTCGGCCCGCTCCTGCTCGTTTTCCAGCCGCTCAAGCACAGCAGCACCCAAACTTTCAGGGGTGGCATCGTCCTGCAACAGTTCCGGCACTAATGGTTTCTGGGCGAGCAGGTTCGGTAACGCCACCCAGGGCACTTTTACCAGCCGCGACAACAGCTTGTAACTGAAGTTGCTCAGTCGGTAGCCCACCACCATTGGCTTTTTGAGCAACATCGCTTCGAGGGTCGCGGTACCCGAGGCAAGCAGCACCACATCACTGGCAGCCATCACCTCCCGGGAGCGGCCACGAACCAGGGTGACCGGCAACTTGACTTCCAAGGACTCCACCAACCCCTGAACCTGCCGTTCCCGGTCCCGGTTTACACAGGGAATCACCAACTGGATATCTGGCCTGCGGGCCTGTAGCCATCGGGATGCCTCCAGGAACAGCGTTCCAAGGCGCTCCACCTCCCCACCCCGACTACCAGGCAAAACAGCCAGCACCGGCTTGTCTTGCTCAAGCCCAAGGCTCTCCCGGGCGGAACCGGTATCCGGTTCCATGGGAATACGATCAGCCAGCGGGTGCCCCACAAACGCGACCGGCACCTGGTGCTCTTCGTAGAAACGGGCTTCAAAGGGAAACAGCGTGAGCATCAGGTCCACAGACTTGGCAATCTTGAAAATACGCTTCTGCCGCCACGCCCAGACCGAAGGACTTACATAGTGAACAGAAGGAATACCCGCCTCCCGACACCGCCTCTCGATAGCCAGGGTGAAATCCGGAGAATCAATGCCAATCACGACATCCGGCGGCGTAGCGAAAAAATAGTCCAGCAAGCGGGCGCGGATACTGAACAATTCGCGAATACGCCCCAACACTTCCACCAACCCCATAACGGATAACCGCTCCATGGGGACCAGGGAATGAAAGCCTTCGGCGATCATTTCATCACCGCCAATACCGACAAAGCGGGCATTCGGATAGCGTTTCCGGAGAGACCGGATCAGCCCGGCACCGAGGATATCCCCCGATGCCTCACCGGCGATAATGGCAATGGTCAACTTGCGGGAACTGACCATGTCAGCCTGTGCGTGCGTCACCGGCAGCCTCCTGCCGGATCAGCGGATGATGCCGCGATCCGCTCCCCGGAGCGAGTCGATCAGCGGGCGAACCTCTGGCACGTCAGCAAAGCTGCTCTCAAGCTCTTCCAGTGCCTGCTCTGTGGTCAGGCCCTGACGGTAGATCACCTTATAGGCCCGGCGTAAGGTCAACAAAACTTCCTTGCTGAAACCCCGGCGCTTAAGACCCTCCACGTTCATGCCGTGGGGCTGGGCTGATTGCCCGCTGGCCATGACATAAGCGGGGATATCCTTGAGCACGATACTGCCACCGGCCGCCATGCTGTGAGGCCCGATATGGCAGAACTGATGCACCATGGTGCCGCCGCCGAGGATGGCGTAATCACCCACGGTAACGTGACCCGCCAGGGTGGCACAGTTCGCCAGAATGGTGTTGTCTCCAACGCAGCAGTCGTGGGCAACATGCACGTAGGCCATCAGCAGGTTGCCATTGCCAATGCGGGTTTCGCCCCGATCCTGGATGGTTCCGCGGTGGATGGTGCAGTTCTCGCGGATAACGTTGTTGTCGCCGATCACCAGTGTGGTTGGCTCACCGGCGTACTTCTTGTCCTGACACTCTTCCCCGATACTGGAGAACTGAAAAATACGGTTATTGCGACCGATAGCCGTCGGGCCCTTGATCACCACATGGGAAAGGATCTCGGTGCCCTCACCGATTTCCACTCCCGGGCCAATGTAACTCCAGGGACCTACCGTAACGTTATCCGCCAGTTTGGCTGACGGGTCCACAATCGCCTGAGGATGGACACCCGACCAGTCATTTGTCGCCATCAAACTTCTCTCTCAGCGGTCAATATTTCTGCAACGCACGCGACTTCTCCGTCCACCAATGCGCGGCATTCGAATTTCCAGATACCACGCTTGCCAGACACAAACTCGGATTCCATATCCAGGCGGTCTCCCGGCAGCACGGGACGCTTGAAGCGTACTTTACTGGAGCCAGCCAAGTATTGTATCACGCCATCAGACGGTTTCCGTTCCACGGTCACAAAACCGAGAATTCCGGAAAGTTGCGCCATGGCCTCAATAATCAGCACCCCGGGCATAATCGGGTTGTCCGGGAAATGCCCGGTGAAGAAAGGCTCATTGAAGGAGATATTCTTGTATCCCTTAATCGACTTTCCTTTTTCGACTTCGGTTACCCGGTCCACCAGCAGAAACGGATAGCGATGCGGCAAATACTCCAGAATTTCATCGATCTTCATCATCTTGCTTGGCCTCAGCCCTTTAGCTTCTTTTCCAGTTCCTTGATCCGCCTCGCCAGAATATCCAACTGCCTGAAGCGTACCGCATTCTTTCGCCATTGCCGGTTGGTATCTGCGCTGGTACCCGACGAATACACCCCGGGCTCTGCAATGTCCCCTGTGACCATCGTCATTCCAGTCAGTTGAACCTGATCCGTAATTTCCAGATGGCCGGCAACACCAGCGGCGCCTCCAAACACACAATGCCGACCAATCTTTGTACTGCCGGCGATACCCACTTTCGCGGCCATGGCGCTGTGGTCGCCAATGCGCACGTTGTGCGCAACCTGAACCAGGTTATCGATCTTTACACCATTGCCAATCACTGTGTCGTCAACCGCACCCCGATCGATCGTGGTATTGGCACCAATCTCTACATCATCTCCGAGCACCACGCCCCCAACCTGGGCAATGCGGTGCCACACACCACGCTCGTTGGCAAACCCAAAGCCATCTGAACCGATGACCGCTCCGCTGAGAACATGACAACGCTGCCCGAGCACCACATCATGGGCCAAGGTAGCTCGCGGGCGCAGGACTGACTGATCACCGATCCGGGAACGGGCTCCGATGAAACAACCGGCCCCTATGACAACCTGATCACCGATTTGCGCATCCGCTTCAATCACCACGTGCGGGCCGACACAGGCAGAGTCCGCAATCGTTGCCGAGGGATCAACCACGGCGGTAGGGTGAATACCGACAACCGGTGCAGGCGTGGCGTCAAACCAGTGACTGATGCGAGCGTAGCCCAGGTAGGGGTTGTCCAGTAACAGGACATTGGTCGGAGCATCGGCAGCATTAGCCGGCGACACAATCACCGCAGACGCCTTGGTCTGCCCCAGATACTTGGCATAGGCGGGATTAGCCAGAAAACTCATCTGCCCGGGGCCCGCAGCCTGCAGCGTTGCCAAACCGGAAATGGCTGTGTCCGGATTCCCCCTCAGCTCCGCTCCCAACGCCTCGGCCAGTTCCTGCAAACGAAAGGATTTTTGCACCATTGAACCTTCTCCCGATGCGTTAGTAACACGGCCTGGTCAGGTTTATCGGTTAAGCTTCTCGAGCAATTCCGAGGTCAGGTTCATCTCCGGCTTAACGTAGACAACCGCTTCGCTCGGCAGAATCAAGTCAAGATTATGCTCTTCCAGCAACTCTTTGACGGCCGCGTCTACTTCAGGGCGAGCGTTCTCCAGAAACTGCTGTTTGCGCTGCGCAACGGTCTGGTCCAGGCGCTGCTTGAGGAAGTTGAACTCCTGTACTTTCTCCTGGAACTCACCGGTTAGCTTGTTGCGCTCGCTTTCATTCATCATAGCGCCGTCTTTCTCGATCCGGTCCTTCAGCCTGCGGGCCTGTTCCTGGGCCTCACGAACCTTGGCTTCTTCGCCAGCAAAATCCTGCTGAAGTTTCTCACTGAACGACTGGGCGTCGTTGGACGAAAACAACGCCTGGCGCAGGTCAACCACGCCAATTCTGGTCTCCGCTGCGAGCTGCAGTGAGAATGCCATCAGAGTTGCGCCAACAATGGCAGATAGACGTTTCATCGGGAATCTCCTGTGTTTCATCCTTTGTTTTTCTGTTTACTGCAATCAGAAGGTTTGCCCCAGCGAGAACTGGAACACCTGAGTATCATCGCCCGGCTTGTCATTAAGCGGTTTCGCCAGGCTGAAAGCAAGCGGACCCACTGCGGTAATCCACTGGAAGCTCACACCAGCCGAGGTCCTAACCTCCTTCAGTTCCGGGTCGAAGCCGCGATCGGTATCGAACACCTGGCCTGCGTCAAGGAAGAAGGAAGTGCGCATGGAACGGGTGTCGCCCGCAAAAGGTGTCGGGAAAATCAGCTCCAGGCCGGCTTCAGTCAGCAGGTTGCCACCGAAGGGATCCGGACTGGAGAAATCAAACTCTGCCGGCTCAGCACGATTACCAAGGGAGTTTGCCCGGTAACCGCGCACCGAACCATAGCCACCCGAGTAGAAATGCTCAAAGAACGGCATCTGGGTACGGTCGCCATAGCC
Source organism: Marinobacter sp. THAF197a (assembly GCF_009363275.1). Classification (NCBI taxonomy): domain Bacteria; kingdom Pseudomonadati; phylum Pseudomonadota; class Gammaproteobacteria; order Pseudomonadales; family Marinobacteraceae; genus Marinobacter; species Marinobacter sp. THAF197a. The sequence goes on from NZ_CP045324.1 coordinate 2,650,859, forward strand.
ATCCCCGTAGCCCACCTCGGTGCGGGCCCTGACCACCCACCGCTGCGTATCTACCAGCGGGAAGTAAAAATCTGTTCTGTGGGTGGCCTTATAGAACGTGAGGTCACTTCCGGGCACCGCCACATCCAGCGACAGAGAATGACTATAACCGCGAGTAGGCAGTACGCCGCGGTTCAGTGTGCTGCGCCGCCAGCTGCCGAACAGGAAATAGTTGGTAAACGAATCACCTTCGTCGGCGATGAAGTCACGCACCTCAACCGACGAAAAGATGCCAGGTTTGAGATTGGATTGGGTGACACCCACACCGAAATTGAGCCGGGTGATGGCATCTGTCGGATACCCGAAGGTTAATCTGGCGCCATATTCATCCAGCAAGTAGGAGGAGATATCCTGCTCTTCAAAATCGGTTTCTCTGGCAAACAAACTGAAACCACGGCTGACACCGTCGACAGTGTAGTAGGGATCCAGATAGGAAATATTGGCGCTTTTAACAGAATCGCTGACGTTTACACCAAACGACACCCGCTTACCTGTACCGAAGAAGTTGTTCTCGGAAACTGCAGCACCAAGGATCACACCGGAGTTCTGGGAAAAACCAATCGACGCTGACAAGCTGCCCGTCGGCTGTTCACGGACACTGTAATTCACATCCACCAGATCATCGGTTCCAGGTACTGGGACGGTTTCAACGTCTACCGTCTGGAAGAAGCCCAGTCGCTCCAATCGGGTTTTTGAGAATTCAATGCGGTCAGATGACGCAACGCCCCCTTCCATCTGGGTCATTTCCTGACGCAACACTTCATCCTTGGTGGAGATGTTGCCCTCAAAATTCACACGCCTGACGTAAGCGCGCTTGCCCGGTTCGATAAAGAAGGTCACCGCCGCTGTATTGTCTTCGCCGGGTTCAGGGACCGCATTGACGTTGGCAAAGGCATAGCCTTCGCGCCCCAGGCGGAACGACAACGCCTCGGAGATGGAGGTCATCTGGGCGCGGGAGAACACATCTCCCTCCTTAACCGGGATCAGCTTGCGCAGCTCTTCTTCTTCGACGATCAGGTTGCCGCGAAGGCGAATGTCCGAAATCGTGTACTGGGGGCCCTCATCCAGGGAGATGGCGATGAATACCTGCTGCTTGTCCGGTGAAATGGACACCTGACTGGATTCTACGGTGAAATCCAGATAACCGCGGTCAAGATAAAATGAGCGCAACGATTCCAGGTCACCGCTCAGGCGCTCCCGGGCATACTTGTCTTTGTTGGTAATGGAATTCCACCAGCTGCTGGTGCGCAACTCAAACAGGCTGATCAGCTCTTCATCACTGAAATCCTGATTTCCAACAATATTAATGTGCTTGATTGAGGCAACAGTGCCTTCGTTGATATCGAGACGAACCGCTACCCGGTTTCTGGGAAGTTCTTCAGCCGTGGCCCGCACTCGAGCGTTATAGCGACCCTGTGCGATGTACGAGCGCAGGATCTCAAGCTCCAGCCGTTCGAGGGTCGCTCTACGGAACACCTGACCTTCTTCCAGCCCGGCGCCCGCCAGCGCATCCATCAACATATCAGTTTCAATGTTCTTGTTGCCTTCGATCTCGATGGACGAAATGGAAGGGCGCTCCTTGACCGACAGAATGAGTACACCGCTGTCACGGCTGGCTTCGATATCGGTAAACAGACCGGTCCTGAACAACTCCTTGATGGCATTGGCCAGACGAGTCTCGTCAATCTGCTCGCCAATGTTTACCGGAAAAGCCGAGAAGACGGAGCCCGCTGAAACCCGCTGAAGGCCTTCTACCTCGATATCCGCTACCGTGAATTCATCCGCCAGCACAGGCTTGATACCAGTTGCGGTAATGGCTAGGCCAACGGCTACAGCTAGAAGGGAACGTCTCATTCAGTTATATCGCCTGGTTAATGTGCGGTAAGGAGCCCGCAATTCTCACAACCGCATCAGGTCGTTGTAAAGAGCAAACACCATTAAAGTCAGAATCAAAGCCATACCAATTCGTAATCCAAGTGCCTGAACCTGCTCAGATACAGGCTTTCGGCGTATGGCCTCGATGGTGTAATACACGATGTGGCCACCATCCAATACAGGAATCGGCAAAAGATTCAGCACCCCGAGGCTGACACTCAGGTAGGCCAGAAAACGGATAAAATCTTCAAACCCGGAACTGACACTGGCCTCAGCCACCCGGGCAATGGTAATCGGCCCACTCAGATTGGTGGGCGACAACAGGCCCGTGACCATTTTCTTGATGGCCACCAGCGTCAGTCGGGTATCCGCCCAGGTTTCATGCACCGCATTCGGAATGGCTGCAAAGGGGCCGTAACGAACTTCACGCAGCAACTCGTCTGGCCAGGTGATCGCTTCGACACCTGCACCCACGAAGCCAATTTCCTGGCCATCGTCGAGGGTTCGGGTAGCCGGGCGAACGGTAAGCTCCAGGGGCGTCCCATCACGCTCTATGGACAGCTCAAGGTCGGTTTCAGGCGCATTCCTGATGTAGTCCACCAGGGCAAACCAGTCGGCCACCGGCTCGCCGTCCACGGCAACAATACGATCGCCGCTCCGAAGCCCTGCGATAGCAGCCCGGCCATCGCTGGTGACCTGCCCCAACACAGCCGGCACCGCCGGTCGCCACGGCGTGATACCGAATTCTGCCAGGGGGTTGGGCGTATCATTGCTCAGACGCCAGCCATTCAGGGCTCCGTCGACTGTGCCCCTTGATCCGTTCTGTGACACCTCAAGTGTCACCAGGCCATGCTCTCCGGTTCGCTCCAACAGGCGCATGTTAATATCACGCCAGGACGTCACCCGGTGACCATCCACAGCATGGATTTCCATGCCCTGCTGCAACCCTGCCCTGTCGGCCACACTGCCGGGCGTCACATCCCCTACCACCGGCGCAACGGTTGTTACACCCACTACGCTCAGCAACCAGTAGGCGAATATGGCAAACAGGAAATTCGCCAGCGGGCCGGCAGCTGCGATGGCAATTCTCTGGGACGGCGGCTTGGAGGTAAAGGCCTGATCTTTCAGCCCCTCCGGTACGGGGCCTTCCCGCTCATCGAGCATCTTGACGTAGCCGCCCAACGGGATCGCCGCCACCGCAAACTCGGTACCGTGGCGATCGTACCAGGAAAACAAGGGTTTACCGAAGCCCACAGAAAATCTGAGCACCTTGACCCCGCACCGCCGGGCCACCCAGAAGTGACCATACTCGTGCAGGGTCACCAGGATTCCCAGTGTTAACGCAAGTGCCAGAACGGTTTGAATAATCTGCATAGAGTTTCCGGTTTGAGGCCGTCGGCCAAGATGAACATTCCCGCAGGACTCAGACAGACAGCAGACTTATCTGTTCCCTGGCCCGGCTGCGAGCCTCGGCATCCTTCGCAAATATGGTATCGAAGTCGCTCGCCGGAACGACCGGCGTCGCCGCCAAAGTCCGCTCTATGATAACGGGGATATCGGCGAAGCACAGCTTACCGTCCAGAAACGCCTCCACTGCCACCTCGTTGGCGGCATTCAGCACCGCTGGTGCCGTGCCACCACTGGCAAAAGCCTCGGCGGCCAGCCGCAGGCAGGGGAAGCGCTGGAGATCCGGTCGTTCAAAATGGAATTTACCAATGGCAAACAGGTCCAGAGGTGCAACCCCCGCTTCGATACGCTCGGGCCAGGCCAGCCCGTTGGCAATTGGCGTACGCATGTCCGGGCTTCCAAGTTGGGCAAGAACGGAACCGTCCGCGTACTCCACCATGGAATGAATAATACTCTCCGGATGAACGTGAACCTCAACCCGGTCTGGCGTGGTATTGAACAGCCAGCAGGCTTCAATCAGTTCCAGCCCTTTGTTCATCAGCGTGGCGGAATCGACCGAAATCTTCTGGCCCATCGACCAGTTCGGGTGCGCACAGGCCTGAGACGGAGTAACGCTGCGGAGCTCTTCTGCTGCCAGGGTTCGAAACGGCCCACCAGAGGCGGTCAGCAGGATCCGGGTAATACCGGCGGCCTTCGGATCCCGAATTTTGTCTGCTGGCATACACTGGAAAATGGCGTTGTGCTCAGAGTCGATGGGCAGCAACTCCGAGCCTGAGGCGATTACCGCGTCCATAAACAACTGGCCAGACATCACCAACGCTTCCTTGTTGGCCAGCAGTACCCGTTTCCCGGCCCGCACCGCCGATAAGGTTGGCGCCAGGCCCGCAGCGCCAACAATGGCAGCCATGACTGTATCGGCATCGCTGGCAGCAGCCACGGTACAAAGGCCTGCCTCTCCCCCGAGCACCTGGATGTCCGGGCAATCGGCCAGCAACTCCCTGAGCTCGTCCGCAGCGCACTCACTGGCCATGACAGCAACCTTGGGGCGAAACTCCCGGCACAGGGTTGCCAGCTCCCATGCACGCGTGCCCGCTGTCAGCGCGTAGACCGAGAACCGGCCCGGGTGTCGGCGAATCACATCCAGGGTGCTGAGCCCGATAGAGCCCGTTGCCCCCAATACGGTAATGCAACGTGTTGTCATAGTTACCAGTGACCGGTGGTCAACCAACCCAGCAGGGTGATTATCAGGGCAAACACAGGAATGGCGGCGGTCAGGCTATCGATGCGATCCATGATCCCGCCATGGCCGGGCAGCAACTGACTGCTGTCCTTGATCCCCCGGAATCGCTTGAGCATGCTTTCAAGAAGGTCGCCCAGCACCGACACAAAACCGGTGACCAATGTGGCAACGATCAACAGAGCCATTTGAACAGGCGTGGCGGCAGCCAGCAGACTGGCAACAACGGCGAGCAAGGCGACCGCCGCCAGACCTCCCCACACACCGGCCCAGGACTTACCAGGGCTGACCCGGGGCGCCAGCTTGGCCTTGCCGAACGCTCTGCCCGCAAAATAGGCGCCAATATCAGCCACCCAGACCACAAGAAATATGTAGAGAATCGCCAGACGGTTATCTGCCAGGTCACCGAACTGAAAACCTCCGGTTCGCAGGTGGTTCAACCCCACCCAGGCCGGAATCAGCACCAGCAGGCCCATCACCGCCCGCACGGGCACGGCACCCCAGGAATCCGATCCAGCCGGATACCGGCGCACCAGCCAGAAGCACACCAGCCACCAAATCACGGCAAGCCAGAGCACAGCCACCGAAGGCACGTTCAGCAGCCCATAGAGTAACGCCGCAACAACAGCGGCGTAGATCACCCGACCCGGCTGCGCCTCAATGCCAGACATATTCGCCCATTCCCAGGCACCCAGGGTAATGATCGCGCCGGTGAACAGGGCAAACCCCAGGGGCGACGTAAAAAAGATGCCGCCAATCGCGATGGGAGCAAGAATAAGAGCTGTGATGATGCGGGTTTTTAACACGGTATAAGTCGCTGTATCGTTATTGTTGTGAAGCTCGCGCCGCAATCTGGTCGTCGGTTTGCCCGAAACGACGCTGGCGACGGCTGTAGGCTTCCAGTGCCTTGCGCATTTCCTCAGCCTTGAAATCCGGCCAGTAAACGCTGGAAAAGTAGAACTCGGTATAGGCCAGGTGCCACAACAGGAAGTTGCTGATGCGCTGCTCGCCGGCGGTACGGATCATCAGGTCCGGCATCGGCAGGTCGCCGATACTGAGGTGCTGCTGGATCAGGTCGTCGGTAATGTCTGACGGTTCAAGTTGACCAATCCGAACCTGCTCTGCCACTTTTCGGGTTGCCTGGGTTATGTCCCAGTGGCCCCCGTAGTTCGCCGCAATCACCAGAGTCATCGCTGTGTTGTCGCGGGTCAGGGCCTCGGCTTTGTCCATATGTTCCTGGAGCGCCGGATTGAAAGCCGAGCGATCGCCGATTATGCGCAAGCGGATATTGTTGCGATGGAGCTTCCGGACCTCGCGCTCAAGGGCAATCAGGAAAAGCCTCATCAAAGCCGACACTTCGTCTTTCGGGCGACGCCAGTTCTCGCTGGAGAAAGCGAACAGAGTGAGCACCTCCACCCCCTCCCTGGCGCAGGTTTCCACCACGGCCTTTACCGCATCCACACCAGCCTTGTGACCAGCCACTCCCTTGAGCCGATGAGCCTTGGCCCAGCGGTTATTGCCATCCATGATAATGGCCACATGCCGGGGACAGTTGTCTGCCATCACCGGAATTTCTGCGGTTATTTGTGCCGTCATGAAACCCTCTGTGCGGCGGAGCATCCACCCCGCCGCGTGCTTTCTACTGAATGGACCCGGCGATCAGACCGCCATCAGGTCCTCTTCCTTCGCCTTCAGCATCTTGTCGACTTCAGCGATGTACTTGTCAGTCAGTTTCTGGACTTCGTCTTCGCCCCGGCGCTGATCGTCCTCACTGATCTCTTTTTCCTTGAGCAGGTCTTTGATCATGCTGTTGGCATCGCGGCGAGCGTTACGGATGGACACCCGACCATGCTCTGCATCCGCTTTCGCCTGCTTGACCATTTCCTTACGGGTTTCTTCGGTCAGCATCGGCATGGGCACACGAATCACATCACCGCTGGTAGACGGATTCAGTCCCAGATCCGACGTCATGATGGCCTTTTCGATGGTGGGAACCAGATTCTTCTCCCACGGGGCAACCATCAGGGTGCGATTGTCTTCAACGTTAACGCTGGCAATCTGCTTCAACGGCGTTTCCTGACCGTAGTAGTTCACCATCACACTGTCCAGAATCGCAGGGTGGGCACGGCCGGTGCGAATCTTGTTGAAAGCCGAGTGCAGAGCCTCCAGGCTCTTCTTCATCTTCTTCTCGGCATCTGCTTTGATATCGTTAATCACGTCAGCATCCTCGAAACGTTCGTCTGGTTATAGTGCAGTATCCGGCCATCTTTCCGCAGCCGGCAACCAATTATTCAATCAATGTGCCTTCTTTCTCGCCGGTCACAATGCGGGTCAGTACGCCGGGCTGGCTCATGTTGAACACCCGCAGCGGCATACCGTGATCCCGGGCCAGGCAGATAGCCGTGAGGTCCATCACCCCGAGCTTTTTGTCCAGAACCTCATCGTAGGTCAGGTAATCGTATTTTACAGCGCTGGGGTCAAGATGGGGATCCGCATTGTAGACACCGTCAACCTTGGTGGCCTTCAGCACGGCATCGGCCTCGATCTCGATACCCCGCAGGCAAGCGGCGGAGTCTGTGGTGAAGAACGGGTTACCGGTACCGGCACTGAAAATAACCACGTCACCCTCTTTCAGGTCACGTACTGCGCGCCGGCGGTCATAGTGCTCAACAATGCCGCTCATTGGAATGGCAGACATCACACGGGTCCGGATATTGGAACGCTCAAGCGCATCACGCATGGCCAGACCATTCATGACCGTGGCCAGCATACCCATGTGATCCCCCGTCACACGGTCAAGGCCTGCAGCACTTAGCGCTGCACCCCGGAACAGGTTACCACCACCAATCACCAACCCCACTTGTACGCCAATGCCGACCAGGGCACCGATTTCAAGCGCCATGCGATCAAGAACTTTGGGATCAATACCGAAATCGTGATCGCCCATCAGGGCCTCGCCACTGAGCTTCAGCAGAACACGCTTGTATCTGGGCTGGTTTTTTGAAGATGTCGGCATGGTGATCCCCTTATCGTCTGTTGGCTATCCGGCGCAAACCCGTTGCAGGCTTGTATCTGACATACTCCTCGCAAAAGGGGTATCTCAGATACAAGCCCGCCACGAAAGCCGGGCGTACCCGACTGACGTGGCAGACTCAGGTAAGCGCTGCCACCTTGCGTGACAGCGCTCAGAAGAGGATCAGGCCTTGCCTGTGCCAGCGGCCGCAGCCACTTCAGCAGCAAAATCCACTTCTTCTTTCTCGATGCCTTCACCCACTTCCAGGCGAACGAAACCGACCAGCTCGCCACCGGCAGCTTTGATCAGGTCGCCCACTTTCTGGTCAGGGTTCTTGACGAACGGCTGCTCAATCAGGCTGTTCTCAGCCAGGAACTTCTTGATGCGGCCACCCATCATCTTTTCGATGATCTCAGCAGGCTTGCCTTCCATATCCGGCTGCGCCTTGATGATCTCTTTCTCTTTTTCCAGCTCTTCAGCCGGCATGTCGTCGGGCTTGCCAACGCGCGGGTTAACAGCAGCCACGTGCATCGCGATGTCGCGAGCCAGCTCTTCGTTACCAGCGGTCAGGGCCACAACAGAGGCAATCTTGTTGTTGCTGTGAACGTAACCGCCCACAACCGGACCTTCTACCTTGATGATGCGACGAACAGTGATGTTCTCGCCGATCTTCTGAACCAGCGCCTCACGCTTGGCTTCCAGATCGCCAGCCATCAGGGCCGCAACGTCGGTTTCGCCTTTTTCGAAAGCAACGTTCAGAACGTCGTTGGCGAAGCCCATGAAGTTGTCGTCACGAGCAACGAAGTCTGTCTCGGAGTTCACTTCCAGAATGTAGGCAACGGTGTTGTCGTCAGACACCTTAACCAGAGAAACACCTTCAGCAGCGGTACGGCCGGCTTTCTTGGCGGCTTTCAGACCGGAAGACTTGCGCAGCTCTTCGATTGCGGCGTCAACGTCACCACCAGCTTCAACCAGTGCCTTCTTGCATTCCATCATGCCAAGGCCGGTACGCTCACGCAGCTCTTTGACCATTGCAGCGGTAATTGCAGCCATGTTCAGTCCTCTTAATCGTTTCCGAATTCGGTGGGGAGGTATGCCCGGTTTAACGAGCGGGCATACCTTACAACTCAAACGTGAAGTTTAAGTGTTACTCGGCAGCCGGAGCGGCGCCCGCAGCGTCTTCGCTGACTTCAACAAACTCGTCAGCGCCAGCGCCTGCAGACTGGGAAGCTTCCAGGCAGGTATCGGCAACAGCCTTCACGTAGATCTGGATGGCGCGGATGGCGTCATCGTTACCCGGGATTACGTAATCAACGCCGTCCGGATCGCTGTTGGTATCAACAACACCGATAACAGGAATACCCAGCTTGTTGGCTTCCTTGATAGCGATACGCTCGTGATCCACGTCGATAACGAACAGCGCGTCAGGCAGGCCGCCCATATCCTTGATACCACCGATGGAGCGCTCGAGCTTGTCCATTTCACGGGTACGCTCAAGGGCTTCTTTCTTGGTCAGCTTGTCGAAAGTACCGTCTTTGCTCTGGGCTTCCAGATCACGGTAGCGGCGGATAGACTGACGGATGGTCTTGTAGTTGGTCAGCATGCCACCCAACCAGCGATGGTTAACGTAGGGCTGGCCGGAACGCTGAGCTTCTTCCTTGATGATCTTGGACGCAGCACGCTTGGTGCCAACGAACAGGATCTTGTTCTTGCTTTCTGCCAGCTGCTGAATCACATTCAGCGCTTCGTTCATGGCAGGAACAGTCTGCTCAAGGTTGATGATATGAATCTTGTTGCGGGCACCGAAAATGTACTTACCCATTTTCGGGTTCCAGTAACGGGTCTGGTGACCAAAGTGAGCACCTGCTTTGAGCAGGTCACGCATATTTACCTGAGCCATGATATTTACCTTTTAGCTTCGGGTTAGTCCTCCACGCGTCCGATTGCCCCAACCAGCCTCCTCTAACAGGAGCCGGCACCCTGGGACAACGTGCTGACACGTGTGTGAATTTGCCGGATTCGTTTCCGGCGGGCGCGTTTATACCATAAAGCGACACCGGGGTGCCATTATTTTTAGCGCAACCCTATAGTCACGATAGCAGGCAGCTCGCCTTGTACCTGACCCCTCAGCCCCTTAAAATGCCTGTTTGATGCAAATCAACAGGTATAGCGATGCAAGTATCCATCAAGACTCCCGAAGAAATTGAAAAAATGCGCGTGGCCGGCCGGCTGGCGGCCGAAGTTCTGGAAATGCTGGACGAACACGTAAAGCCCGGAATTTCTACCGAGGAGCTCAACAGCATCGCCCACGATTACATCGTCAACAAACAGCAGGCTATTCCGGCGCCGCTCAACTACAAGGGTTTCCCGAAATCCATCTGTACGTCGGTCAACCATGTGATCTGTCACGGCATCCCAACCGAAAAGAAAATTCTGAAAGACGGCGACATCATTAACATCGACGTCACCGTTATAAAGGATGAGTACCACGGCGACACCAGCAAGATGTGGGTTGTCGGCAAACCCAAGCCCGGTACCGAACGCCTGATCCAGATCACTCAGGAGTGTCTGTACAAAGGTATTGAACTGGTCAAACCCGGCACCCGCCTGGGCGACATTGGCCACGTCATCCAGCAGCATGCCGAGAAGCATCGTTATTCCGTGGTGAGAGACTACTGCGGCCATGGCATTGGCAAGGTGTTCCACGAGGAGCCGCAGGTCATGCATTACGGCAAGCCCGGCACCGGTATGGAACTGCAGGAAGGCATGACCTTCACCATCGAACCGATGATCAACCAGGGCAAATACCAAACCAAGCTGATGGCCGATGGCTGGACCGTGGTCACCAAGGACCACAAGCTGTCTGCCCAGTGGGAACACACCATCCTGGTGACCGCTGACGGCTATGAAGTGCTGACCAAACGATCGGAAGAGTCATTCTAAGTGGACCGAAGCGAGCTGGAATCCCGTATCAGCAACGACACCTCACCGGTATTTGCCGCCAGGGAACTGTTACGGGAAAGCTATAATGCTGACGCCGAAGCTTTCCGCCAGGGTGCCGATGTAAGAGCCCTGGTTCATGCCAGGGCCAACACCATAGACAAAGTGCTCCGGCTGATCTGGAATCGGTACCCGTTTTCCCGCTCCTCCGACATTGCCCTGGTCGCCGTCGGCGGCTACGGGCGCGGCGAACTACACCCCCACTCAGACATAGACCTGCTTATCCTGACCCGCCACGGTATAGAAGAGGCCTGGCAGGATGACCTGGGCGCCTTCGTTACCCTGCTCTGGGACCTCAAGCTGGATATCGGCCACAGCGTGCGCAGCATGGAAGAGTGCCTATCCTCGGCCCGGCAGGACATCACCATCCTGACCAACCTGCTGGAGACCCGAACCATCGCCGGCCCCGATGGACTGCGGGCAGAGCTCAGTGAGCTGGTCTATTCCGATGAGGTCAGCTCGGATCGTGACTACTTCCTGGCCAAGCGGGAAGAGCAGCAACAGCGCCACAAAAAATACGGCGACACCGAATACAACCTGGAGCCTAACGTTAAAGGTTCCCCCGGCGCACTTCGGGACATCCAGACCATCGGCTGGATCACCAAACGCCACTTCGGCCTGCAGAACATTGCCGACCTCACCCGCTTCAGTATTCTGACCGAAGAAGAACACCAGATCCTGCACCAGGGCGAAACCTTCCTGTGGCAATTGCGTTATGGCCTGCAACTGATTGCCGACCGCAATGAAAACCGGCTGCTGTTCGACCACCAACGTGCGCTCGCGGAAATGCTCGGCTACAAAGATGAAGGCAAACGGCTGGGCGTCGAGCTGATGATGCAGTCCTACTACCGCACCGTACTGGCCCTGGCGGAGCTGGCTGACGTTATCCTGCAGTACTACGACGAAGCCATTATCGGCGAGGGCAGTGAAGACGAAATCCGCCCACTGAACAAACGCTTCCAGATTCGCAACCTGTATATAGAAGCCATCAACAACCAGGTGTTCGCCTACGCCCCGTACGCCATCATGGAAATCTTCGTGCTGATGGCCCAGCACCCTGAAATCAAGGGTATCCGGGCAACCACCATCCGCTCGTTAAGGGCCCATCGGCACCTGATTGACGACGCCTTCCGGTCAGATCTGGCAGTCACCACCCTGTTCATGGAACTGTTGCGCACGCCACACGCGCTGGACCAGACTCTGTCTGCCATGAAAAAGTACAACGTACTGGGCCGCTACTTGCCGGAGTTTGGCCAGATCATCGGCCAGATGCAGCACGACCTCTTTCATATATACACGGTCGATGCCCACACCATGCGCGTGATCCGCAATATGGCGCGGCTGAACAGCACCGACGTGCGCAACGAATACCCCCTGGCGTCACGCCTGATTCATCGGTTGCCCAAACTGGAAACGCTGTTTATTGCTGGCCTTTATCACGATGTGGCCAAGGGCCGTGGCGGTGACCACTCAGAACTGGGCGCCATTGACGCAGAAGCCTTCTGTGAACGCCACCACTTGAGTGAGCGGGACACCCAACTGGTGTCATGGCTGGTGGAAAACCACCTGCTGATGTCGATGACCGCCCAGCGCAAGGACATTTCAGACCCGGACATCATCCAGGCCTTTGCCCGCGCCATGCCCAGCCAGGCCCATCTGGATTACCTGTACATTCTGACGGTGTGCGATATCAGCGCCACCAATCCAAAACTCTGGAACACCTGGCGCGCATCATTGCTGCGCCAGCTTTACATTGAAGCCAAGCGCGCCCTGCGCCGTGGCACCGACACACCAGTAGACCGCCAGGCCTGGATACGCGCCACCAGGGAAGAAGCCCGTCAGATCCTGCACGCACAGAATATGACCGATGAGCAGATTGATCCTATCTGGGAAACCGTAGACGAGGATTACTTCCTGCAGGATTCCACCGTAGATATTGCCTGGCAGACGGCAGCCATCATTCGCCACGGCGACAACCCGGACCCATTGGTGCTGATTCGTGACACCCGGGGCGGGCCGACGGACGGTTACTCACAGATCATTATCTACATGAAAGACCGGGTTGCCCTCTTTGCGGCAACCACGGCGGTGCTGGAACAGCTGAACCTGAACATCGTGGATGCCCGCATCAACTCCAGCGAAGGCCCCCACTCGATCAGCTCTTACGTGGTATTGGATGAACAGGGTCAGCCACTGGGCGTTGATCCGGCCCGCAAGGAAAGAGTGCGCAAGCGTCTGATCGAAGAACTCGATGACCCGGAAGACTACCCGGACATTATCCACCGGCGCACACCCCGGCAGCTGAAGCACTTCGCTTTCCCAACCGAAGTGACCTTCTCCAATGACACCATCAATCAACGCACCGTGATGGAAGTCATCACCCCGGACCGCCCCGGCCTTCTGGCCCGCATTGGCCAGGTGCTGCTGGAACATCGTGTGCGACTGACCAACGCCAAGATTGCCACCCTGGGCGAGCGCGTAGAAGACGTATTCTTCATCACCGACGAACATGGCGAGCCGCTGCGCGACCCGGGCGTGTGCCAGGCCCTGCAACAGGACCTTTGCCAAATGCTGGACGATATTGAATGAACCTGAATCTCGAAAGACTTCACCCTTACCCGTTTGAAAAGCTGGCCAAACTGAAAGCCGGCATCACCGTGCCGGACCACCTGAAGCCAATATCACTCGGCATTGGCGAACCCAAGCACCCGTCACCGGCGTTTGTGAAGCAGGTGATCGCCGACAACCTGGACAAACTGGCTAACTACCCCACCACCAAAGGTATCGATGAGTTGCGCGAAGCCATCGCCCACTGGGCCAGCAAGCGCTTCCAGCTGGCCGAAGGCAGTCTGGACCCGGCTCACAACGTGGTTCCGGTCAACGGCACCCGTGAAGCTATTTTCGCCCTGGTTCAGGCGGTGGTGGATGCCAGTAAACCGGCTACTGTTGTCAGCCCGAACCCGTTCTACCAAATTTACGAGGGGGCTGCGTTCCTGGCCGGCGCAGACCCCGTCTACCTGCCCTGCGATGCCAGCAACGGCTTTATTCCGGATTTCGACGCGGTGCCGGAATCGGTCTGGAAAGACTGCCAGATTCTTTTCCTGTGCTCCCCGGGCAACCCCAGCGGCGCAGTCATCCCCCGGGAAACCCTGGTAAAGGTTATCGAACTGGCCGACCGTCATGATTTTCTGGTCGCCTCCGATGAATGCTATTCCGAACTCTACCCGGACGAAGCCAACCCGCCCGAAGGCCTGCTGCAAACATGTGCGGCCATCGGTCGTCACGACTTCAAGCGCTGCGTTGTGTTCCACAGCCTGTCCAAGCGCAGCAACCTGCCCGGCCTGCGCTCCGGCTTTGTGGCCGGTGATGCCGAGGTACTGGCCGGCTACCTGAAGTACCGTACCTACCACGGCTGCGCCATGCCTGTTCACAACCAGCTGGCCAGCATTGCCGCCTGGAGTGATGAAGACCACGTGCGCGAAAACCGCGCCGCCTACCGGGCCAAGTTCGAAGCGGTGGTGCCCATCCTGCGCGAAGTGATGAACGTGGACTTCCCGGATGCCGGTTTCTATCTATGGCCGGAAACGCCGATGGATGATGAAACCTTCGCCAAGGAGCTGTCCGCACAACAGAACGTGCACGTGCTGCCGGGCCGTTACCTGTCCCGAACGGTAGATGGCCACAACCCAGGTGAGAACCGAGTGCGCATGGCGCTGGTAGCACCACTGGAGGAGTGTGTGGAAGCAGCCCGGCGAATCGTCGATTTTGTAAAAGGTTTCAAAGCATGAAGTTATATGGCATCAAAAACTGCGATACCGTCAAAAAGGCTCGCAAGTGGCTGGACGACAACGGCATCGCCTACGAATTCCACGACTTCAAGAAAGACGGCCTGACCAGCGAGAAGCTGAGCCAGTGGGAGCAGGCCATAGGCTGGGAAACCCTGATCAACAAACGGGGTACCACCTGGCGAAAACTTCCGGACGAGGTTCGTGATAACATTAGCGCCCAAAGTGCCCACCAGCTCATGCTGGAGAACACCTCCATCATCAAACGCCCTGTGGCTGAGCGGGGCGACGGAGTGACTGTGGGCTTTAACGCAGAAGAATGGGCTGTTTGGATTAACTGATTTTTTAGCCACGGACACTCACAGACGCTCACGGACAAGTGATTAAGAATTCTTGTTTTTGTCCGTGCAGGTCCGTGAGTGTCCGTGGCAAACATTTTTTCAATTATTGAGCACAGGAGCAGATCAGATGAGTTTTGCATTTGGCATTGGCATCGGCACCCAGAATAACCAGGGCGAGTGGCTGGAGGTGTATTACCAGCAGCCGATCATGACCCCAGGCAAAGACCTGATCGACGTGGTTGAAACCGCGCTGGACTACAAAGGCGGTAACCAGGCCATTGATGTTAAAGCCGAGCAACTGACCAGGTTTGCCAACGCCCTACGCCAGCTGGGCCAGACCGACCAGGCGAAACTGGCGGAAAAAGCGGCCGAGAGCAAACGCCCTGTGGTTGTTACCGTGCTGGCTACCGACGATACCGCCTCCAGCACCCCGGAAGTGTATCTGAAGCTGCACCTGATCTCCCACCGCCTGGCCAAGCCCCACAGTGTAAAGCTGGACGGCATTTTCGGCCTGCTGCCGAACCTGGCCTGGACCAACGAAGGCGCCATCGACCTGAACGAACTGCCAGAGCGCCAGCTGCAGGCCCGCATTGAAGGCCGCACCCTGGAAGTGAAATCGGTCGACAAGTTCCCGCAGATGACCGACTACGTCGTACCCAAGGGCGTGCGTATCGCTGACACCGCCCGTGTTCGTCTGGGCGCCTATGTAGGCGAAGGCACCACCGTGATGCACGAAGGCTTTATCAACTTCAACGCCGGCACCGAAGGCACCAGCATGATCGAAGGCCGCATTTCTGCCGGCGTGATGATCGGCAAGGGCTCTGACCTGGGCGGTGGCTGCTCCACCATGGGCACTCTGTCTGGTGGTGGCAACATCATTATCTCCGTGGGCGAAAACTGCCTGCTCGGCGCCAACGCCGGCATCGGCATTCCCCTGGGCGATCGTTGCACCGTTGAAGCTGGCCTGTACATCACCTCTGGTACCAAGGTGAACCTGCTGGATGACAACAACAAACAGGTAGAAGTCATCAAGGCCCGCGACCTGGCCGGCAAGAACGACCTGTTGTTCCGTCGCAACAGCCTGACCGGCGCCGTTGAGTGCAAGACCAACAAGTCCGCTATTGAACTGAATGAAGAACTGCACGCGAATAACTAAGGGCCGCAGCATGTCACTATCCCCCACCCTTGAACTCGCCATGGACCTCATTCGCCGCCGCTCGGTTACACCGGACGACGCTGGCTGCCAGGAGCTGATGATGTCCCGCCTGGCGCCGCTGGGCTTTGCAGGCGAGAACCTGCGGTTTGGTGATACCGACAACCTCTGGGCCCGCAAGGGCTCAGACGGCCCGGTACTGGCGTTTGCCGGCCACACCGATGTGGTGCCAACCGGCCCGGAGAAAAACTGGGCGCACCCGCCGTTTGACCCTGTCATCAAAGATGGCTATCTGTATGGCCGGGGCGCAGCAGACATGAAGGGCAGCCTGGCGGCCTTCATCACCGCCTGCGAACGCTTTGTGGCGAACAACCCTGAGCACCGAGGCTCCATTGCCCTCTTGATCACCAGCGATGAAGAAGGCCCCGCCCAGGACGGCACGGTGAAAGTGGTGGAAACCCTGGAAGCCCGCAACGAAAAGATGGACTGGTGCCTGATTGGCGAGCCTTCCAGCACCCATCAGGTGGGCGATGTCATCAAGAACGGCCGCCGGGGCTCCCTGCACGGCTACCTGACAGTACACGGCGTACAAGGCCACGTGGCCTACCCACACCTGGCAGAGAACCCCGTACACACGGTGGCGCCGGCGCTGGATGCACTGGCCAGGGAATTCTGGGACAACGGCAACGACTTCTTCCCGCCGACCACGTTCCAGATCACCCGGATTGAATCCGGCGTGGGCAGCAACATCATTCCCGGCGAGTGCCTGGTGCACTTCAATTTCCGCTACTGCACGGAAAACACCGCAGAAAGCCTGGAAGAACGTGTAGTGGCCATTCTTGACCGGCACCAGCTCAAGTATGATTTGCAGTGGCACCTCAGCGGCCGCCCCTTCCTGACGGACAAGGGTGCCCTGGTTGCCGCCAGCCAGAACGCCATCCGCTCCGTCACCGGCCGCGAGACCGAGCTGTCCACCTCCGGCGGCACCTCTGATGGTCGCTTCATCGCACCGACTGGAGCACAGGTCGTAGAACTCGGCCCCATCAACGCCACCATCCACAAAGTGGACGAATGCGTGAAAGCCGACGACCTGGATACCCTCTCCGAAATCTACGAACAGATACTGGAAGAACTGCTGGGCTAACTCTGAGGGGGCAGACCCCAGCGCGTCAGTGGGCCCTAAGGCCGCGCTGGGGTCTGACCCCGGACTTCAAGCCATACACCAAACTCAATAATGCGGAGGCGGAGTCTCATCCTCCTCCGCCTTGATGTTCGAGGGCGAAATATCCTTCAACTGCTTGTGCAGCACCTTCTTGGCATCCCACAGCTCCCGAATATCCATCTCCTGCTTCGCCACCTGCTCACTCAGGGTATTGATCACATCGTCCTGGAACGCAAGTCGCATTTCCAGCTCTGCAAGCCTGTCTTCCAGTGTCTTTTTGCTCATGAGATTTGGTCAGCCCTTTCGGTAATCTGGTATGATGCCGCCTTTTACCGCCAACATTGAACATTGGCGGCGTTCATTGGCCGGGCATGCCATGTTACCCGATGTCTGGCTTTTTATCGTTAGTGTTAACCCATGGAGAATATTCAGCCAATGCGTAATCCAGCCAAAGCGATCCGTCTTTCCCTTATGATCGCCATTCCGGCACCCCTGGTACTGTTTCTGCTGCTGTCTGTCACACCGCAATTCCTGGCCGCGCTGAGCGCTGGCAACCTCGCCGAGGCACTGGGCAGTGTTGGTGGCCTTGCAGCGTACCTGATTGCCTTTGTTATTTTTGCCATCACCGGTTTTCTGGCCATCGCGCTTGCCACCAAGCAGCCCTCCGCAGCGCCGGCTTCCAGAAGCCAGAGCCGCCCGGCACGCAACAGTCGCCAGAACAACGTTTATGATGACGAAGAAGACGATTTTGACGACACCACACCGGAAGGTGACGAAGAAGGCACCGTCAAGTGGTTCAACGTCAAGAAAGGCTTTGGCTTCATCGTCCGCGACAGCGGCGACGAGATCTTCGTACATTTCCGCGCCATTCGCGGTCGTGGTCGCCGCGTATTGCGCCAGGGCCAACTGGTTCGGTTCAACGTTGTGGAAGCCGACAAAGGGCTGCAAGCAGACAACGTGTCTATCCTGAGCGAGTGATTTCGTAGCTCAAGATACGAAAAAGGCAGCCTCCAGGGGCTGCCTTTTTACGTTCTGCTAGTCGGTTCAGTTCCAGACCACCAATTGCTCGCCCCGGTGGTCCAGGCGCCACCACTTCTCATCTTCCACCGGATCGCCTTCTTTCCAGTCACCGGTGCTGCACCGTATCTCCCCTTCCATGGCCCGCCAGGCACTGCGGGCGCAGTCCAGGTCACTGTTCCAGGGCAGGTCATCCCCCTCCATCAGCACAGAGGTAAACCTCTTTCCAAAGGCGCCGGGATACAGGGTGATCTGCAAACGGGTACCGTTGAACCACGCACTGCCCTTCACTACCGAAGTGACATCCGAATCGTCCAGCTGAACGTCATCCAGCTGGTTCTCCAGCCAACCGGATATGGCCGCCGGCTCCAGATCACGAATATAAATTTCCAGGTCCTGCACCCAAGGTATCTCCCTGCTGTTGTTCACAATTCAGCACATAGTGAACCGGCCCGGGCCTGGCTGCAACCCATCGTTCCAGTTCCTGGCGAAGATCCTCCACCAATAACCGACGCAGGGTGCCGGAACGCTTACGTTCGTGCCAAACCACCTCAGCAGCAGCCTGCTCAAGATCCAGTTGTTGTATCTGCAGCTCTACCCGCTCAGCACACTCACCCCGGGCGAGGGCCACCAGGGACTGACGCCGAAGGGTGTCGTGCTCTGCCGCCAGAGCCACCGCCTCCAGCGGTCCCCGGCTGGCAAACAGGTCAAGCCTGGCGGCTGCCCGGTGCAACCATTCGAGCATACCGCCGGGCGTTGCTATGCTTCGGGTTTGGCGGGACGCCGCATACTCCATCGCTGCCGGCGACAATTGCAGGTTCCAGCGCTTTTCGATGGCTGGCTGGTGTGCTGTCAAGATCGCTCTTCTCTGCGCCTCACTAACACCCGGCATCGCCATGGCTTCCAACTCCCGGCCCAATATGGCGGTCAGCCGGTTGCTGTCTGTTCGTCCTTTATCCCTGTCGTTTGATGCCAGCATCAGGATTGGCCCCTGCCATCCTGTCACCAGTTCGCGCACAGCGCCATCCGGCATGCTCATCAGTTCCAGTAGGTCGAGCGGTGCCACATTGTCCAGAATCATCGCTGGCCACGGTGCGACTCCGTCCCCGCCTGGCGGGACCACCGGCTGATCGGACGCCATCACCTCTGCCTGGCGTCGCAAGTCCATCTGCACCCAAGAGAATCCCGGCGTCGCCAGCAACATCCTCAGCCAGGCGGTTTTCCCGCTACCACGGGGGCCTGCTACCCAGATCAACCCATTCCGGTTTGCGGATAAAGCCACCACAACGTCCTCAGCCAGCTGCAACCAGGCTGGATCAGTCACCGTAACGGGGCTGAAAGGTTGGTCGGGGGAAACCGGAGGCGTGCAGGCCTCACCCTCCGCACTCGGCCAGTGGCTGACCAGTTCCAACACCGCCACATAGGCTTTGTCTTGCAGGCGCTCGGCAAGGTGAACCAGCCCGTGCAACAGCACAGGCCAGTCCAGCCAGGGCTGATCGGTCGCTTCACGGGTGCTGGAAATCCAGTAGATAAGCTGGGAAGACAGGTCCCCATCGCCACGAACTTCGGCAACAATGGGTTGTTCACCCTGGATGGTGCGAATCAGTTCGTCCAGGTCCACACCCTGCCGTTTCAGAAACGAAACGGCCTCAGGAACGGCATCGAGCAATGCCAACAGGTAGTCTTCAACCGTAATCACCGAACCACCGCGGCTGGCAACATTGTTGCGGGCCTGCAAGAGCGCAGTCTGACACTGGGGCGCAAGGCACCCTTGCCAATCATCCATCGGCATTCTCCTTCCTTGGGTTTGGGGCAGCATCATCCTGATGCATAGTTTGAACAGCGACGGATTTTAGGGGGAAGAGCGACCAACAGCAACGGTTAGCCGCCCGTTTTGCTGATTCGGCCTCACTATGTTCAGGTTGGGGTTGGGGCTGGGGCCGACGCCCAGGCATGCCAATCACAGGGCCAGGCTCTGCCCGACCCTGTGATCCTGATCACTCAGCGTGATTGGGTGACAGGGTGACCGCAAACGCCGGTGAAGCCCACCCTGGAACAGGCTCATCATTGCTGCTCAGCGGCACGCCGCCATGCACCACCGTCTCGGCATCACCATAGTGCATCCAGGTGACGGTTGGCACCTGGCCAACCGGTGGCTTGCTGTAGTCACACACACCGTTCGGGAAAATCTCCGCAACCTTCTGGGCAAAGTTCTCAGAGGTGAAAATACCCTGGAGCAGATTGGCGGGATAATCCGCAGGGTCAACCGGCTTGAGCTGACACTTGTTATTCAGGGTGCGAATATCATCTCCGGCCACTGTTCTTGGGGTACCAAACCGGGTTTGCACCAGCAGTGCCTGGGTCTCAACAATCGGGTCTGTGATCGGCGCCAACAGATCGGTCACCAGCGAGGGCAAGCCAAGGGCGCCAAGATCCAGGCCACACACCTGTCCGGTGGCCACGTCCAGGATCTCACCCATCTCTGCTGGCAATCGGTTGGTCGGCAAGTATTCCAGGCCGGGCAGAACCGGGTCCGGGTACAACAGGCCACCGGTGAGCGGCAGAATCACACCCCATTCGGCGGTAGCGCCCGACAACGACAGGCAGCGATCACGGGCGAAGCCGGGCCGATTGCGAATCACTTTCTCCGGCAGGCTATCCTGGCGCTCATCCGCCTCGATGCCCGCCAGCCACTGGTCCATGGTCAACAGGGCCTCGGTGGTAAACACGGTATCCCCGGCGATCGGGAAGGCGCCATACCAGATCACATGGTTGAGCGAATGGCCCTGAACCTCCTCAATGCGGGCACGGGTTTGCCAGGAGTGGAAGGCATCGTGGGCAAAGCCGGGATCTGGGCCTCGCAAGTCAATCATCGGCACACCGGCAAGATTCTCTGCAGTGTTGATGGCGCCGGTGCGATAGGCATTGGTGATGGCCTGGATATCGCCCAGGGTACGCTCTGGCTGATATTTGATGTCCACGTTGAAGCCACCAATCTCCCGGTTCAGATCCAGGAACTGGGAACCGGTAATCAACCCTTCCTGCAATGCTCTGAGGCCGTACTGAACCCCTTCGTTATCCAGCGGAATGCCGGCAAAACCCCGCCCCAAAAGCTGTTCATTCTCAGACCACACCTCCGGTGGCCGCTCGCCAAACTGGTTGACCATGTAATCGATCAACCCGCAGCGCAGGCCGCCCGGTCGTTCCTCCGGATTATAGACTTCAACGCCGTCTTTCAGGCGCCGGCAATCCTCCTGATCCGGGTAGGCCGCCGGGAAGAAGGCCAGGTCTGAAACCACTGGATTGATGGGCAGGTGCCCGTAGATAAAGGGCCACTGGGTTGGCAACAGGCCGTTGGTCAGCAGATCCGTCATGAAGGAGAAGAACCCTTCCGGACCCTCCGGCATCTGCAGCCCAAGGTAGTTGCTGATCAGGTTGTAGTCGGCAAACTGGGTAGCGGTGGTCCAGACATCCGGATAGGAACACTGAACAATCAACCCCTGATAGATACCGGGGTAGGCATTGGCAATGTGTTGCTGGGCAATCGCCCCACCAGAGCAGCCAGTGCCAATGGTGTAACGGACCGGGCCATAGTTCTCGATGATGTGCTCCTTGGCCATCATCAAGGACTCGGCAGCAGTAACCAGGTTCACGTTATGGCCAAGGTTGGCCTGGGCGGTGGACAAGGTTACAAAACCCCGGGCCAGCGCCACCGAAACACTGTCACCCAACAACAGTTCGTTGCCGTTGGTCGCGCCGGAGATATCGCCATTGGGGGGGCTGCCCATACCGTAACTCACCCCCACGTTACCGCCGTGATGAACCAGTACTTTCCCGTTCCACTGCTCCTGGGGATTCAGAGCGGTCCAGTCGTTTCCAGGCTGGAACAATGACATTACCTGGTAACGGTCGCGGTTCATGACACCGGTTTCCACACGAACGATGAACGGCATTTCAACGCCTTCGTCGGTGGTCACGGTGGCGATGTCGTCATCGGCGGGCGGGTTTTCCGGGTCGTAAGGCAAAAAAGCATCCGGCAGGCCGGGGTCTTGCGGATCAAACTCGGTGAACAATCGGGTAAAGCGCTCCGCAGGAACATATTTGAAGCGGTATTCCGCAGGCTGGTTGCATTGCTCGTCCATCGCAGCGGCGTTGGTGCAGGTCCAGGGTTGAACCTGGGGACCAGAGAATACCGGCCCACCTTTCGGGTGGTTAGTGATGGTCTTCACCAGCCGGCTACTGCGATTATCCAGCAGCACTTCCAGCGTGTTGTCGCCCAACGCCAGGCCGGTAACAAGGCCACGCAACTGACCAGCTTCCATCAAGGTAAACTGCCCGGTTACATCCTGGCCGTTCAGCAAAACACGGGCACCATCGGGATTGGCGACCTCGATGTCGATCAGGGCATCGCCACCGCTGATCAGATCGGCGCGATTGGACAGAACCCGCACCTCGCCCTCACCTGTTGGCAGACCTTTGTTGCCATCAGACTGACCGGGCGGCGTAGTGCCCGGAACCGTCGGCCCCGGGCCCTGGGCATTGGTATTATCGGAAGCGTTCTCTGAACCGGAACCCCCGCACCCCACCAAACCCAGCATAACGGCTGCAACCAGAGCGTTTCTGGAGAACATAACGACCACCTCATTTGTTGTTGTTTTAGTAACAGAGCGTTACTTAGTGCAACAAATGATAAGCGAGTGTTATGTTTCAGGGCCTTGGTCAAATCGCCCGGGGCCTGCGTCAAAAATGTGAATCAAGTCTCACTTTAGTCTGACCAGTGGACTCCATGGCTTCACCAGGTACCGGTGTTTTCCATACTGGCCCAGGGCTCCTGCGCCGGCAGTGCATCGCCCTTCTGCAGCAGTTCAATCGAGATATTATCCGGCGTGCGGATAAAGGCCATATGGCCATCCCGAGGCGGGCGATTGATAGTAACGCCGTTGGCCTGCAGCTTTTCGCACAGCGCATAAATGTTGTCCACCCGGAACGCCAGGTGCCCGAAATTCCGGCCGCCGGTGTACTCCTCCGGGTCCCAGTTATGGGTGAGCTCAATCATTGGCGCCTTGTCCTCACGGGCACGGGCTTCGTCTTCCGGGGCCGCCAGGAACACCAGGGTGAAACGGCCCTTCTCACTGTCTTTGCGGGAAATCTCCACCATGCCCAACAGGTCGCAGAAAAAGTGAAGGGTGTCGTCCAGATTGCTGACCCGAATCATCGTGTGCAGGTATTGCATATAGGGCTCCTGTGGTTTCGTGGCTCTCAAACACGCCCAGTTTACGTTATTCTCAGGCCATGACGACAAACGCAGAAACCGAAACCCTGCTCAACCTGCAGATACCAGCCATCCGGCATCTCGCCTGGCTGTGCACGGCACCCCAACTCCTGGCCGCCCCCGTGAGCTTTGAGCCACTGCAGTGGCTGCCCGATGATTACCGCGACAAACTCAAACACTGGGACAAGCACCCAGACACCATGCCAGCAAGACTCGCGGCCACCACCGAGCGCCGCCTTGGCCATTACTTTGAGCGTTTATACGAAGTGCTCCTAGTCGATCTGCTGGGTTGGGAACTGCTGCTGAAGAATCAGCAGATCAAGGCCGGCAACCGAACCATCGGTGAGCTGGATTTTCTGGTGCGGAATCCACACACCCGGTGCGTGGAACACCATGAAATTGCCATCAAATACTATCTGGGCGTCAACGAAGGCCCCGGAATGACCAAGTGGTACGGGCCAAACGCCAAGGACCGCCTGGACCTTAAAGTAGACAGAATGCTCAGCCACCAGAGCCTAATGGCGCAGCGAGTGGAAGCGCAGGCGCTGTTCGCAGATCTGGGGATTTCAGAGCCGATTATTCCGCGAGTGTTTCTGCCGGGGTATCTGTTCTATCCCGGTGATGAGGTGGAACTTCCGGACTATGTGCCGGCGGGCCATAGGCAGGGGCAATGGTGCTATGCCCGGGATTTGGTGAACTCGGATCTGACGGACTGGGTGCCCCTGAAAAAGCCACATTGGATTGGGCCTTGGAGACAGGATGAGCAGCCCGACACTGAGGCGGCGCGGGAGGCGGTGGCGTTTGTGGAGGCTAAGGGCGTGCCGGTGTTGTTCGCGCGGGTGGAGTGGCAGCCTGCGCTTGGGTGTTGGGTTGAGAGGGAGCGGTGGTTTGTGGTGCCGGGGAAGTGGCCTGCGCAATAGCGCCAGGCCAGAGGCCCGTACCCAAGCTGCGACTCCCTCAAATTATTGGCCGCTGCGAGAGCATCAAATAGGCCAAGCCTCGGCCGGGCGTAGTTTGCGGTATTCATCCATCGAAATCTTGCCCAGTTGCGGCGTAAGTTTGCAGCGGCGCTTATCCCACGGATACTCCACCTGGCGCTTCAACCACTCAGCACCCTCGCCTTTTTTCCAGGCTTCCAGATCCAAGTCTCGCCAGAACCGGGGATTACGCCCAATGCGCTCGTCATGCTCCGCAGTGACCGGGTCCAGATGTCGGAACGGCTCCAGCCTTGGCACATTCGGCAAGGGCTGGGAGGTATCCATGTATCGTTGAAGCATGTCCCACAGCGCCATCACCTCGGTTTTCTCTGCTTCGATGTTACTCAGAGAGGTTTTATTGAATTGCTTCTGGGTGTAACGATGTACGAACATCAGCCGGTAAAAGATACCGCCCCGCTGCACTACCCGTTCTACATAGGCATCGAACTCCACAAACGGGGCCTCAAAAGAACGCCCCTTGCCCAGGGCGAACTTTACCTGCCCGGTGACCCTATTGAACTCGCTGCAGCCGTCTCCCAAAGTCTCGTCCAACTTCTTTTCCAGCGTTTTCTCGAAAGGTTTCAGGAGGGCTCCAACAACGTTTGTCATAAGCCAGTTGGTGGTAGGGGGGATGATCCAAAATGAAAAGAATATCCAAGCTGGCACCAATATTAATAATAGCGATATAAACCAATAGGCACTTAAGTCAAGCTGCTTTGGAATGGTAACAAGCCCCCACCCCAATAACGCCAAACCGCCGACTAATACCAGTAGTGCCCACGCAAATGGCAACAACAATACCAAAATCTTAAGCCCCATTTTCTCGTTAAGAAAACGCAAGCGCTGGTGATCCCACCACCAGTGTTCCTTATAAAACTCCGGATCCTCGCGCTCACTGCACTGGACTGTATCAATATCCTCCACGGTTCGGTGGTACGGGTTAAGGTTGGCGTAGGCACCATACGGCTGAAGCTCGTCCCCAACTCGTTCCCGTTTAGCCCGGGTTTCGGGTAGCTCCACCGCCTGATCAGACCGATAGGCGGTCGAACCGTAATTTTGTGTCTCCATCGGCATGGTCATATAGGAACCTTTCCAGCCATCACTGCCTTATACAACACTGGCGGTTTCAGGCCTTTGTTGGCGATAAGTCAGCATATCTACTTTGCCCAGTTGCGGTGTGAGCTTGCACTGCCGGCGGCTCCAGGGGTGTTGCCTTTGGCTCCTCAACAGCTCCGCACCCTTTCCCTTCTGCCAGTCCTCCAGATCCAGGTCTCGCCAGTAGCGGGGGTTACGGCCAGTAGTCTGGTCGTACTTGGCGGTCACCGGGTCCAAGTGGCGAAACGGCTCCAACCGGGGCATGTCTGGCAGGGGCTGGGTGACGTCCATGTAGCGTTGCAGCATGTCCCACAGGGCCAGCACCTCGGTTTTCTCTGCTTCAATGTTACTCAGGGAGGTTTTGTTGAATTGCTTCTGGGTGTAACGATGCACGAACATCAGCCGGTAGAAGATACCGCCCCGCTGGACCACTCGCTCCACGTAGGCATCGAACTCCACAAACGGGGCCTCAAAAGAACGCCCCTTGCCCAAGGCGAACTTTACCTGCCCGGTGACCCGGTTAAACTCGCTGCAGCCATCTTCTAGGGTTTCGTCTAACTTCTTTTCCAGAGTTTTCTCGAAAGGCTTGATAATCAATCCAACGCCATTAATCATCAGCCAATTGGTGGTGGGGGGGATGATCCAAAAAGAAAAGAATATCCATGCTGAACCCAGAATTATAAGTGTTAAAACCACAGCAGTCGCCGGCAAAATAGGTATCAGGAAAGTCCCAATACTCCAACTGATAAGCACCAAGCCACCAATAAGTACCAACAACGCCCAAATGAATGGAACAATCAGTATTAACGCCTTTAATCCGAGCTTCTCATTAAGAAAGCGAAGCCGCTGGTGGTCCCACCACCAGTTTTCCTTATAGAACTCTGGATCGTCCCGTTCACTGCACAGGACCGTATCAATATCCTCCACGGTTCGGTGGTACGGGTTAAGGTTGGCGTAAGCACCATACGGCTGGAGTTCGTCGCCAATTCGCGTTCGTTCTTTTGGCGATTTCGGCAAGGGCCCGATGTCCGTCGCCCTGAACGCCGTGTCGGCCACTCCAGACAGCTGTTTCTGTTCAGTCATCCATGTCACTAAAATCGGCCAAGCCTCCGCCGGTCGTAGTTTTCGGTATTCCTCCATCGAAATCTTGCCCAGCTGCGGCGTAAGTTTGCAACGGCGCTTATCCCACGGATACTCCACCTGGCGCTTCAACCACTCAGCACCTTCGCCTTTTTTCCAGGCTTCCAGATCCAAGTCTCGCCAGAACCGAGGATTACGCCCGACTCGCTGGTCATGTTCCGCCGTGACCGGGTCCAGATGTCGGAACGGCTCCAGCCTTGGCACATCCGGCAAGGGCTGCGAAGGATCCATGTAGCGTTGGAGCATGTCCCACAGCGCCATTACCTCCTCTTTCGATGGCTCGACCCGGCTTAGTGACGTCTGGCTGAATTGTTTGGCGGTATAGCGATGCACGAACATCAGGCGATAAAAGATACCGCCGGCTTCAATGACTCGCTCCACGTAGGCATCGAACTCCTCAAAGGGTGCTGTCAGTTTCTTGCCGCCCGGCATTGCAAAGCTCACTTCACCCGTTTCACGACTGAAGTAGCTTTCTCCGGCTTCGAGGCCTCGGTCCAGGAGCTTACCGAGGAACTTGTCAAAGGGTCTGAGTAGCAGGGCGAAAGCGCCCATCACCCAGGGCATAGTTTTTATGAGGATATATAAAGAAAGAGGTATCCAAATTATCGCCGAACCTAAAACCACTACCATCCGAATTAAATCCATTGCATCCTCCGTCATTATAATCGAAAGGTATACAATAGAAATTCCACCGCCGGCTAAAACCACTCCTCCCCATGTATACGGTATTAGGAGAAGTAATATCGAAAGGCCGATAAACGCTTTTCCATTAAGAAACCGAATCCGACGCACGTCCCACCACCAATCACCAGCGTAAAACGCTTCCGGATATCTCTGGTCCTGATGTTGAACGGCCCCCAAATCCTCACAAACCCGGTAATAGGGCTCAATACCTGCGTAGTCACCAACCGGTTGCAAATCTTGGCCAAGGCGCCGTCTTTTGTTTCGAGGCTCAGGGAGCAACGGGAATTCATCCTTTCTCTCAACTGCTTTCAAGATCGCCCTCGCCCCCTATGACCCCACCATCCCATGAACAGATCCAAGCCAGCCAAAGCTCACTCAACTCGCTCCAAATTGAGTTTGCTATTACTGAGGTTGGACACCAGTACTGTGGAAATCAGAATAAAGGGTATCGCAACAAAATAAGTCGGAAAGCCGGCATCACCAAAGATATTGATCAAGGCCACAATCGCAACGACGGCCGCCCCTATCGTCAACGCAAATACCGAGAGTTTTGCGTTGCGCTCTGAATTTGCGTCAGGCGTGATCTTCAGCATGGCGTCGCATTCGCTGCAGGGGAGTGGTTCCGATCTTCCAAGCTGCGCCAGGTCCTTTTGTGACAGTGCAATGGTGTTGTTACAGGCATTACAGATTGCATCTATAGCCGTGGTCATAATGTCGTCCTTGATAATGATTTAGTCCTTAATCATAGGCTCGATG
Organism: Marinobacter sp. THAF197a; assembly: GCF_009363275.1. NCBI lineage: Bacteria > Pseudomonadati > Pseudomonadota > Gammaproteobacteria > Pseudomonadales > Marinobacteraceae > Marinobacter > Marinobacter sp. THAF197a. Next base: position 2,678,812 of record NZ_CP045324.1, read on the forward strand.
CCTGCGGCACTCGATCCTCTTCACTGTACACCTCCGCAAATACCTCATAAGGCAATCGCCCTGGGTTTGCTTTCTGCTTCTGGCGTACCTTTTCACTCAGCCGCTTCAGTTCGTCACTCGGTTTTGCCCACTTCGCCTCCGGTAGCGGCTCAGACCAGCGTTGGGCGGCCTCCGGGGTTGCCCGGCGGTTCAAGCGTTTCAGTTTGCGAACTTCCCACTCGGTCAGGTGGTTGGGTAAGGTCCATAGGGTCAACAGGTGGTAGCAGTACCAAAAGAACGGGTAATACCAACTCACCTCACCTTCACGTCGGCGGCGACGCATGCGGTCCCGAGCATTGTAGAAGGTATGGACGCCTTCCCAAGGCGGATCGCCGGGCTTTTGCAGTTCCAGCGGGTCTTGAATCTCTGCCAGGCTGTTCACTTCGTATTCCATGTAAGCGCGCAGCGCTTCCCAGGTGCTTATGGCCAGAGGTAGCCCCGCCGACATCAGCTCAAGTCTTGTGCCTTTGCCAGTCTTCGGATCCGTACCACCAAAGCCGAAGCCGAACTGCCGCTGAACACCATACTGGGTACCCCCCTGGGCCTGAACCACCCAGGCTTGCAACGCTTCCCAAGGCACGATCACAGGTGTATCCGAATCCGACGGCACCAGGCAGACTTCCCGGCGCTGGCGATTGAAGCGGGTGGGCACTACACCCCGGAGTTTGAAGTGAGCTTGCAGGGTAGGGAAAAGGGCTATCAGCAAGATAACGATACCAAATCCAGTTGCGTATTTAAGACCTTCAGAAAAAGCCAGAGCCACAATACCAATAGCATCCAGAATGCCCTCGCCCCAAACCAAACCACCAAAAAAACTAAGTACCGGGAGAGCAATGCATAAGGAGACAACCACAAACATCGGCATGGCCAAAGTTAACTGCCAACCAAACACGTTTGGCGTAAACGCTCCGAGTTCCAGGTATTCATCCGTGACCTCCGCCACAATATGGCTGTGATCAACGGGGGGCAATCCGGTGGGCAACGGAAGTGGCGAAAGATAGGTTACCTTGCCGCTTTTGAACGTTTCCGAGCTTCCGGCTCTGAGTGTCGTTATATCCGCTACTTTCTTCATGCAACTGCCTCAATGGGAACAAGTGGCCAATCGAGTTCCCACCACACCCGGAAAGAGTGGCCTTACACGACACAGGCTGTTTCAGGTCGACTTTGGCGATAGGTGGGCATATCCACACTGCCCAATTGCGGAGTGACTCTGCATTGCCTGCGGCCCCAAGCATACTGCCGCTGGTTTCTCAACAGCTCCGCACCCTTTCCCTTCTGCCAGTCCTCCAGATCCAGGTCTCGCCAGTAGCGGGGGTTACGACCAGTAGTCTGGTCGTACTTGGCGGTCACCGGGTCCAAGTGGCGAAACGGCTCCAACCGGGGCATGTCTGGCAGGGGCTGGGTGACGTCCATGTAGCGTTGCAACATATCCCACAGGGCCAGCACCTCGGTTTTCTCTGCTTCAATGTTGCTCAGGGAGGTTTTGTTGAATTGCTTCTGGGTGTAACGATGCACGAACATCAGCCGGTAGAAGATACCGCCCCGCTGGACTACTCGCTCCACGTAGGCATCGAACTCCACAAACGGGGCCTCAAAAGAACGCCCCTTGCCCAAGGCGAACTTTACCTGCCCGGTGACCCGGTTGAACTCGCTGCAGCCGTCTTCTAGGGTTTCGTCCAACCACTTTTCCAGAGTTTTCTCGAAAGGTTTCAGGAGGGCTCCAACAACGTTTGTCATAAGCCAGTTGGTGGTATGGGGGGTGACTCGGAGCGCGAAAAACCACCATCCAGCCCACGAAGCTAGCAATAAAACAACAAAAATAACCGGTGGTAGATCCCCCCTCAGTTCATTTACAAAAACATATCCAATTCCGAAACTGCCACCAATAAGAAGAGTGAAAATCCAAGTAAATGGGAGCACCAACATCAAAAACTTAAGCCCCATTTTCTCGTTAAGAAAACGTAAGCGCTGGTGATCCCACCACCAGTTCTCCTTATAGAACTCCGGATCCTCGCGCTCACTGTACTGGACCGTATCAATATCCTCCACGGTTCGGTGGTAGGGGTTAAGGTTGGCGTAAGTACCATACGGCTGAAGCTCGTCCCCAAATCGTTCCCGTTTAGCCCTGGTTTCGGGTAGCTCCACCACCTGATCAGATCGATAGGCAGTCGAAGCATATTCTTGTGTCTCTATCGGTATGGTCATACAGAAACTTCCTTAAGGAACCAGTAGGGTACCAATGGCTCGGAATGCGGATTAAAAACACTGCGGGACTTATCCGGTGCCCCGCCATGGCGGGTGTCATTATAGGGTTCGTAATTCTCCATCACAGGCGTTGGAAAGACCACAGGTCCCTGTTCTGTACCAACCACAGCCTGCAATCCAACCCGTATCGTTGTACTGACTTCTTCCTGATATCCAAAACTCTGGAATCTGCTGCTCTGGAGCTCCCGTTTAACCAGAAAACGCACGGCGGATTCATGAGGCAGGGACTGCCTCGCGACAATTTGTGTAAGGGGAGTAGTCGACAACATGACTTCCTGCTCCACTGTGCCAACCGCTACGTTGGAGGTTTCGGTACGGCTGTTCATGTACGCCACTTCCTGTACCACAATCTTGAAAGGCTGGGTTGGCTGGTCTGGACGGCACTCCTGGAGCACCTTCAACCGACTGACCACTGGAGTTTGTAAAGTGATGACATAATCATCCGGCTCTGGCGGATGGTCCGGGTTAGTCAACGCTGGGTCCGGGTCGACATCCCCATATCTTTGCGCGGAAATATTGACGGGGGAAAGTAATGTTAACAACTGCCCGTAATAGGCCAAATCGTCCAGGTTCACCAAGGAGTCCTGCGGGTGCGTCCCTAATGGCCCCTGTTTCAGCACCCTTTCGAAGAGGTCGTCTGTTACACTTCCCGCATACAGTGACCCGCCCAAAGCCACGCTCATTCCGAGGACGGCCCACCCCCAACCCGGAATCGCCAGCAGCCCGCCTATCAATGGTGCTGACAGGAAGATCAAACCACCAGCGACCGCTATTCCATGCCCACTCGCAGCATCAAGATCCCCCCGGGCTAGGCTGATCCTCATATCCCAATAGCTCAACCCAACTGCCACTCCTCCGGCTACGAAACTCGCAAGGCCAACCGTTCTGACAAGGGTGCTTGCTCCTACTGTTGCGAGCCTTTTCCCAATTAGCGGCACCCTCTTCATATCAAAGAGTGGACGACTGGAAACCCTATACAACTTAGACGAACTAGCCTGCTCAATTCCGGCTATTTCATGGATTACGGTGCTTAATTTCATAGACGCCGCCAGCAAATCGACAAAGGCGCCAAAGACCTTTGAAGCAGGCAAAGCGATTGACTGATCAGAACTTATTAATTTAATAAGCGCACGACTCTCCAAAAACACATTAAATACCGCCAATGCCACCAATCCACTAGACACGCCCGGGCCATCCACCACCGCCCCAACACGCTTGGCGAGGTCCACCTTCAATACACTAAGCTTCCTTGCCTCCGGGTGTCCGGCAGGCACCACGTAGACCCAAGTATTGCCAGCGATTTTCTTGATAGCTTCTTCCAGCTCACCAGAGGCACGGGCAGGGCTGGTGGAACCCTGGACCTGTCCAGACCGATCCACAAGATCCGCATAGAGGTAATCATTGGCGCGAGTGAGCAGCCCACCCTGGCTGCGGTCGAAGTCGGTCAGGCCGCGGCGAATGCCGTCACCCTCCACGCCAATAATGGTGTGCTTGGTAGGGTCTACGTCGCCTCGACGCATCAGATCCACCCCCCCCAGACCGGGGTCAGAAAGGATGGCATTGGCAGAAGCGGCCTGCATGATCCTGTGGACCTGGATGGCCTCCACGCTACCGTCTTCCATCAGCCTTCTGCAGGCGGTCAGTACTGAGGCACTCCACTCCCCCAGCACCCCACTTACCAGTGCCCCAACACGCCCTGCATCCTTAACCTCCCCGGCGACTTGCTCGCCAGTGGACTCCTCGTCGTACTGGAACTGTTTCTCAGTATACGCCAGGGCCTGGAGGTTGAGGCGGGCCAGGTGCTGATCGTTAATCTCCGTCTGGTCTCTGGCGAGCGACCGAAGTTGTTCGTAGGGAGATGACTGCGTGCCTTCCTCCCCTGTTGCGGCGGCGATTCCCGGCGACCACTTTGCCAACATTGATTCGTCCGATAGCCACTTTGCCAGAGCGCCAGGGATCCCCTGATCATCATCCACCCCCTGTGCTTTGAGTACCCCTGGGATTTGCTGCAGTACATTCAAGTTGTCCGCGCACAGCAAAAAGGCTTCACAAGCGGCTACATCCGGGCTTTGCAGATAATCGTCGAACACCGAGTTGAATGACGAGCTCTTCATCAATTTCTTCAGGCGGCGCGTCTGGTCTTCTATGTTCCGAACAGCGTGATTCCTTTCGGCCGTTTCCAGAATGTCATCCAGCTGTTCCCGGTTGATAGCGTTCCGGTAGTTCGCAAGGTCTCCACTCTGACCACTCGGCGCCGGGTCGAATACTGCCTGACGGATTAGCATTGCGGAATGGACCAGGGGTTTATCCTTTATAGCAATATCGATGGCATCCAGATAATGCATGGCCAAGTGCAACTGGGCCAAGGCGTGGCGGAACAGGAAAAAAGGGTCCGGGATGGCCACACAAACGACCCCCTTCTGCGAGCGAAGATGCTGCAAAAGATCCGCTCCAGGTGGGCAGGTAAGGTCAAGAATGTTCGCCACCTCACCCTCGTCGCTGTCATCCACCGGCTCTGGTGCAGTAGCATCCAGTGCGAGTTCGAGCGGGTTCTTCATCAATTGTTCAGTGTAAGCAATCGGGTCTTCTACTTCGCTTCGAGAGGCGGCGCGCCGGGCCGACTCCCTCGCCTGCTTTTCGTTGCTCTCTAATAACTTCGAGAGCTTGCTGCATAGTTCTTCTTCACCCGGCCCTTCAAAACTGAGCACGAAGTCGCAGGGATTCTCTATCATCAGTTCAATGCCCAGATCCCTGTGCCTGAGCTCAGGGGCATCCTCAACACGTGATGCAGGAAATCCGGTTTCAAAGCTCAGTGAATCAACCGATGTGACAGCCCAGGCGTGACCCACACCCGTCGTCCTTGCATTACGAGTCGCTGCACTCTCTTCAAGTTTTTGGATGTAGGCCCAATCCCACTGGATTTCACTGTAGGCCACGCGGAAATCGTGCATCACCGCTTGCCCCTGGAGAAACACCGGAACAAGCACATCATCCAACCACTGCCCGGCTGATGGGCGCACCATTCTCAAGTCAGATTCTGGGTCACCAACCTCCGCCCGCACTGCCTGAAGATCAATATCGCTGAATTGGGAGTTCTGACTGATCTCTAATTCTCGCCAGAGCTTGTCTTCGCGGAAAATATAAAGAAAGCCAGGCCGCAACAGTGCTACGCCTTTCCCTTGATAAACGGGGGCATTGGAGCCGCGTCTAACAGGCAAGTTGCTGGCGATCTCTGCCAGGGGCTTAATCCTTACGAGGGTATTATCCTGGTAATCTTCACGCTCGATGTTAGATCTTGCGTGCTTCAGGAGAGGAATCGAGATCGTGCCGCCATCGCGCTTGGGCACAGTCAGCACGAGATCCTTGGGGTCGGTATCGTCGTAATCTGCTGTTCGTAGAATCGAGCGATCCCGGGATTCATCTGAAAAATCCACAGTATCCGTCATACAGTTTCCTCCCCATCAGTCCCTTTAATCGCTTCCACAGAATCTCGCTCAAGATGCCCACCAATCACATCAATGATCAGTTTTCGATCAGAGCCCGGTAACTGATCAAACTCCTCTTGGTCAGGAGAGGCAGATTTGCGCTGGCCGACCATGGCCAGTTCGGGGGGCTGTGGCGTTGCCGCCCCATCTTTGCCAACAAGATTTGGTAGTTCCGGATTAGCAGAACTTTGCCCAGCCCCACTCCCCGGGCTGCCCCCGGAATTTATCTTGATCCCCGGCCCAGCCAAGGTAACCCCGCTCGGGTCCAGCTTGATAAAGCTACCACCACCAGAAATCGTCAGCTCCGCCCCGGCATCCAGCACCACTTTCGCACCGGCTTTGTGATGAACTTCTGTGCCGGCTTCCGAGGCCATGGTGCGGCCGGTCTTCTGGTGGAAACTGCCGGCGATGGTCTGGCTGCAATCGGCGCCGACGGAGGCTCGGCTTTCACCATCGGTGGTGCAGTGGTCTGCCGCTTTCACATGGCTGAACTGGTGGTTGTCCACCGTCAGGTGGCTATCGTTCTTGATGACTTCGGTGCGGTTGTTTTCCGTCAGCAGGTCCAGGTCTTTCTGGGCGTGGACGTAGATCTGTTCCTGGTCCGCTTCGTCTTCAAAGCGCAGTTCGTTGCTGCCCTCACCCTTGTGGGTTTTGGTTTTTAATGTGGTCCGGGTTTTGTGTTCCGGCAGCGCGTAGGGCGGTGTGTTGGTGGCGTGGTAAGTCCTGCCAGTAATAATAGGCTGGTCCGGGTCGCCGTCCAGGAAGCTAACAATCACTTCGTTGCCGATTCTAGGCAAGGCCATGAAACCGTACTGGCCGCCGGCCCAGCCCTGGGCTACGCGTAACCAGGCGCTGGAGTGTTCGTCGTTCTTGGAGTAGCGATCCCACGGGAATCTTACTTTCACCCGGCCGTACTGGTCGCAATGGATCTCTTCACCCTCGGGGCCGGTGACGATGGCCATCTGGGGGCCGTCCATCATGGGTTTATGTTCACACAGAGGCCGCCAGGTTTTGTCGGCCGGGATGGCGGTGAAGTCGTTGTGGTAGCTGGTGGGTTCGCTGCCACCCTCTTCTTCCATGGCCTGGGGCTGTTTGCCGGTGTGGGTGATGGCGGTCAGCAGCCATTCCCGGTTCAGGCTCTGGCTGTCGTGGTCCTGCAGCTCCACTTTGGCGCCGGGGGTGAAGTCCGGGCGGTTGCTTTCGCCCTGGGCCAGGGAGGCGTCGTTTCTCAGGGCGTCCAGTCTGGCCTGGGTGAAGGGCTGGCCACTGGCGTCGGCCTTGTAGCGACCGGGGTAGTCGTAGTGTTGGTAGTCTTCTCGGTGGTTCACACCGCCCGCGCTGTGCTCGTGCATCAGGGCGTAGGCGGGGTTCTTGAAGGTGTAGTCCTTCATGGCCACGGAGGCGGCTTTGATGCGTTCTTCGTAGGCGAAGCTGAACACGCAAGCCTGTTTGCTACTGCCGCCGGCCTGGGTGTTGCAGGGCACCGGGTCCAGCTTGGGGGCGTCGCCATGGTGGTCGGCGATGATCAGGGCCGGTTGTTCTTCGCCATCCACGCTGCCGTGCTGGTAACGGTAGTGCCAGCCTTCTTCGGCGGCCAGTCGTTCAATGAACTGCAGGTCGCTTTCCCGGTGCTGGACGCAGTATTCCCGTTCCTCAGGGGGGCGTTTGAAGTCAAAGACCGTATCAATAATGCCCCGCTCTTCGAGCAAGGTGCGCACGATGGCGTCGGTACTCTGGGTCTGGAAGATGCGGCTGTTGTGCATCAGGCCCAGGCGCCAGGCCGGGGGCTGGATGACCACTTCATAGGCGGTGCGGCGGTGGCCGGTGTTGCCGCGGACGAATTCGTTGACCACACCGGCAAAGCGCCGCAGGGGTTGGCCATCTTGCCAAACAACCAGGTCCACCGGCTGTTCCAGAACGTCAGCAGCGGCCACATCGGGGTCGGTGCTCGCCAGTTCTAACCGGCCATGAAACAAGGAAGACAGCTGTTCGGCCAGCTTAAAGCCAACTACCGAAAAGTGATCTGAGGGGAATTCGCCTACACGGGCGGTGAACTGCAATCCGCTTGCCTGGGGCATGACTTCGGTCCCTGAAGAATAGTGGTTTGTAACTGACTCATCCTGAGCCCGACCGATTATAACCGCACAGTCGTGGATTACAAACCACCGTTCCTTGCGCTACTCCTCAACAAAATCATAATTCCTGATCAGATGGCAGACCGCCGAACACGGTAGGTTTTCATCTCAAGCTGCTCTGCGGTGTCATCCAACCCCACCTGGCCACCAAACTGTTCCAGAAGCCCCTCAAGTACCTCACCCTGTTCTTCGTCACCTCGGTGTCCGAACACAATCGCCAGCGGATTAGGGCAATAGGATTGCTCCCACAACCGATACACCTCATTGCCATAGCTACGGTACCCAGACGTTGTATACCACTTCCAGTTCTCATCCTTACGGCTCACCTGGTTCAGCTTGGCCAGATCCGCTACAGACAATACCGGCCCGGGCGCGTCTTCTTTCTTGAGGTATCCGGCAAGGCTGTCTGCCAGTTTCAGAACCCGGGGTTTCTCGCAACCGTACGATTTGCTGCGGCTGATCACATAGAGATAGTCGCCAGGCTCGTTCGCGCCCTGCTCTTCATTGGTTTCCTTCGAATCGGCGCCGTTTTCAACCTTCGGGCCATGGTCGACCTCTTCGAGGCGAATGGTCTCGATGCCGGAAACATTGAAAGGCAGGGATGACTCCTCCGGTGTTTCAGTCAGGCCGGCCAGAAACTCGTGGATAGACTCCTGATCTGCGCGCCCTCTCCCAGCAACCACATGAGAGGGTACATCCGCGAAAATGGTCACTGTGCTGTAGTCAGAACTGACCACACTGTCCAACAGCGCGGCCTGCTTTAACCGACGTTCCAGATAAGGCCGCTCCGCCTCGCTATATCCGGGTTTGTCCGGAACCATCGGGTAGCTTTGCAGATAACCGTAGGGGCCTTGCAGAAGCAGATAGCTGAAATACCGGTCATCCCATACGGATCTGAGTTCCTTTAACGGTAAACCAGAGTCTGATCGAATCTCCTGAAAAAACTCTCCCATCCCGTTAAAAACGGCGGGGGTCAGCACATCATCCCCGGCGCCCGCTGCGGACAACGCTATCTCAACCCACTCAACCGCCCTGCCTGACTCCTGCCATTGGTAAGAACGACTGCCCGATTCTGCAAGCTGCAATACTGCCGATGTCTCAACCCGCCCCAGTAACGATCTCGCCATCAACTGGCCGGTCGCACCATTCTCAACACCATGGAACCAATACTGATTGTCCTGCCGATACCCAACTCCCTGAATACCCGCCAGCAACAACCGGTTGTTCTCACCCTCAGCGACCCCAGTCAGGGCCCCCAACGGGAGATCAAGCTCCGGATAAAACATCTCTCCGCCCGCAGCGCGCCGGGCCACGATACCCTCACTTCCAACCAGGATAACACTGCCGTCAGACAAAAGGCGCCCACCGAAATAACCCACCTTGCTGGCGCTTTTGATGCTATTCCAGCTCTTTCCGCCGTCAGGGCTCTGCATTACCGTGCCTTCTGCTCCAAAGGCCAGAGCCTCACTACCACCTAAGCCTATTACGCCCAATAGTGGCTTGTGCCCCTCACGAAACACCTGCCAGTCGGCGCCCCACTCCGAACGGGAAAGAATGTCACTGCCATCGGTAACAATCAGTTGATGCCCGCTCTCCAGAATGGCCACTCCGTTGAGGTCTGAGCCGTATGACCTCGCCGCCAGACGCTCCCGCGTCCAGTTTTCACCACCATCAAGCGTCGTGAGAATAAAGCGGTTGGGCCCAACGATAATGCCCTTGCCGTGACTATCGAAAGCCACGTCCATCAGCGCCTGATCAGCATCTATCTGCTGGTCCAGTTGAAGAGATTCCCAGGTGTCGCCCCCATTATCCGTTCGCAACACCGTGCCATCATGGCCAACGGCCCAACCAGTCTGATCAGACACAAAGCTAACCGCAGTCAAAGTGCTATTCACCCCGGAACTGACCACTCGCCAGGAACTACCGTTGTCATCCGAAACCCTAATCGCACCAGATTCACCCACTGCCACGATGCGGGAACCCGCACGATCAAGATCAATGAATACCTGCGAAGGAAACACCTCGGACGTTGCAGCCAGCCTGCTGTCAGACGCACCCCGCTGGTCATCGCCAGACGCATCCGTATTGTCACTGTTACTGCAACCACCCAATACCCCAAGCGCCAGCAGGCCTGCGGCAAACACTCCGATAGAGCGGATTTTCAACATGATACCTTTGTCCTCAAACCGTCCGTGTTCCTGCACAGCCTCAAACCATGCTTTTTCATCAGCGCACCCGCGAAGTCGACAGGGAGTCCAGGGTTATGTCGCCCTCACTGATGAGCGTTCCATTTTCGTAGTGCTTGCGAATCACAGACATACCGCCGTAACCCACTTCAATCCACTCCCCGTGGGGCTCGCCGTCGCGATAGCTGCGTTTCTTCAACATCTGGCCAACGCTGGAGAACTCGTAGTGAACGCCTTCCGGTTTCCCGAGCCGGTAATTGCCCTGGCGTACGATACGCCCGTTTTCGGTCGTTTCCAGATAGTCGCCATCCGGCTCGTCTTTGTAAAAGTTAGCCACCACGCGATGGCCATATCCGTCGCTGAAATCGGCCGGTCCATGTTTCTGTCCATTTTCATAATGGATGACATCTGAGCGCTCTCCGGTCTCGTCAAAGCGCTCGTAACGGCCGTGGCGTTTGCCGGCACGATAGTTCACTTTCTCGGTTATGCCATTGCTCTGTAGCGTTAGCCACGGGCCTGTTTTCAGGCCATTCTCGTAACGCCCTTCTTCGCGGGCACCACCACTGCCCTCCCGGAGGGAATCGCCATGTTTTTCCCCGTCCTTGTAGTGTTCCCGCACCAGGGTCGACCATTGCCGGGTCAGGAGCAGACCCTGTAGCCCTTTGTCATCCTGCTCCCGCCGGGCGATGAGCTCACCACTCTCGCTGTATTCTTCCTCAAGCTGCCAATCACCCACCTTGTGTTTAAGCTTGACCAGCCGCTCACCGTCGCCATATTGCTCATCCCGGGACTCAACAAGCCGGCCGTTGTCATCCAGAACGCGCATCACCTTGCGAGACAGACTACCGTCCATTCGGTAGTAAAGATCTTCACCCACCGGCTGAGACCGGAACTTACTGGCAATATACACACGCTTGGGTGTGCCGTCGGGGTAGTAGGTTTTCTGCAAACCCAGCCGGTTACCCTCGTGGTAATGCTCCTCACTGGCCAGAATTCCATCTCGATAGGTTTCCAGCACCCCCTGATATTTGCCATCCAAGAAGGTGGCTTTCCGGATCAGGTGGCCCTGTTCATCCAGCTCCCGGTAATTCCCTTCCCTGGCACCATTCACGTAGTGGGCCTCTTTGGTCAGCTGCCCATCTTTATACTCGGCATAATCGCCATGGCGCCGATAATTCCGGATGGAATAGCGACGGGTTACCCGGCCTGCCTCGTCATATTCGGTGTAGTCTCCATCGGCGATGCCGCCGCCATAATAATCAAGCGAGCGCTCAAGCTGGCCGTTCGGGTGATAAGCCTTGTAGGTACCGTGAAGCACCGGGTAATTGTTGCCGCAGTCGCAGATCTGGTCACGAACCACGTAACTGGCCTGCACTGAAACCTGCCCATCAGCGTAATATTCCACCACATCACCCAACAGGTCCTTGCGGTTAAAATCCGGCGTGGGTGAGAGGCCTTCCAGCGCAACCTGGCCGTCAGCGTAGAAGAGTTTGACCTGATAAAACTCATCCACCTTGGGAAGTGGCAGCTCAAGGTAACTCGCCTTCCGGTGCCAGGGATTGGCAGGGTCGTAGTAATCGCCATTTTCAGCAAACCATACCCGTTGGTCGGCTTGCACAATCAGCGGCATACAGAGCAATACAATAAACAACAGCTTTCTGGTCATGGTCTCATCCTGAGTTATTGACCGGTTGAATCAAGGCAGTGGCGGGAACTGCACAGACACCTGCCTGGCCTCCCGCTCCATACTCACGGGGTAACGGACCTCAGCGATTTCGCCCCAGAAACGGAGATCCATGCCATCACCATCCCAACCTTCCGAAGGGTTCCCTGAGTAGGCAGGAGACAGGGGCTCCAGAACTTTACCGTCCCGGTTGTAGGCGATCAAAGGCAGCTCTCTTAGATTGAATCGCTGCTGGATCTGCTTGAGAGTCTGGTGTTGGGACTTGCTCAGCCTCAGGGTGCTGGGATCTACCCGGAATAACTGACCGCTATCAGGAACGGTCCCCCTGTGCAGCACTACCTTGGTTATTCAGTCAACATTGACGTCAATCTCAAGGTCGTAGAAATATTTCAGGCCATGCTCGGTAACCAACTCACGGCCGGGCTGATCGTTATAGGCGCCGGATGCAAACAGTAGTTGCGACGTTCCATAGCTTTGCTCGGCAGAAAAACGGACAGGGCTGCCCTGGTACATTGGTTCGCCAGCCACAGAAATGTCGCAGCGCCCGGCGCCCTCACCAGGAACCACGGCACTGAGCCTGTTCTGACGAACGCCTTCGAGTACCACCTCATCCAACTCAAATGATGAAAACTCCAGCACCGGCTCCCGGTACTGCTCCAGAGTTCGCTCACCAACCACCGGCCCGCCATCTAACGTGGGGAGCGCGTTCGGGGCTACAAACGTACGCTGCTCCACCTCACGGTCGTACACATAAACCTGAACGCCTTCAATGGGCTGGCCACCCTCTGCCCCCAACTCATAGATCCAGTCACCGTAGCGCTCTTCCATAGGGGAGGTTATGAGTGTGTCGGTGGCTGAATGCGCAAATTGCTCGGCCCTGGCCCAGTGATCACCCTCATCCGAGGTTTCCAGAAAGGCATTCCGCAGAGGTTCAATCGCCGTATGAGTCAGCCGCAGGCTGAACGTCGGCAGAAAGTCGCCTTCGGCATTCACAGGAAAGGCGCCAATCAACGGAAAGCTGGTGGGTAGCGCCCCCCCGGGCTCATGGGCCCGAACCAGGAGCCCATCGGGATCCCAACTTTCAACAGAAAGCGTCAGCCCAAGGCTCTCGATGTGGCGGGATGGGGTTTCCGGCGTCAGCACAAAGCTGTGCAGCTCTCCGGGCACGATAACCGTGGCATCCACCTCCACCGAGGCAATCGCATCCAACTGATCGCGCGTTAACTCACTGGCGATAAACGGCACACGGCGATGGTCTGCGCTGTCAATCGAATACAGAGTGTAACGCGGATCACGCGGTACCGAATCGATCACTGGTTCACCCTCGGCATTCAGCAGCCGGACGGCACTCGCAGGCTCAAACTCAACGGCTGCGAAATGATAATGCTCAATCTGGAAATCCAGACCCAGGCGACCATCAACTTCCTCATTGCCGAACCAGAGCAGCGACCTCTCCAACTGTTCAAAGGATTCTTCGGGCGTGGCCAGGCCAAACGGCGGCAGGTAATAGGTTTCGAACTCCGGATCGGTGGTATCGACAACCCGGCTATCCAGCGCCCCCAGTGCCCGGTACCATGCTTGCCCCGCCTTGAATCGCGGCTCTATACCGGTCTGGGTCAACGTCATCGTGCTTTTCAACGCCAGGTGCTGGTCGGCGTATTCAAATACCCCACTGATTCGCGCAGCAGCGCGCCTCGGCCACCCGGTCAGGCGCTCAAGCTCCATAAAGCCCTCGATTTCAACGGCAGCAGAGTCAGTGGCTCCCTCCGTTGTCACCGAACGGAACTTCAAAGAAACGGTGTCGTCATTCACATGGCTGATTTCGTATTGCACCGCTGGCAGCGACTGACCGCCCATATCGCGTGCCGGCACCTGCCAGCTCACGCCTACTCGGGGCTTACCCGAAGGAAAAGCTGGCTGGTAGGTGTGCATCACGCTGAGATCGCGGCTCAGCATATCCCGAACGGGTTCAGGCAACCGGGAATCTTCCGTGAGCTCGGCCAGGGCGGCGTCATTCACGTAATTGGTTTCAAGTACCTGACCATCGCTGGCAACCCGTTCAACAATCCCGGCCTTGAGCAATGCCGCCATAGACTGCAGCCGGTCACTGTATTCCGGAATCTGCTCGGTATCGAGACCGAGTCGATCCTGCTCCCAAAGCTGGGTATGCAAAGAGCGGGATTGCAACTCAACCACATCGTTGTCTACCGCCAGTACGTCACTGCGCAGCAGGCTTTCCATTCGGACACGAGTCGGCTCCCTGCGAAACCCGCTGGGCGTTTGCAGTTCGGCGGTTTGTTCGAGAATAAAATGGCGGCTGTCGCCCGGCTCGGGCTTAAAGGCAAGGCTGTCGCCGGTGAACCAGAACATTCCGGCCAAACCTAACGACAGTAACAAAGCTACTGCGACGAACATCCTCATCGTCTCTGTCCCCTCCGTGGGTCATCAGTCAGTCAATGCGGCGGGATTATAGGGGCTGCCTCCACAGAACTCAATGCAACAGGCTCGCAATGGGGTCAGACCCCAAGACATTTCACCCCATCAAATGTTCTGGGGTCTGACCCCAACTTAGTTGGAGAGCCAGACGCTTTGGTAGGGTTTTAGGGTGATGACTCCGGCGAGGTCGTCGATGGCCATACCGGAAAGCAAATCGGTCCACTGGTCGGTGCCGATGAGGTTGATGTCGGTGAGGGCCACTTGCTGCACTTCGTCGCTTATGTTGTGGATGCAGAAGATGGATTGTTCCCGGCGCATGCTCTGGCGCCAGAAGCCGAACAGCTGCAGGCCCAGGTGCAGGGTGAACTGGGTGGCATTGGGGTGGAAGGCGGGTTGGGCGCGGCGGATGGCGATCAGGCGTTTGAGTTCAGTGAAGGCTTTGCTGTGGTGGCTGAGTGGGTCCGCCAGGGCGGCTTCCACGGTATCCAGCTGCCACTGGCCTCGGTTAATAGAGCGGAAGCGGCCGGTGTGTTCTACCCGGGCGTGGTCGTTTTCCGTGGCCAGCAGGCTGTGAATATAGAACGCGGGAATACCTTCCAGCGCCAGCATGATGGTGTGGGCACACAGGAATCGCTGTAACTGCCAGTGGTCTGCGCCACCCTCGGCGGTGCCTTTGAGGGCATCCCACAAGGCAATGTTCATTTCGTAGGGCTGGTCCCGGCCGTCGGCGGTGCGCCGGTAGGATACCTTGCCGCCAAAGGATTCCATGGTGTTGATCAGTCGCTGCTTTTCGTCCTCGTCCAACAGGCCGTCAGTGGGCCGCAAGCCAACGCCGTCGTGGGAGGCAATGAAGTTCAGGTAGGTGGTGCCCATCTGCGCCGGCGGCATGCTCATCAGCCAGGTTTTCAGGTGCCGGCAATTGCCGGTGACCAGGGTATTGATCAGCAGTGGCGGTAACGAGAAGTTGTAGATTGCATGGGCTTCGTTGGCGTTGCCGAAATAAGTCAGGTTCTCCCGGTTGGGCACGTTGGTTTCGGTGATCACCACCGCATCTGGCGTGTGGTGCTCAATCAGCAGGCGCAGAATCTTGATCAGCTCGTGGGTCTGCTGCAGGTGAATGCAGGGCGTGCCCGGTTCTTTCCACAAGAACGCCACCGCATCCAGCCGGAAGATCCTGACCCCACGCTCCAGGTAATAGTGGATAATCCGGGCAAACTCGATCAGCACTTCCGGGTTGGCGAAATTCAGGTCCACCTGGTCTTCGCTGAAGGTACACCACACATGGCGCTCACCGTCATCGGTCTGCACCGGCGTCAGCAATGGCGAGGTGCGGGGCCGCACCACCATGCTTAAATCGTCTTTCGGGTTGCCCTCAAAGAAGTAATCCTTGCCCGGTCCCACGCGCTTGCGAAAGTTCTCGAACCAGCGGCTGCGGGCCGACATGTGGTTGATCACCAGGTCTGCCATCAGTTTGTAGTCCGCGGCGATGGCCTCGATGTCTTCCCAGCCACCGTGAGACTCGTTCACCGCCAGGTAATCCATCACCGAGAAGCCGTCGTCCGAGCTGTAGGGAAAAAACGGCAGGATATGCACAGCGCTGATGGCATCCCGCAGGCTGTCATCCAGAAACCGCTTCAAAGTCACCAATGGCTTCTCACCTGGCTGCTGAACGGTATCGGCGTAGGTGATCAGGACAATGTCCGATGGGTCCCAATGGTTCTGGTGCGCCGGCGGGGCCTCGGCATCGGGCGCCAGTGCCATCGCATCCATCAACTGCTCTGCCACAAAGGCACAGTCCACCGCCGGGTAGACCACTTCCAGCATGGCCACCAGTTTGCTGTTCAGGGTCTGGCTCATGGCCGGAACTCCTGGTTATCCAGTTCCACCGCTTCCAGCAACTGCTCCCGGATATCCGGAATGGCACTGGTTACCCGGTTCCAGCTCGGGATGAACGGCGTGTCCATGGGATTGTCTAGGAAATAGGCGCCGGCGCGCATCACGTTCTGGGCGAACAGCTCCACCGCCTTCTCTTCCTTGTGACGATCGAAACTCAGGCCGTTAATGATGGCGTCGTTCTGGTAGGTCTCCACAAAATCCAGGGCAATACGGAAGTAGCTGGCCTTGATGGTGCGGAACTTCTCGTTGGAGAAAATCTCACCGTTAGTGGCCAGCTTTCGGAACAGCGCCTTCGAAATATCCACACTCATCTTGGACAGGCCACGGCTGGCGTCTTCCGGCGACAGCTCCTGATGCTTGTGGTCATAAACATCCGCCACATCCACCTGACACAGGCGGTTGGTGGCGTAGTTGCGCTTCATTTCAGACAGTACGCCGATTTCCAGACCCCAGTCGCTGGGAATGCGCAGGTCGTTGATCACATCGGTGCGGAAAGAGAACTCGCCCGCCAGCGGGTAGCGGTAGCTGTCCAGGTAATCCAGAAAATCGTTCGGCCCACACACTTTTTTGAGGGCGCGAATCAGGGGCGTGACCAGCAGGCGGCTGACCCGGCCATTCATGCTGCCGTCCGCCACCCGGGCATAATAGCCTTTGCAGAACATGTAGTTAAAACCGGGGTTGGCCACCGGGTAGATCAGGCGCGCGAGCAAATCCCGGGAATAGGTCAGGATGTCGCAATCATGCAGGGCCACGGATTTACTCACACCCGAGGCCAGCACGTAGCCAAAGCAATACCACACATTGCGGCCCTTCCCCATCTCCGTGGGTGCCAGGCCCTGCTCCCGCAATTTCATATCCAGTGCCCGCAACCGGGGGCCATCGTTCCAGAGCACCTTGAACGGCTGCGGCAGCTCGGAAAAATACTCCAGAGCATGGCGGTACTGGGCTTCATCGGCACGGTCCAAACCGATCACAATCTCATCCAAATACGGAACCTTGGTCAGCTCCTGGACGATGTTTTTAAGCGCAGGCCCTTCCAGCTCCGAGTACAAAGACGGCAACACCAAAGACATAGGCCGGGCTTTACGGAAGCTCATCAGGTCCGCTTCAACATCCTCCACGGGGCGTCGCACAAGGTTGTGCAGGGTGGTGATAATGCCATTCTGGTAAAAGTCGCCCATGGCGGCTCCTCCTTTACTGGTAGCCGTACTCGAATAGCAAGTTGAGCACGCATTCATTCCAACCCTCCGGGCCGGGCTTGAGGGAGCGCACGGCGTGCCGGGACGACGGCAACTGAACCTGGTCACTGTTCACCCCGCGAATCACCACCGGTACGTCGGCGGCCTCCAGCATGCACTGGTCGTTGGGACTATCGCCCAGAGCGATGCTCACAATGGGTGCTTCGCCATAGTGCTCCTGATAACGCTTCAGCAAGAACCGGGCCCCCTCGGCTTTATCAAACGCCCCCATGGCATGCCAAAACCGCCCTCCCTGCACCAACCGCAAACCTTCAAGCTCAAGCGCCGCGCGGAATTGCGCCAGCTCTTCCCCGGTGCCATCCCACAACAAAGGCACCGTCGCCAGCCGCTGTTTGGCGCGGGTCGCTTCCGCCACCGACAACCGGGTTAGAGCCGCCACCTCCGCTGCAGACAGGTCATCGAAGCTCCGAAACCGTGCACCTGATTTTCTTTGCACCAAAAGAGTGCAGACAACCTCCTCATAAGATCTGCCAACATGGACTACTTCTTCCTCGGCATTGCCCAGACAGCCGGCAGGGATCACCACCGCCGCGCCGTTTTCAGCGATAAACGGCGCCCGCAAGCCCATCATGTTTTGCAACTCACCAATCTCCGCCGCAGTTTTGCTGGAATTGAAAATCAACGGAATGCCATTGGCCCCCAATCGCGCCATCGCCGGCTTCGCCGCCCGCCAGCTATAGCTGTCGTGATCCAGCAAGGTGCCATCCAGATCCGTAAAAACAATCAACCGTGGTTGCATTTCCCCACCCCGCTCTGCAATGTAACTGGGGTCAGACCCCAAGACATTTGATGCGGTGAAATGTTCTGGGGTCTGACCCCAAATTAGATTCAAGAACCAGGCCAGACTATGAGCACGAATGCTTTCAAGGTGGAACACCGTTATCTGGAATTGCCGGACAGCTTTTATACGCGGGTGAAGCCGACGCCTTTGTCGCAGCCGGCTATGGTGTGCTTTAACCACAAATTGGCAGAGCAGATGGGGTTTCATGTTCAGGATGAAGCTGAGTGGGCCAGTGTGGGTGCCGGGGCGGAACTGCTGGAAGGCATGGACCCGGTAGCGATGAAGTACACCGGGCACCAGTTTGGTGTGTACAACCCGGAACTGGGCGATGGCCGGGGCTTGTTACTGTGGGAAACCGTGGCGCCAGACGGCACCCGCTGGGACTGGCACCTGAAGGGGGCAGGCACCACGCCCTACTCCCGCTTTGGCGATGGCCGGGCGGTGCTGCGCTCCACCATTCGCGAATACCTGTGCTCGGAAGCCATGCACGGTCTTGGCATTCCGACCACCCGCGCCCTGTTTATGATCAGCGCGAAAGACCCGGTGCGCCGGGAATCCATCGAAACCGCCGCTGCGCTGATGCGAGTGGCGCAAAGTCATATCCGTTTCGGCCACTTCGAATTCGCCGCCCACCATGAAGGCCCCGAGGCACTGAAAACCCTGCTGGAACACGTGATCACCCTGCACTTCCCGCACCTGATCAGCTTACCGGAAGAACAGCGCTATCAACGCTGGTTTGAAGAGGTGGTCGAGCGCACCGCCCGGCTGATCGCTGACTGGCAGGCGGTGGGCTTCTGCCACGGCGTGATGAACAGCGACAACATGTCCATCATCGGCGACACCTTCGACTACGGCCCCTACGCCTTCCTGGACGATTTCGACGCCGGCTTCATCTGCAACCACACTGACGAGGGCGGCCGTTACGCCTACAACCGGCAGCCGCAGACTGGCTTTGTGAACTGCCAGTACCTGGCCAACGCCCTGCTGCCAATCCTGGATGAGGACCACGTGCGCCGTGGACTGCGCCGGTACGAAACCACCTACAACGAACATTTCAAAAACAACATGAGGGCGAAACTGGGGCTGGAGGAAACCGACGACTCAGACATGAGCCTGATTATGGACACCTTCAGCATGCTGCACGAACACCGGGTAGACTACACACGCTTTTTCCGGGGCATCTCCAACCTGCACCGCCACGGCAACGCCCCGGTGCGGGATCTGTTTGCAGACCGAAGCGTGGCCGACGAATGGCTCGAACGCTACGAGGCCCGCCTGCAAACCGAAACCCGCGCCCACGACGAACGGGAATACGCCATGCGCCAGGTGAACCCCAAATACATCCTGCGCAACTACCTGGCCCAGCAAGTCATCATGGAAGCCCAGAACGGCGACTGCGCGCCCCTGAAAGCGCTACTAAAGGTACTGGAGCACCCGTTCGACGACCAACCCGAGCACGAACACTACGCGACCTTACCGCCAGACTGGGGCAAACACCTCAACATCAGCTGCTCCTCCTGAAGTTGGGGTCAGACCCCAGAACATTTGGTGGGGTGAAATGTCTTGGGGTCTGACCCCAATTTGGCTCGGCGGGTCATTAAAGCTCGCTCACTTGGCCATTGGGGTTTAATTCCGCATAATCCCGGTTCTTGTATTCCACTCAGCTCCGGACGGCCGTTCATGCCTCAGAGTTTTATCCTGAAGTTCCTTCAAGGCTTTCAAGTTTATCGAAACCCCCGGGTTATCGGCATGCTGTTCCTTGGCTTCTCCGCTGGGCTTCCGTTGCTGTTGGTGGGGGGTACGTTTACGGCGTGGCTTCGGGATCTGGGCGTTGAACTTGCCACCATTGGCTTTCTCAGCTGGGTGGGCATGGCCCATTCGATCAAGGTGTTGTGGGCACCGATTGTTGATCGCACCAGTATTCCGTTTCTCACCCGTTGGCTCGGGTGGCGGCGTAGCTGGATGCTGGTTTCCCAGATCAGCATTGCCGGCGCATTACTGGGCATGGCATTGACGGACCCAACCCAGCAACAGTGGCTGGTGGCCCTCTGGGCCGTGGTCGCCGCGTTCGGTTCCGCCACCCAGGACATTTCAGTGGATGCCTACCGGGTGGAAGCCGCGGAGCCCCATGAACAAGGCGGCATGGCCGCCAGCTACGTGACCGGTTACCGAGTTGCCATGCTTATGGCCAGTGCCGGCGCCCTGCATATTGCCGCCGTCGGCAGCTGGTCCCTCGCTTACGGCACCATGGCCCTGCTCATGGGCGTTGGCATGGTAACCACACTGATCAGTACAGAACCAAAACACCGCCAGTCTGCCGCAGTGTTTGCCATGGAGGCGCGGGTTATCGGGTACCTGGACCGCACCAAACACAGCGGTGCCCGCAAGAACATCACCGCCTGGCTGATCGGCGCGTTTGTCTGCCCGTTCGCGGATTTCTTTCAACGTTATGGCAAAGCGGCATTGGTGATTCTGCTATTCATCGCCACCTTCCGCATCAGTGACATCTTTATGGGGGTGATGGCCAATCCGTTCTATCTGGACCTGGGCTTTACCAAGTCTCAGATCGCCAACATCGCCGCCGCGTTTGGCTTGATCATGACCCTGAGCGGGGCCGCAGTCGGCGGCGCACTGGTAGCACGTTTTGGCATTGCCCGAATGTTGTTGTTCACCGCGTTTATGGCCCCGGCCACCAACCTCACCTTCGCCGGCCTGGCCATCATTGGCCCCCAACAACCGGGGCTTGTGGCCGCCATTATTGCCGACAACGTCACCGGCGGCATGGCCATCTCGGTGTTTATTGCGTACCTGTCCAGCCTTACCAACACCGCCTATACCGCCACCCAGTACGCGTTGTTCAGCTCATTGATGACGCTGCCCGGGCAGTTTGCAGCGGGCTTTACCGGATTACTTGCCGAGCACGTGGGCTGGGTGGGGTTCTTTCTGATCACCGCCGGAACTGGCGCTCCGGCCATTATCCTGGCAGCCTTGCTTTTCCGCATTGCTCACCCGGATAAGCCGGCACGAGTTGAGGAGGAAACTCCGCCAGGTCAGACAGCTCCCTAGCCATACAGGGCCCGCCAGGACTCAATCACGGAAGTTATTAAACTGCAGCGGAATATCCAGCTCCGCCTCGCGCAGCATGGCAATGACTTCTTGCAGGTCGTCCCGTTTCTTGCCGGTTACCCGCACCTTGTCGCCTTGAATGCTGGCCTGAACCTTCATTTTCTGGTCTTTGATCATCTTCACGATCTTCTTGGCCATATCGGTTTCGATACCCTGCTTCAGGGAAAAATGCTGTTTCACCAGCTTGCCGGCCTTGCTCTCACCGTCTTCCGCCAGGGCCCGGGTGTCAATGTTGCGTTTGGCGAAGGCCATGCGCAGCAGATCAATCAGTTGCTCCAGCTGGAATTCCTGCTCGGCGCTGACGGTAATGCGTTTGTCTTCCAGCTCGATATCCGCCTGCACGTTTTTGAAGTCCCAGCGGTTACCCAGATCACGCTTGGCCTGATCCACCGCGTTGGTGACTTCGTGCATTTCAATTTCTGAAACAATGTCAAAAGAAGGCATGGTCGTTATTCTCCAAAGGCCACACGGGGGTATACTGTGGCGACATTAAAAATACCGGATGTTCCGAAACCGCCAAAGCATACCAAGAGCCGCGGCGAACCGCATCTGACAATGGACTGGTAAGAAGTAGACAAACGATGCCAAACCTGGACCTACCCATACTCGTAGTAGACGACGCCAAATTCAGCAGTATGGTGGTCGGCCGCACCCTGCGAAATGCCGGTTACCGCGATATACGCATTGCCAACAACGCGCCAGACGCCCTGAAGCTGATGGAACAGCGGCAGGTCAGCGTGCTGATTGCCGACTGGCTGATGCCTGAAATGGACGGGCTGCAACTGACTGACCACGTGCGCCAGCAGGATGAGCAGGACAACCACTACACCTACGTGATCCTGCTCACCGCCCGTGAAAGCGTGGAAGCACTGTCGGAAGCTTTCGACCGGGGCGTGGATGATTTTATCTACAAGTCAGACATGACCAAGCAGCTGATCCCCCGAATCTTTGCCGCCGACCGAATGGCCGACCGCCAGAACACCTTGCTGCGGGCCAACGCACTGCTGGTCGAAAACAACCGGGAGCTGGAATCGACCAACATCATCGACCTGGAAACCGGCCTGTGCAACAGCAAGTATGCCCGCCAGCGCCTGCAGAAAACCTTGCGGCACGCGGAATCCCGAGGCGGTTCCACCTCCTACGTGATGTGCGGCATTCGAAACTGGCAAGACCTGAAACGCAAGCACCCACCCAGCGTGATGAGCGAACTGGCCACCGGCATCGCCCGCCGCCTGAGTACCCTGATTCGCCCCATAGACGCCCTGTGCCGCGTAGGCGACAACCAGTTTGCCATCGTCTCCTACTTCCCGAACAGCGACCACTGCTCCACCACCGCGTTCCGGCGAATTTTTGATGGTATCAACCACAAGGCCCTGAAAACCACCGCTGGCTTTATCTCCGTGGAAGCCGGCATGGTCCTGTGCCGCGCCGACGCCCAGGACGGCACGCCCTCGGTGCAGGATATGGAACGGGCGGCGGTGCAAGGCCTGGTTGACGCCTACGAAACCCGCCGCTTTACCGAAACCAAACCCGAGATACGGGAAGGTGTGTAGCCCTCACAAACGGTAACAACGGGACACAGATCACAAACAGACAGGAAGGGCGCGAGGGCTTATTCTGAAACTGTGGAATCAAGCAGTATCCGCCCATGGCGGAGGAGCCGAGTAGTAACTCCGCCGTATTATGGCCCCTGACTCCACAGGATTAACGAATTTTTCAGGCACTTTCGTTCTTTCCGAAGTAATTTCGAGCCAGCTCTTGTGAGCTGGCTTTTTTATTTAGGGGTCTGTCCCCGTATGGGGACTGACCCACTTTTGCCCGTCCCTGCCCCAATACTCGAGCCCATGGGTCCAAGGTGGGTCAGTCCCCATGCGGGGACAGACCCTTAGGGACAGCCCTTGGGAGTCCCTAATCCAACCACGAGTGGGATTGGGTAAAAGTGGGTCAGTCCCCGTTCGGGGACAGACCCTTAGGGACAGCCCTTGGGAGTCCCTAGTCCAACCACGAGTGGGATTGTGTAAAAGTGGGTCAGACCCCTTTGGGGTCAGACCCTGTGAGACCCCGGCGATAATCCCCAGGCGTCTTCCCGGCAGCCGCCTTAAACTTCCGATGGAACGATGTGGTCTCGCTGTACCCCAACCGCAGCGCGATGTCGGGAATACTCATCTCGGTATTCCGCAAATAGTCCTCCGCCATCTGCTGGCGCACATCATCCAGTAGTTTCTGGTAGGAAACACCTTCCTGGCTCAGTTTGCGTTGCAGGGTGCGGCTGGTCATGCCCAGGTCTTCGGCGATCATGTCTTGCCGGGTCACGCCGCTGGCCAGTTGTTTCTGGATGCCCTGTTTCACCCTGGAAGTCAGATCGGTATCGGTATCCAGCAGCGCCAACTGGGAAAGCGCATGGGCTTCAAGGGTCTTGCGCAGCAGCGGATCTGGCTGACGAAGGCGGGTGGCCAGTAACTCCTGAGGCATGGTCACCACATTCTCTGGTGCCTCGAACTCAACCGGGCAGCCCCAGCGCTCCTGATAATCGCCCTCATAGTCAGGGCCTGGCGAGGAGCGTTTCAGGGCAACCCGGATTGGAGAAGCCTCATCACTATCCGCCAGCCAGCGAGCGTAGTTGATCCAGGAAGCGAACACGTTATCCACCACCTGGGGCCACACCACCGGATCGGTAAAATTGCAGGTCCACACCAACGACACTTCATTCCCCTTCATCCGAAGGCCCGTGGTGCCCATGTCCCCCACCAGCTTTTCATAGGGCGCAATCCGGGTGACCGCCTCCCCCAGCGTGGCACAGCTCATGGTGATGTAGCCAAGCACACTGTAGGAACCGGGCTGAACGAAATCACCGGTTTCCAGGCCAAGGATGGGATTGCCGGATGCTTCGGCCAACAGGTGAATAAACGTCTGCAACTGCTCGCCCGTCAGGCGGCCGTCATCGGTATCAAGGATATTCGGCTCAAGGCCGGCTTTGCTGAACAGCTCTGAGGTACTGATGCCCTTGGCATCGGCATAGCGAACGTATTGGCGCAGGGCGGCGACAGAGGCGGTTCCAAGAGGGGTCATGAGACTGCTTTGGTTGTTGATTTTATGCAGCGAGTATAACCGAAAATGGGTAGGGCTGGGGTGTTATAGGGTCTGTCCCCGAACGGGGACTGACCCACCTTTGCCCGTCCGTAGCACTAAACACGAACCCATGGGTCCAAAATGGGTCAGTCCCCATTCGGGGACAGACCCTTGGGACAGACCCCTAGGACAGAGCCTACAGCTTCCGCCCTTTCCCAGCCGCAATCCGCAACCGCAGCGCGTTCAGCTTGATGAAGCCTTCGGCGTCTTTCTGATCATACGCACCCTGGTCTTCCTCAAAGGTGGCAATCTTTTCGTCGAACAGGGAGTCGTCAGACTTCCGGCCAACTACGTCCACGTTGCCTTTGTAGAGTTTCAGGCGAACGGTGCCGTTCACGTAGGTTTGGGTCTGGTCGATCAGTGCCTGCAGGGCTTCGCGCTCCGGGGACCACCAGTAGCCGTTGTAGATGACCTCGGCGTAGCGGGGCATCAGGCTGTCTTTCAGGTGGGCCACTTCGCGGTCCAGGGTGATGGACTCAATGGCGCGGTGAGCACGCAGCATGATGGTGCCGCCCGGGGTTTCGTAGCAGCCGCGGGACTTCATGCCCACGTAACGGTTCTCTACGATGTCCAGACGGCCAATACCGTTGGCGCCGGCCACTTTGTTAAGGGTTTCCAACACTTCGTGGGGCTTCATTTCCTGGCCATCAACGGCAACAATGTCGCCCTTCTTGTAGGTCAGTTCCACGTAAGTCGGCTTGTCCGGCGCGGCTTCCGGAGACACGCTCCAACGCCACATGTCTTCCTCGGCTTCCGCCCAGGGGTCTTCCAGGTTCATGCCTTCGTAGGAAATGTGCAGCAGGTTGGCATCCATGGAGTACGGGCTCTTGCCCTTCTTCATTTCCACCGGAATGTTGCGCTCTTCGCAGTACTTCAGCAGTTTTTCGCGGGAGTTCAGATCCCACTCACGCCAGGGAGCAATTACCTTAACGCCCGGCTTCAGCGCGTAGGCACCCAGCTCAAAACGCACCTGGTCGTTACCCTTACCGGTAGCGCCATGGGAAATCGCATCCGCGCCGGTTTCGTTGGCAATGTCGATCAAACGCTTGGCAATCAGCGGGCGGGCGATGGAAGTACCCAGCAGGTATTCGCCCTCATAGATGGTATTGGCGCGGAACATCGGGAACACGTAGTCGCGCACAAATTCTTCGCGCAGGTCCTCAATGTAGATTTCCTTAACGCCCAACGCTTCCGCCTTGGCGCGCGCCGGCTCAACTTCCTCGCCCTGGCCGATGTCGGCGGTGAAGGTCACCACCTCACAGTTATAGGTGTCCTGTAACCACCGAACGATCACGGAAGTATCCAGGCCACCGGAATAAGCCAGCACCACCTTTTTGATATCAGACATGCCCATGCTCCAGACTGAACAGAATGGATGTGTTGAAAAGAAGGTGCGTATTGTACGGGAGTGCGGGGGGAATGGCTATTGGGCGGAAGAAGTCTGGAAAATGCGCTGCAGCTCGCCGTTATCACGCATGTGTTGCAGCGCTTCTTTTAAAAGACGAGCGTGTTCCGGGTTGCCGCTGTCTGGTGACATATACAGCCGGGCCTTTTGGCCCTTTACATGCTCCTGCAGACGGAACTCTTCTGCAGGAAAGCCGTAAGCGTCAATCGTCATCGCGATGTTGTGATCGCTGGCAAGCACCGCAGATATCCGCCCCAGCATCAGCATTTCAATGGCTTGCCGAATGTTATAAACCGGCACTTTCATCACAGCCTCATCCGCTTTGAACGACTCACCAAGATAGGTACCCCGCACATAGCCAACACGCTTGCCGGCCAGGCCATCCAGGGTCAGGGGGAAATCGGTGTCACGCATCGCCATCAGCATCAGGTTGAGCTGAAGTATGGTATCGACGGGAAAAGCGTTCTCGTCCAGGTCTGGACTTTGAAACAGAAAGGCAAATTCCGCGCGCCCCCTGAGCAGATCAAGGATTACCCGCCGCAGAGGAAGCAACTGCGCACTCACGGGCACACCCGAGAGTTCTGACAACCGGTCCATAAGCGTAATCAGGCTGCCTTGCAACTCGCCCTTGTCGTCCTGAAAGCCCCAGGGCCAGACATCTGGAATCGCAAAGATAGCCGGCGAGGTGGCAGGAACGCTCTCACCTGAAGCAACTTCATCATTAGCGCTAACGTGGGCCGCTGCAACCAGAAAGGCAACCAACAACCCACGAAAGAACGCCATATGCTTGACCAACGCTAAGTTCAGACCGCCTGCTGCTGGTTCACCACCTCATCACGAATGCCATCCCACCCGTCTTTCACAGAACGCAGCAGGTTCAGCACTTCATCCAGCTTGGCAACGTCATTCTTGGCGCTGGCTTCAAGCAGGGTGCGTTCCATGTAGTCGTAAAGAGCTTCGAGACGAGTAGCCAGCTCACCGCCTTTTTCGAAATCCAGGAACGCCCGCAGGCCGCCGATGATTTCGATGGCCTTATTGAGCAACTGCCCCTTAGCCGCGTAATCCTTCGCCTGAATCTTGGACTTGGCCATATTGATGCGCTCGATGGCCCCGTTATACAGCAGCTGAATCAGCTTGTGCGGGTCTGCATCGGTGATGCTGGTTTGGGTATTAACGCGCTGATACGCCTGTAAACCGTTCATATATAACCTCGTTTCACCGTTGTCCGGTATGCCATGGTTGGCTGGCCAACCATCAGTATAGCTGAATTAATCGTTCTGCCGGTTCGGCGCCAGGGCCGCCAGCTGCTGAGTCACGTAATCCCGGGTATTATTGAGCTGGGAGATCAGGGAATCTGCCGCGCTGAACTGGGCCACCAGGCGGGCCTGATAGCTCTCAACCCGCAAATCCAGCTTGATTCTGTCTTCCTGAATGCGCTCCAAATCCCGGTTCAGGGCATCAGTCCGGGAGCTCAAGGCACCCTCTGCACCCAGAATGCTGGTAATCGTATCTACCGCACGTTCACTCACGCCTTCAATAAACTTCACCGAGCCGCGATTACCAACGTCACCGCCGGTAATGCGCACCTGCAGACCAGCGGCATCACCACCAGCATTGTTTGCCAGGAACAGCACCTGGCCATCGCCCTGGGCAGTCTGGCCGTTAATGGTGCCTTGGACATCCTGGCCGGCGGTGCCGGTGGCGGTGTTCAGCCCCGTGACGTTGCTCAACCCCGCCAGGCTTACATTGGAATCACTACCAAAGCGATTGGAGGTGAAGGTCAGACCTTCGGTGGCATCATATGCCACCTGAACCGACCGCCCAGCTGCACTCAACGCAGTATTCTCACGAAGGGCAGTCTGAATGGCAGCGGCAAAATCCTCGCCGGAATAATCACCTGCAGCAATCGAGACCGTTGCGGTGGTTTCACCATCCACCTGGAACGTGAAACTGTTATCGGCTTGAACCTGTATCGCATCTGCGGTGTTTGGGACAGAGTAATTAAGGCTGCCCCGAGTCGCCATCTGGGTTACGTTAATGCTGTAATCACCCGGGCGAGTATTAGAGCCGCTACGAACAAACTCCACCTGGGAATCATTGGTTCTGCCCTGCTCGGCAAACAGTGCGGTAACATCATCCGGGTTTTCCCGAAGCTGCTGCTGAAACTTCTGACTATCAAACTCCAGCTCACCGGTGCGGAAATCCGTGCCAATGCCCACATCCGCCAGACTGCGAACGCTGGCGTTTTCCAGCCCGGGAATAATATCCGTCAGCACTCGCTTCAACTGGTTCTGGATATTCCGAACCGTAGAATCCCCGGTCAGGATACTGCCTTGCCCCGTCTCGCTATCAAATGAGGACAGCTCACGGATGGTGCCCTGCAGCTCGTTGAACTTGTCTACGAACGCCTGAACACGCTCGGCAACCGCCGCCGTGTCCTGCTCCACTTTGATCGTGGACTTACCCTCACCGGTAATGTTGAAGGTCAGCCCATCCACCACGTTTTCAATGCTATTGGTGGCACGGCGAATTTCCACGCCGTTGATTTCCATTACCGCATCGCTCGCCGCAATGGTCTGGCGCATGCCATCCATATTGTCGGGATCCGCCGTATCGAAAGCGAACCGGCTTAATCCTGGGGCGGCACCATCTTCAGAAACAGAGATATTGACGGCGTTTGCTTCACCGGTTTCATCCGCAGACAACACCAGCTGGAAACCGTTGCCGGTATCAATCACACCGGCAGACACGCCCGCATTGGCCTCGTTGATGGCATTCGCCAGGCCTTGCAGCGTGTCGTTGGAAGAATCGATGGTGATGTTGGTGGTCTTGTCACCCACCTGAAGCGTCATGGTGCCACGGCCAACGCTGGTGGCATCCCGGTCGGCGAACACATCCCGGCTGGCCAGGGCCTGGGACTGCGCCAGACTTTTCACATCGAGGCTGTAAGAGCCGCGGCTGGCCTTGCTGGCATCCACCGACACATCAATATTGCTACCCGAGGAAGTGGCGGAAAACGACTTCATCGCATCCGCAGAACCGAGCTGACGCATAGGCAGGCGCAGCTCCGTAACAGCGCTGCGCAACTTGCCGTAGGCAGAAATAAGCGCCTCGGTGCGTTCCGTTCTCTGATCCAGCCGAACTTCCGTGGGCCTGCGCTCCGCAGCCACCAACTGGTCGACAAGATCCGACGTCAACACGCCGGAACCGATACCTAACGATGAAATACTGGCCATAACCGTGCCTCCTCAGGGGGGCGAATCTCTGTACTGATCAGTTTATCGGCAGCAGGCGGCAAAACTTTGCCCTTTTCCGGAAAATTCCTATGCCGATTTGTAACAGTGCGTAAACGCAGAACACCGCCGGCTCTTCTCAGAGGCGGCGGTGCTGAAATACCGTCGTTTTCACCCGCGCAAAAGCGGCAAGCTTTTACACCTTGATGTTAAACAACGTCAGCGGTTCATCCTGCTGCAATTTTTCTGCCAACCTCAATGCTACTTCATCCGGCATCTGGCGGATAACTTCCTGGGTTTGTTGATCAACCACCCTTACGATGGTCTGGCCCATTTCATTATCCACTTCAAACTGAAGATCCCGCTGCACGGTTTGAACAAAGTCGTTCAACTGGCTAACCGCCTCATTCAGCTCCTTGCGCTGCTCTTCATTACGGGCCTGCAGCTTTTCAGCCTGCGAAGCCTGTTGAGCAACCTGGGGAGCCTGCACCTGGCGGGTACCGGCAGCCGAAGCAGCAAGGTCAGGGGCGTTCCGGCCCTCGGCCTGAGATGACGACATTGCCTTGGCCGGAGCCTGGGCGCCAGAGCGCACCAGTTTCAGGTCCGGGCTGTTCAGGTTAACGTCATTCATAGCTTTACCTCGCTATCCTTCAACGGCGGAAGGCCGGAACCCGAGGGTTCCGGCCGTTACCGCTATGCCCCTTACTGCAGGAGGGACAGAACCTGCTGCGGACGGGCGTTCGCCTGAGCCAGGACGGAGATACCGGCCTGCTGCAGTACCTGGGATTTAGCCAGGTTGGCGGTTTCCGCCGCGAAGTCAGCGTCCAGGATACGGCTGTTGGATGCGCTGAGGTTCTCTACAGACGTTGCCAAGTTCGCAATCGTGGACTCGAAGCGGTTTTGGATCGCACCGAGTTCGCCGCGCAGGCTGTTGACGGAGGTCAGAGCTGCGTCAACCCGAGCAATTGCCTCGTTTGCACCCGGGACGTTACTGATATCGATATCCCGGATGAATCCCTCAGCATTGAATGAGTTTTCACCACCTACCGATGCAACATCAGCACCCGCGACCGTAACGCTGTTTTCAGCGGTAAAGCTAACGGTACCAGCAAAGGTTGTCTCGGCAGTGAAGCCAGCCGAGGCCGCATCGTTCAGGCCTACTGCGGCCAGATCAGGATCAGTGGCGGCGCCGGTCGAACCGGATGCTTCCTGCAGGGTAAAGTTTTCGCCGCTAGCCTGCTGAATGACCAAGTTACCACCGTCAAGCGAAGCAGAAATACCAACAGATCCAAGGATCGAATTGCTGTTAATTTCGTCTCTGACCATTGCCGCAGTGATAGTTGTCGAGCCGTCCGCTGCTGGGCTGGCAAAGGCGAGCTCCACCGACTCACCACCAGCGCCAATTGTGATGCTATAACTCTGCGTATCAACACCACTATTCGCTGTAGTAAGCGTTACGTCGCCTGCCCAATCAATTGTCTGGGAGTTTTCGGCTGTCACACTTGACACCCCGTCGACGGACGACCGAATAGCATCAGCAATACTCGCGGCACTGCTATCCTCACCTATCTCAAGGGTTTGAATCTCGCCTGCACCAACACGCAGAGTAAAGTTCTGGTTGTCAGCCAGGGCTTCACCATCAATGTTCAATTCCGCCTGAGCGATGGAACCGATCTGGGAAGCCCGGGTACCTTGGGTAAGGTTAATACCGATGGTTTCCCCAGCATTAGCGCCTACTTGGAAGTCTTGCTGTCCAAAAGAGCCGTCGAGCACACGCAACCCGTTGAACGCAGTCTGGGACGAGATACGGTCGATTTCTTCAAGGCGCTGCTGAACCTCATCGTTCAAGGCAGCTCTGTCTGAATCACTATTAGTAGCGTTAGCAGACTGGACCGCTAGTTCCCGAATCCGCTGCAAGTTGTTAGTAATCTCGTTCAAGGCGCCCTCAGCCGTTTGCGCCAGGGAAATGCCGTCATTGGCATTACGAGTAGCCACGTTCAGACCAGAGATCTGAGACTGGAAACGAGTAGAAATCGCCAGGCCAGCCGCATCATCTTTCGCAGAGTTAATACGCAGACCAGAAGACAAACGCTGCAGAGCCTGGTCGTTCATGCCCTGAGACTTGCTCAGCTGGTTCTGGGCGTTCAGTGAAGCGACGTTAGTGTTAATACCGAGAGCCATATTGCTTCTCCTTCGACAGATGTCGTTATTTCATGGAAAAGGTCTGGCGCCCGGTTCTCAGTTGGGAGCGCCGCCCTGTTACTCCACTTAACGGCACCCTACCCGGTTGCTTTAGAAAAAATTTCAACGATTTTGTAAAGGAATGTAAAAAATCGAATTCGACAGCTGCCACCAGCTAACCGTCACTTGAAAATCACACTCTCGCTCGGAATTTGAGGACCGCTTTCTTGCCCCAACCAGTACTTATGCCCTGGGGGTACCGGCCCACTGCCAGGCTCTGGACATAGAAGACGCTTCAATTGCTTCGCTTCCTCGCGATCACCTACTTCGGTTAATCTGGCAACAAGCTTCTGATGAGATACCTCCACAAGTAGCACACGCTCAACCAACGACAAAAAGGCGTTAAGGTATAAACGCAAAGCCTTCGAATTTCGGTTACTGCCATATTTTTTCTTGGTGTCGGGCAAGTCAAACTCAGGCTGAACGCCCCGAGACACCTCGATTGCTGCAACCAGTGGGTCGAGCAAAGCACTGCGATAGCCCTGCCTCGATTGTTGTTTTTCCTCTCCGTAGACTCCCCTCATTACGTTAGGGAAATAGAGCCGTCCCTGATCAACG